>JAYTXC010000211.1:0-1565 GCA_043743145.1 Rhodospirillales bacterium
GTGAGGGGGCGATGCATTAATGCTTCGAGGCGAGCCAAAAGCGAAACGAGTTGCGCGCCGCGGTCGGTTTCTGCAAAGGCGTGAATCTCATCGATCAAGACGAACCGAACGTTTCCCAAAAGTGCGCCTTGACGATACGTCGGCGAACTCAGGTGAACTTCGAGCGATTCGGGCGTCGTTAACAACGCGTCGGGAAGATCGCGTGCGATCGCCTGTCGGCGCGCTTGCGTGAGATCGCCGTGCCACCACGCGGATTTGAGCGGTGTGTCGCGCAAGAGCAACTCCGCGCGGCCGGCCTGATCGTTGATAAGCGCCCGAAGCGGTGCGATATACAGCAGCGATACCGGTGGCGATCGATCGGTCAAGATCGCCGAGACGATCGGTAAGAGCGCCGCTTCCGTCTTCCCTCCGGCGGTCGGCGCGACGAGGAGCGCGCCATTACCGCCGAGGATCGCGGGGATCGCTTCCGCTTGAATCTTCGTGAAGTCTTTCCAGCCGCGCTCGTCGATCCAGCGCTGCACGGATTCGTGAAGATCTAAGTACGGATTTACGCTCACGTTCCGGCGAGGACCACGTCTTCGAGTTGCGGCATCTCGCCCGCTTCCACGATCGCCATCGCCGACTCGACCGCCTTAGCGGCGCTGCCCGTGACCAAACCCTGTTGTTTCGCATCGAGCGTATCGACGAGCGCCTTAAGAAACGCGCGCGGCTTTTGACTGATCTGCCCGAAATGCGTCGCTACGTCGATAACGAATTCGTCGATATCCGCATTAGAAAAGACAGCTTCAGCGTTCCATTCGTATGCAGCCGCATGGAGATCGCGGACCCGTTTCGCCACCGCAACGAGGGATGAGGCGTCGAGCTCTTCGAGACGGATGATCGCTTGACGCAGATCGCGTTCGCTCGAACTCGACTGATTGCGAATGCGTTGGTAGAGCGCCTCGTAACTCGCGATGCCACGACCGGGATCTTCGAAAAGCGGTTGCGTGCCCGCAAACAAAAAGAAGCTGTATGGAAAATCGACTTCGCACGTGTCGATGAGTTCGCGCAGCGACGTGTACGCGGCGAGACGCTGTCCCGATTGTAGGCGCATGATCGATTCCGCCTCATCGAGCAAGATCACGACGCCGGGATACCCGGCATCGTGCGTGAACCGCAGGATCGCCTTGAGTCGGCGAAAAGCGGAATCCGGCGTAACCTTGCCTGCAACGCGCAACTTCGAACGGTGCTCCGCACCGATCGTTTGACCGCGAATCCAAGCGAGGGCGGCCTCCATGAGCTCGCTCTCGCCTTCGACGTACGCGCGAAACCACGCGCGGAGACCCATCGCGAATCCGCCATCGAGCGAGCCGATCTCGTGGATCGCCGCCTGTAACGATGGGTCTCGTTCGTCGAGTTCGAAGCGAATGAACCACGATTCGACTATCGCGCCGAACGCGGGATCGGTCGGTGATTCGTTCGTCCGTAAACCGCCGACGATTTGATCGAGGACGAGCTCGCGCTTCCCGAACGGCACGTCGCGATTGAGATTGACGATCGAAACAGCAAATTTTCGTTCATACGCG
>JAYTXC010000212.1:0-3227 GCA_043743145.1 Rhodospirillales bacterium
CTTCGGGGATCGTTTCCGCGAGCTTGCCGATGATGAACAGTCTCGCTTTTTTCGCTTCGACCAGGGCTTCGCGCATGATCTCGATCGTGATGCCCGCGACCTTGATATCCATCTGAATCGCGGTAATGCCATCGACGGTTCCCGCGACTTTGAAGTCCATCTCGCCGAGCGCATCTTCGAGACCCTGGATGTCGCTGAGAATCGCGTGCTTCTTGCCGTGCAAGATCAGGCCCATTGCGACGCCTGCAACGTGCTTCTTGATCGGCACGCCCGCATCCATGAGTGCGAGCGTCGAACCGCAGACCGACGCCATCGACGACGAGCCGTTGGATTCGAGCACTTCGCTGATGAGGCGCAGCGTGTATGGGAATTCTTCCTCGGGCGGCAAGATCGGAATCAACGCACGCTCGGCGAGCGCGCCGTGTCCGATTTCGCGTCTTCCCGGAGCGCGCATCGGGCGCGTCTCACCGACCGAATACGGTGGGAAGTTGTAGTAGTGCATGTAGCGCTTGTTCGGAATCGCCATGATTCCGTCAAGACGCTGTTCGTCTGAAATCGAGCCGAGCGTTGCGGCGGTGAGGACTTGCGTCTGGCCACGCTGGAAAAGCCCGGTACCGTGCACTTTGGGAAGGTACGAAACCTTCGACCAGATCGCGCGGATGTCGCCCGCTTTGCGACCGTCGGGACGAATCTTTTCATCCACGACCATCACGCGTAGCTCTTCCTCTTCCATGCCCTTGAGGATCTTGCCGAAATCTTTCGATTTGGCCGGATCTTGAAGCATCTCGAGGATCGCGCCGTCGGTCTTTTTGCAGCGCGCGATCGCTTCGTCTTTGCCGAGCTTCTCGAAGGCGGCGTTCCGCTCGGCCTTCTCGATGATCCGCATCGCTTTGGCAACGTCTTTTTTGAACGTCTTTTCGACCCACGCTTTGAGCGTCGCGTCCACGGTCTTGAGCGGATACGTACGCTTTTTCTTGCCGTACTTTTTCGCAAGCGCGTCGATCTGTTTGACGATGCGCTTGATTTCGTCGTGTGCGAATGCGACGGCTCCAAGGAAATCTTCCTCGGTCAGTTCGTGGCCGCCGCCCTCGACCATCATCACGGCATCCATCGTGCCCGCGACAACGATCTCCATGCCGCCGGTTTCGTACTGTGGCAGCGTCGGATTGATGATGAACTTCCCGTCGTGACGACCGACGCGAACCGCGGCGACGTTTTTATCGAAGGGAATATCGGAGACGGCGAGTGCCGCGCCTGCGGCGCAAACCGCGAGCACGTCGGCGTCGAGTTCGGGATCGATCGAAAGGACCGTCGTGATGATCTGAACGTCGTTCTGGAAGCCTTCGGGGAAGAGCGGTCGGATCGGACGGTCGATCTGGCGCGCGGAGAGCACGCCGTGTTCGGATGGGCGCCCCTCACGCTTGATGTAGCCGCCCGGAATTTTTCCGGCTGCGTACATCTTTTCCTCAAAATCGCAGGTGAGCGGGAAGAAGTCGATGCCTTCACGAGGTTTTTCGGAGGCGGTGACGGCGGCGAGGACGACGTTGTGGTCGCCGTAGCGGATGAGAGCGGAACCGTTGGCTTGCTTCGCTAGTTCACCCGTCTCGATGATCAGCGTGCGGCCGCCAATCTCGAGTGAGACGGTATCTGGCACGAATACTCCTAATTCTCTTTTATTACATAATTTCGTAAACGCGTCGGAGTTCTGCCCCTGTGGACGAGCCGCCTTTTCTCTTCGAAATTCACCAGGCAACGGCCCTCGATGCGCGCGCGCTCGCGATCCTTCGCGTGGCCGCCGAACGCGAACGCCATCCCGAGCGCAGAGATGGCATCGGCGACGTGTTTACGGAGCGGTGTATCGCCTATTTTCAGGCGGAACTCGGGCGCCGATCACCGCTCGTCCACGCGTGGCTCGCAACCGTGGGGGAAACGGCCGTCGGGATGGCCGCGCTCACGCTTGCGACGTCGCTGCCACGGCCGATGGATACGGGCGTTTCCGGCGACGGGCGTCTTCGTGGCGTTTACGTTGCCCCGCACATGCGCAGGCGCGGCATCGCCAGCGTGCTCGTGCGTGCGACGATCGAACGGGCTCAGGAACGCGGGGTCACACGCCTCACCCTCGGCGCGTCACCTGATGGTAAGCCACTGTATGAAAAGTTCGGTTTCGTGAGGAACGTTGATGAGATGGTCCTGGCCCCATCCGACGCGCCGGAGTCGAGCCGCTAACTACAGCCCGATCGCGAGCCCGCTCCGCTTCGATGGTGCGCGTTTCGAGCGCGACGTCCGTGCTCTCGTCGTGCGCGCGCTTTCGCGCCGTGGAAGGCCCATGATCGACCGCACGGCGTCGACGATGTCGTCGACCTGCAGCGCCATCGTCTCCTCACCCACGACGAATTCCCACCGCTGAATGCCTGGCACGACGGTCGCACCGAGGCGGCCGAACACCCAGGTCCCCGTCTCACGCGCGAAGGCTTGCGCGCGCGCTTCGAGTCGTTCGCGGTCGCCGCGTAAGAAGACGTGAAACGTACTCGTCTGCGGCGCGTTGGGAACGACACCATCGATTTTCGCAAATGCGTCACTGAGTTCGCGCGCGCGATCGCGATACGCCGCCATCTTGCCGATGTGCCGATCGAAGTTGCATTCGGCTGCACGTGCGAGAAGCGGCAATGATGGGAACGTCCCGCCGTGGCGTTCTTGCCAAACGCGCGCCTCGGCGATGAAGTCGACATCGCCGACGAGCACGCCGCCGCTCATCGCGTCGAGGTCCGTATCGAACGAAACGTATGCGCTATCGAAAAGCTCGGCGATTTCTGCGTGCGAGCGACCGTAGAAGGGCGCGGCGTGCCAGAGACGCGTCCCGTCGAGATGGACCTTTGCGCCCGTCCGACGCGCGGCATCGGTCATGAGCACGAGATCGTTCCAACGCGGTAAGATCGCTCCGAGTTCGTGTTGCGGCAACTCGATGAGGAAGGCACCGAGCTGGTCGACGATCGCACGAATATCCGTTACGGTCATGAGACGCGTGGGCGTGCCGACGTGGAGCGCGAGCAAACCCTGCAACATCGCATACGCTTTGCCTTCGTGGAGTTCGAGATGCGACGTCGGGTGGAAAGCCACGACGTTGTTACGCGCGCGATCGCACCACACGCGAAGCGCGATCTGTTGTGCCATCGTGCCCGTCGGAAAAAACGCGGCTGCGGGTTTGCCGAGTTCGCGTGCGATGCGTT
>JAYTXC010000213.1:0-11543 GCA_043743145.1 Rhodospirillales bacterium
ACCAGCATGCCGTATCGCGAAGGACCGTCTCTTTCTCGGCTATCGATTTGCGATGTTTCATGGTCGATTATCATACATTAAAAAGACGGTGCGACTCACCAATTGTTACGTTTCAGAAGACACGAAACATCATGACGTCGGCGCTCGGACCGCGATATTCGATGAAATTGCCGAGCAGCGAGAATCCCAAGACCGATACGAGGACGAGGACGAATAGCGGGTCGGCGATACGACGTTGCGTATCGGACACATCATCAATTCAGATCATGGTCGGAATTTCTGGTCGACTCGGACGATCCATCCAAGATGTCGTCACGGATGGTCTTCAATGATACGCGACCCATCGCGTCACCGCAAGTAATCTCGCATCTCAAATTTTCACGTGCTATGCTCGTGTGGTGCTACGTTTAACCGTTCGTCGAAATGCAAACCCGATTGTCGCTGCCGCGTATCGTAGCCTCGCCGTTTCTCGAGCCGATCATCTCGATACGGTAACGGTCCACCTTCCCACCGAAACGACAGCGGTTGAGTTCATGAGAGCCGCTTTCGCATCACGGCCGCGCTGGATCGATACGTTACTCGGACTGCGAAACGCAATCGTTCGGCCATTTGGGTTGCATACGCAACTTCGGGCTGCACGACGTGAAACCGACATTCTTGCCGGTCGTCGCTTCGGGCCTTTCGAGGTTCTGTCGATGACCGATGATGAGATCCTCGTAGGCGGAGATGACAAGCACCTTCGTTTTCGTGCCTCGTTCGCGGTGCGAGGCTGCGACGGTAGAACCGAAGGAACTCTCACGACCATCGTGGTTCACGAAAACTTTGCCGGGCGGATGTATTTCGCGCTCATCGAGCCGTTTCATAACATCGTCGTCGCCTCGATCGTCCGGCATGCAGCGCTCGCTTTGGCGGCTCCGACGAGATCCTAATTCTTCGCGTTTTGCGTACGGGCTCCAAACATGCGATACTCGCCTTTAACGAGATATCGCGTCGTAAAAGAAGCCGTACGACACCAATGTTCGCAGCTTCATACGGGAGGGCATTTCTATGAATCGCAATGGGATCGGGCTACTCGCCATGTGTCTCGTCGTCTGCATCGCACTCATGACTGGCGCTGGGCGCACGCAGACGCTCGTCGAGATTTCGGCAGCTGACCGCGACGCGGACGCCATCGTTCGTCAACGCAGCGCCGATGAAGTGACGGCATTTTTGAAGAACGATCTCGTCCAGATGGCGGCGCTTTGGTCAGACGATTTCGTCATCACCAATCCGCTGAACCGGTTTGTAACTAAACGCCAGGTGCTCGGCATGGTGCAATCTGGGTTCCTCGTTATCACTTCCTATGATCGACAGATCGAATACGACCGGATCTACGGAGATATGGCGATCATGGCCGGCAGCGAAACCGTCGTTTGGGGCGGCAAAATGCCGAACGCCGGAAAAACCGAGCATCTGCGCTTTACCGCAATCTGGATGAAACAGGGTGGACGCTGGCAAGAAATCGCCCGCCACGCCAACATTATTCCGCAAACCTAAGAATCGGATGCCCAAGTTTAAATAAACATTAGGGTCGCAGGTCCGTGCCCCGCCCGACGTAATCCTGGTCTCGTGCAACACAACGCGCCGCTGGTGCTCGTCGGGATCGCGATCGTGCTCGCTTCATGCGTGACCGCGCTCTTTTCTCGCGTCATCGTCGATGTTCTGGGCGACGTCGTGCTTTCCACCGATACGTACGATCGCGTCGCACATGGCTCGCACGGGATCGTGCTCGCGGGTGTTGGGTTCGCCCTCGCCCTCGCTTCGCTCCGACTCTGGTTCGCCGTTTGTGCCGACGCGCACCGTTCACGCAACGCGATGCGCGCAATCTTCGAAGCCGCCTCGCGTCGGAGCGCGCATCTCGTCACCATCCTCGCGACGATCGGGCTTGGCACCGCACCGATCGGCTTGCACGCCGCATTCGGTGGCTCACTCGTTCTCGGCTTCGGCGTCTCGATCGACGTCGGCGCACTCGCGGCATTCGGCATAATGTTCGCTTTGCGCGCGCTCGCCTTCGGATATGCGTTCGTCGTCGGTGTCGCTCGTGAAGCCATCCTCGCAATCGCGCGCGTCGCAGACGATCTCCGCGCGACGATCGTGCCGCGTCGCGCGGCGAAACGCGGCCCTCCAATGATGGTGCGACTCGCCTAGCTTCACGACGAGCCCGTCGTTACCGCGACGTGCGTTTTCGAAGCCGCTTCCCACACCGCGCGTCGTTTTCGTTCGTATGACCACCACCGTCAGGAGTACCTCGTGCTCGCATTTTTGCGAATCTCAGTCGCTCTCGTCTTCGTATGCACGACCGTAACGGCAACGCCAATTCAGGCCGCCACCGCGTCGGGCAGCGTCGTCGCACGCGTTTTGAGCGTCGACGGTGCGCCGATCGCGCAAGCACAGATCACGCTCTCGGCGATGGGCGACGCGACGCGCTACGATGTCGATCGTGGCGGCAACGTCGCGATCGACAGCGTTACGCCCGGCACCTACGCCGTTTCGGCGACGGCGCCCGGATTCGCGACGCTCCCGCCGCAACCGCTCGCCGTTCGTGCGGGTGCACCGACCGAAATCGCCTTCACGCTCGCCCGTTCAGCATCGTCGCTCGCGACGATCGGTTTCGTAACGACTGCCGGTTCTGCCGGCGTCTCGTCATCGACGGCGCCGATCCAGACGCTGCGCACGCAAGACTATGCGGCGCGGGGCTTTACGCGTGTGAGCGACGTGCTTGCTGACGCGCTTTCGGCAACCGTCATCCGTCAGGGGAGCGGCAGTGCCGCAGCACCGCAAAGCGTCGCGCTCCGCGGACCCGACCCAACCGAAACACTCGTCGATATCGACGGCCACGAAATCAACAGCGGTATCTCCGGCGATTTCGATCTCTCGCTCTTGGACCCGGCCGATTTCGAAAACGTGCAGCTCGTGTACGGCATCGCTCCCTCCACGCTCCTTGGACCGAGCACGATCGGCGGCGCGATCAACGTGCGAACACTCGAGCCGACCGCGCGCGCACACGGGCTGATGCGCGTCGCCGCGGGCACCTACGCATCGTTCGCACAAACGTTGCAGGCAACGGGTACGACCGGCGCTTTCGGATACGCATTCTCGCTCCACACGGCCAATACCGCAAATGGCGTTTCGAAGACGACCGTGACAAACCGCGACGGCGACCCCGCGACCGTCGGCAGCGACGTCGATAGTGCGAGTGCGCTCGCGAAGATTCGCTACGCGTTCGGGCGCGCGCGCGGCGCGTACGCTCAGCTGACGGTACGGGACCAAAGCAGTTCGCGCGATCTTTCCGCCGCGCTGACTTCGCTCGTCGCACCCGGCACGTATGCGACGTCCGTCGGTTCGCGTTTGCTCGGCCACAACGCGGGCTACGGTTTCGATCTGCAACTCCCACTCGATGCCGATCGCGCGACGGGCGCGCCACGCACGGTGGCGATCTTCCGCCATCTCACGTCGTACGTGACGCAGTCCGTCGACGGTCCCGCAAGCGGAACGGCCACGGCCTTCTTCAACGATCGCGATCGCATCGACGACGATACGCTCGAGATCGATCGCACCTCCGCTCATGCGAGCATCGCGCTGAAGTACCGCGTGCGCGGCGAGCGGCTCGACACGTTCGATCCGACGCTCGCAACAAACGTCACCGATCACGCCGTCGGCGTACGTCCGCTCGGCATCGCGCGATCGTTCGGCCCGCACACCTCCGCCGCAGTGACGACAACCGACGAAGCGACGTCGACCACCGTCAGCGGGCTCGCACAGAGGCAAGATTCGCTCGCCGTTCGCTTGTCCTACGAACCGACGTCGCTCGTTCACTACACGGTCGCCGCGTACCAAAGCGCGTTCTCGACCTTCGGTCACAGCTTCGATCCGCGTGTTGGCGTTGCGTATACGCCGAGCACGCGCACGTCGATCCATGCCTCCGCAGGCACGACATTTCAAGCACCGCAACTCACCGCGCTCTACGTACCGAGCACGCTTCCGGCGCCCGATGCGAACGGGCACGTCAACATCGGCAATCCCCACCTTCGCGCCGATCACGCGACCGAGTACGGTCTGGGCTTCGAGCAAATGCTCGGCGGCCGCGCGCATACGACGCGCCTGAGCGCCGACGTGTACCGAACGAATCTCCGAACGCCCGCGCAACGCCTCGTTCCCACCGCGACGTGTGTGGCGGGCGCCCCGAGCCTCGCCTGCGCGAGCTACCCGATCAATAGTGGAAACGCCGTCTACACGGGAGCGGAGTTCCGTCTCGAACGCAAATTCGATGCGACATCGACGCTTCGCCTCGGGTACGGAATCGATAGCACCTACGCCCTGAGCGCACCCGAAGACGTGCAGAACGGTTCGATCGTGCCGCACGAACAGTTTCTCGGCGTGCCCCTCCATAAGGCAACGTTCGCGTTCGAGCATCGCCCGATGAGCGGAATCGCCTACGATGCTTCGGTCCTTTACGAAGGTCGATACAACGAACTCGATCGCGCTGCGTTCGCGACGCTTCGTGCCAGCGTCGGCTTACCGCTCGCCGGCTTTGACGTCGTCGTCACCGGCAGCAACCTCACCAACGTCTACGCGGATCGCTTCACACGCGCCGCCGCTGGCGTCGTCTACGGCGGGATCGATGCGCCAATCGCAACCGACGCGTTTACGCTCCAGGGCCGCGCCATCACGGTCTCAGTCGCGCGCCACTTCTAGAGCGCGCCACGCCACCGGCTTCGATCTTACGAAAAACCGCGGTATCCGCGGACGGGGACGATCTGCACCTCGAGCATGCCCTTCGCGGCGAGCGGAAGCGTCGCGACAGCGGCCTCCGCCTCCTCGAGGTTCGCGCACTCGAGAATCAAGACGGCTCCTGCCACGTCGCCTCGGGAATACGCCGCGCGAATCGTGCCCTGCGCGTACAGCGCGCGCACACGGTCGGCTTCGGGAACGAGGAGTTCCGCGAATTGGTCGTCGGTGAACGCTTCGGTCCGGCGACGAGCGAGAGCGAAAAATTGCATATCATCCTCTTCGCGGCAATCGAGCGGCCTCCCAGCCCCGACTTTTCGGTTCGAGAATCTGGGCGGAGCGACCGCTAGAGCGTAGGGATTCCTTGACGACGGCAGCGCCGAATCCGTGACGGATCGCACTTCGCGTCGCGTTTTTCGAAAGAAGCCCGCGACGATGTAGCCTGCGACCCGATACGAGTTCTGTGATGGCTTCCTCCGTTCGGGGCACGCCGCCCTGGATAATTCGCTCGTTAGTCGCGGGCTTTTTTTCGTCTCTTGCGTTGACCGCGATCGCCGTCGCGTATGGGTCGCGGCCAGCACCCGGGCTTTCGCCAGCAGGGCCGATGCTCGACGGCGCCTCCGTCGCAGCAGCCCTCGCATGCGGGATCGCACTCTTCGCGTATGGCGCGCGAGCGCGCTCGGCCTTTCTCGTCCTCTTCGGCGCAGCCTATGTCGCCCGCGGCGGCATCGGTGCGATCATCGCCGCCACACCCGCACGCGCAGCGACGCTGTCACCCGCAGGCTGGTTTGTCGATCATGTCGCCTTCGCGATATGCGTGACCGGCGCGATCGGCCTGATTGCGGCTCGAGGCCAACGGCGCGCGAATCCGCTCGTCATCGCCGCAGTCGCGGCGGTTGTCGGCTGCGCGGTCGCGCTGTTTGCCGCGATGCCCACCAAGTTTTGGCACGCATTCGGGTTCGAGCGCGGCGCCCACCGTCTCATCGAGACGTTTCCGTCGCTCGTTGTTGCCACACTCCTGGTCTCGGGCGCGATTGCCGTGGGCGTCGTCGTTTGGGCCGAAGTTCGAAATGTCGTGCCGATTCGCACGACGATCTTCGCCCTTCTCGTCTCCGAGATCGATGTCGTCCTCGGGCTCATCGTCACGCCGTATAGCCTGGGTTGGTATGCGGTGAAAGCCATCGCGGCGGTCGCCGGGGCCGCGCTGTTGGTGGCCTTCGTCCAGGAGCTTACCTGGAGTCGGGCCATCGAACGCATCGCCGACGACCAAGCCAGCACGCATGCGCGAGAACGCGCGCACGATCAGCAGCGCCTGGTCTTCCTCGCCTATCACGACGAACTGACGGGCCTCTACAATCGCGCGCATTGGCAGGATGTGTTGGGCGTTCGAATATCCACCGCGACAGCGATCGTTCCGAGAGGCGAGCTTTCGGTGTTGTTCATCGATCTCGATCGATTCAAAGATATCAACGATCGTGGCGGACACGCTTTCGGTGACAGCGTGCTTATCGAAGCCGCGCGCCGTTTACGCGCGTGCGGTGTCGACGAAGACTCGATCGGACGACTCGGCGGCGACGAATTCGCCGTGATCAGCGATCAAGGCGATGCCAGTTTCCTCGCGGCACGGATATGCGATCTCTTTCGCGAGCCCTTTAGCGGATTCGGTATCACGGCCGATGTCAGCGTTTCCATTGGCCTGGCGCGCTTTCCGAGCGACGGCCACTGCGCCGAAGACTTGCTGCGCAACGCGGATCAAGCGCTCTATCTCGCAAAACGCGGCGGTGGCGATGCTTTCAAACGATATGACGCGAGCATGGCCGAAGATCGACGCAAGAAAATCACGATCCGACGGGCGCTATCCACGGCGTTATCCGACGCCGAACTCATCCTTCACTATCAACCGATCTTCGATATCGAAACGCGCCGCTGCGAAAGCGTCGAAGCGCTCATCCGTTGGGATAGCGCGACACTCGGCAAACTTTCACCCGACGCCTTTATTCCCATCGCGGAAGATGGTGACATGATGCGAGAAATCGGGCGCTTCACGCTCGAGAGCGCGATCGAAGCTCTTTCGCGCTGGCACCGCGGGCCCGGTAGCGTGATGCCAGGCCGGATCGCCGTCAACGTTTCCGTGCGCCAACTCCGCGATGCAACTTTTTTCGATCACATCCGCGGGTTACTGCGCGAATACAAAGTGGAACCGACGCGACTCGAACTCGAAATTACGGAATCTGCCGCGATGGCCGACATGGATTCCGCAGTCGAACTGCTCACCCGCTGCCGAAACCTCGGACTCTGCATCACGCTTGATGATTTCGGCACGCACTATTCGTCGTTGACGCACCTCCAACGTTTGCCAGTCGACACGATAAAAATCGATAAATCGTTCGTGCAGGGATGCCCCGGAAATCCCGACGACGTCTCCATCGTTCGGGGGATCATCGGTTTGGGCCACGAGCGCCGCCGACGCATCGTTGCCGAAGGAATCGAGACCGTCGAACAGCTCGCGTGGCTGCGTTCGGTGGGCTGCGACTTCGGTCAGGGCTTTCTCCTCGCGCGCCCGATGCCCGAAGCCGATCTCACGGGCCGCCTCGTTACCGACTTCTCGCTCCGAGCTGTCAGCACGAATTTCCGCCTCGGATAGCGCTCCGAGGGCGGGCGACGAAGAGCACGGCGAGAGCCTTGCCGAACGCTTTGGTACGGCGCTCGTTACAAACGTGGTAACGCCCCCGCGCGGAGTCGCGTCCAACGCTCGTTCGCTCCAAGACCCAACGTAAGGACACCATGGCATTCGATTCCCTCGGCGAGTTCGTGCGGACGCTCCGGCGTGCGGGCGAACTCGTCGACGTGCGCGCACGCGTGAGCGCGAAACTCGAGATCTCCGAGATCACCGATCGCGTCGTCAAAGTGGGCGGCCCCGCGCTCCTTTTCCACGACGTCGAGGGTTCCGAGTACTCCGTGCTCACCAACCAATTCGGGACGGAAAAACGCATGGCGCTTTCGTTTGGAGCGCGCTCCCTTGCCGAAGTGGAGCAGCGCGTGCGCAACGCCGTCGATCTCGGCAAGCCAAAAACGATCGCCGAGGGCTTTACGAAGGCCGCCTCCCTCGGCTCGATCGCAAATTCGCTGCCGCGCACGATTCGTGGCCCCGCTCCCTGCCAAGATGTCGTCGAGCTCGATCCCGATCTTACGAAGCTACCCGTGCTGACCACGTGGCCGCTCGATGGTGGGCCGTTCATCACGCTGCCGCTCGTGTTCACCATGGACCCCGAAACGAAGCAACAGAACGTGGGCATGTATCGCGTCCAGGTCTACGACGCAAAAACGACGGGCATGCATTGGCAGAAGCATAAACAGGGTCGCGCGCACGCGGTAAAATGGGGACGGAAGATCCCCGTCGCGATCGTCGTGGGCGCCGATCCCGCGATCACCTATAGCGCGACGGCACCGCTACCCCCCGTGCTCGACGAGATGGTCTTCGCCGGCTTCATGCGCGGCCGACCCGTGCGGATGGTGAAGTGCAAGACGATCGACGTGAAGGTTCCCGCCGATGCGGAGTTCGTGCTCGAAGGCTACGTCGACAACGACGATCTCCGCGTCGAGGGTCCGTTCGGCGATCATACGGGCGTGTATAGTTTAGCGGATTACTATCCGACGTTCCATTGCACCGCCGTGACGCACCGTAATGGCGCGATTTGGGGCGCGACCGTCGTCGGAAAACCGCCGATGGAAGATGCGTGGATCGGCAAGGCGACGGAGCGCATTTTCTTACCGCTTCTCCAGATGGTCGTGCCGGAGATCGTGGACTATAACTTGCCGGTCGAAGGCGGGTTCCACAACCTCTGTATCGTCGCGGTCAAGAAAACGTATCCGGGTCAAGCGAAAAAAGTGATGAATGCGCTCTGGGGCCTCGGCCACATGATGATGCTCACGCGCTATCTCATCATCGTCGACGGCGACGTCGACCCGCACGATATTCGCGCGGTCGCCTGGTTCGTACTCAATAACACCGATCCAGCGCGCGATCTCGTCGTGATGCCCGGCCCCGTCGACGATCTCGATCATAGCGGTTCGTATCTCGTTTCGGTCGGCCACAAACTCGGCATCGATGCGACGCGCAAGCGCGCCGATGAAGGCTATGCCCGCGCGTGGCCACCCGATATCGTCTCCGATCAAGCGACGCGCGATCGCGTCGACGCGCGCTGGCGCGAATACGGCCTGCACGCGATTCGCACCAAGCCCGATTCGTGGTCGGGACAAGGCGAAGTCGCACTCGCACAGTTACTCGCACGACTGCCGTTGCAGCCCGGTGCGATCGACAATATGGTCCTGCGCGCAAACGGCGTGCCCGCACTCGCACCGCTCGGCGGCCACGACGAACGGAGTGAGGCCTCGCGGCTCGAACTGCGGGACCGATGAGCGTACGTCGCGCGACCTCGCCCGGGGCCATCCTCGCCCTCGTCCTCAAAGAGATCCGCGTCGAGCACACGCTCTTCGCGTTACCGTTCGCGTACGTCGGCGCGGTCTTCGCCGCGCACGGGTTGCCGACGCTCTTTCAGTTCGTGTGGATTACGCTCGCGGTACTCGGCGCGCGCACCGCCGCGATGGCGGCCAATCGCTATATCGATCGCGGTATCGATGCGCAGAATCCGCGCACCGCGCGTCGCGCGCTCGCGAACGGGTCGCTCGCGCCGGGCGTCATGCTCGGTGTCGCGATCGCGGGGATCGTCTTACTCGTCGTCGCAGCAGCGTTGCTCAATCCGCTCTGCTTGCGGCTCTTACCGCTCGCCGCGATCGGCATCTTCGCGTATCCGTTTTGCAAACGTTTCACGTGGGGCGTGCACTTCGTACTCGGCGCCGTCGATGGCTTCGCACCGCTCGGTGCCTACATCGCCGTTAGCGGGAAAATTTCGATCTCGGCCGTCCTCATGTTCGTTGCAGTGACGCTGTGGGTCGCGGGCTTTGACGTTCTCTATGCGTTGATGGATCGCGATATCGATCTCGCGCAAAACATTCGCTCGATTCCCGCGCGATTCGGCGTGGCGAGCGGTCGCGCGCTGCCGATTGCCATGCACGTCGCGATGACGGTGGTCCTCGTGGTTGCCGGGATCCTCGCCTCGGTCGGTCCCCTCTACTATGTTGGCGCCGCCTTCGGCGCCGCACTCGCGATCTACGAAATGCGGCTCATCGACCGGGCCGAAAACGTCTTCGTGTTGAACGAACGCGTCTTCATCGGCAACATGGTCTTCTCGCTCGCTTTCCTCGCGACGACGTATGCCGGGTTCGCCTATCACCCGTAGGTTCTAGAGACGAGTATCCCGTGAAGCGTCGTTCCTTCATCGCCGCCGCGACCGCCGCGACCGCCGCCCTGCCTGCAACGCCGGCGCTCGCGATCTACGGCGATCTTCCACTCGGCGGATCGGTAACGATTGGCGTCGTCGGCCCCTTCACGGGCGATTCGTTACGTGCGGGCGAGCAAATCGCAAATGGCGTACGTGCCGCAACCGACGATGCGAATCGCACGCACGGGTCGCTCGATAAAGCGTACCTCATGCGCACGTTCGACGATCAAAATCTACTCGCATCGGGACTCGTGAACGCCGAGTTTGCCTGCGACGATGCCAACGTCGTCGCCGTCATCGGGCATCTGAGCGGACGCATCACCGAAGGTGCGTTGCAAACGTACGTCACGAATAAGATGCCCATCATCTGTCCCGCCTCGAGTTACGATCGCCTCACCGCACACGGATACGGCAATCTCATTCGTTTACCGACGAAAGATTCCGTCGAAGGCCGCCTCGCCGCACGCCACATCATCGCGACGATCAAACCGAAAACCGTCGCGGTGCTCTATCAAGATGGCGATTACGGCGCCGACGTCGCTGCGGGATTTCAAGATCAGATGCTCGGCGATAAAGTCACCTCGAATGCGATCGCCTTCGCATGGGACAAGCCCGATTTTGCGGGCGTTGCGAAAGCGACGCTCGAGAAAGCACCCGAGATCGTCTATCTCGCGGGCGTTACCAAAGATATGGCGCCGATCGTTCCCAAACTGCGCGCGCTCGGATACACGGGTCCGTTCTTCGCTTCGCAAGGCTTCTTCGATGCCGCGACGATCGCAAAGCTCGGTCGCGAAGCAGAGGGCCTCACGATCTCGTGTTCGATGCCACCGCTCAACCTCGCCCCCGGCGCCTTTCGGATTAAGAACGATTACGAGCGACGTTACGGATCGATGTCGCCGATCGCCGCGTTTTCGTACGCGGCCACACAAATCGTCCTCGCCATCGTGAAGCGTACGGGGGCATCCGATCGCCTCGCCGTGCAACGTGGGCTCGGGTATTCGAGTTCGTTCGACACCATCGTCGGGCCACTCTCGTTCGCAAACGACGGCGATCCGCAAAACCCGAACGCGTTTTTCTACACGGTCAAAGACGGCGCGTGGCGTTACGTGACGGCGGCAAACCCGAGTAGTTATATCGTAAAGTAATCCCAGATTACGCTTCCACGCGTTTCCAGGAAATCGCCGCAATGGCCAGCGACAGAAGCGCGATCGCCCAGACGATGGAAACGCGCGCTACGATCGGGATACCGAGGACGGAATCGATATCGAACGTGCCCACGTGGCTCACGATTCCCGAGAAGTATGCGATCGGATTCACGAAGTTGAGGACGTGTACGAAGCCGAGAACGATCGGACCGAGTGCGGATACGGATCCGAGTCCGGCGAGGACGACGAAAATTCCCCAACTGAAAGCGACGATCGTTCCACCTTTGCC
>JAYTXC010000214.1:0-2363 GCA_043743145.1 Rhodospirillales bacterium
ACGACGCCTTCACACTCGAAGACGGGCGTGTGGTCGTCTCGATCGGCGATGTTGCGGGTAAAGGTCTCGAAGCCGCAGCGTTGATGGGAAGTTTACGTCAAGCGATCCGACTCGTTGCGTTCAAAGGGCTGGATCCCGGCGAGATTCTCGAGTGGACGTCGCTGCTTTTAGCGCAAGAAGCCACGGATCGCTTCGCGACCGCTTTCGTCGGAATCATCGACCCGCAAACGTGGTCGATGCAGTATGCGAGTGCGGCGCATCCCGCTCCGATCTTGCGAAGGCCCGACGGTTCGACGATTTTCCTCAACCTCGATGCCGCGCCACCGCTGGGATTGATTTCGAGTCGACCGCACATGGCAACGCTCGTTTCGATCCCCGCAAATTCGCTTCTCGTGCTCTACACCGATGGGCTCATCGAGGCGACGCGCGATCTTTCCGTTGGCGAAGAACGGCTGCGCGCGACGGTCGCTTCGCAAGCGATCATCCACAGCGGCGATCCGGCGCGGTTGGTTCGCGATTCCGTCCTTCACGATGGCGTGCACGATGATGTCGCCGTTCTTACGGTCGCATTCGGACGCTCGAAGCGCTGGTCATTCGACGCGCGCGACGCGATGTCGGCCCACGGCGCTCGATCTGCGTTCGTTGCGGCGCTACGCGCGGAAGGCACCGCCGATGGCGATTACCTTGGCAGTGAAGTAATTTTCGGCGAACTGATCGGAAATGTCGTGCGACATGCGCCGGGTCCGATCGATGTGACCCTCGAGTGGTCCGACCTCGAGCCCGTGTTGCACGTCATCGATCGTGGCCCGGGATTCGTGCGTTTACCGGCGCTGCCGGATACGATGAGCGAATCCGGGCGTGGGCTCTTTATCGTCGACGCCCTCGCCCGTGAATTTATCGCCAAGCCCATTCCCGGACGGGGGACGCACGTTACCGTGCGCCTCCCGGTGGAACGGAGCGATCGCGAGCGGGTCGTTACCGCGTAAAGAAACCGATCCCGGCATACGGCGCGATGCGCGTCTGGCTTAATGGGCTGCTATTACGCGCGATCGTCCGGTCGCCGAGGAGTCCGACGTTGAGGAAGATCGGCGAGCCACTTGGTTTTATCGCAGCGCCGACTTCATACGTGAAGAGGCGATACGAGATGCCGAGTGAACCGGGATTGGGTCCCGGCGCGTGATAGGCCCCGGTGAGGTTTGGATAAAAATAGGTGCTGAAGTAAACCGAGAGCGGGCCCTCTTTATCCGGAAGTTTTTCGAGCCCGAGTCCGAGGCCGCTTGCGCTCGGGTATCCGGCGTTATTGGATTTCGTGAGATAGGCGAACCCGAGATAGATGCGCGGTTCGAGCAACTTGACACCGAGTCGACCGGCGAGCTGATTTTCTTGTACGTCGAATGCTGGAACGAACGCCTTTCCACTCTTCCCAATCGTCGTAACCAAGCCTGACTCATGACGCGCGGTAAACGTGCGCGATTCGCCTTCGAGCAAGCCTTGAAAGTTGCCGATGTTGAACTCGCTGCCGCCACGAATACGATACGACGCTTTGCCGCCCGTGCCAGGTGTGAATTCGTCGTAGACGCGCGGGTGAATGAGGTAATCGCCCGTGACGAAGGTTTCTCGCCGCTGCGCGAAGGTTTGGTAGCCATCACCGTGTGGTGGCGTCATCGTTTCGGTGGGTGCTGGGACTTTCGATTGCGCGGGCGATGCACCGACGGGCGCGTACGTTTCCCCCGGCGTCGGCGCGGTTTGTGCGTGAGCGGCCGTCACGCTCGCTACGAGCGCGAGCGTGCTTGCGAGCGTGGCGATACGTACGCGGATCATCGTGGCGCCCCCGTGTACGGAAAGTCGGATTGGATGTGTTTGGCTGCGGGAGTCGTGAAATCGCTCGTCAAGCAAGGGGTCTCCTGATGGTCTTCCGGCGCGAGGCCGAGTTTTGGGATGAGGCTGCCGAAAAGTGCCCCGAGCGAGAGATCGATAACGGGGCTCCGCAAATCGCGGCCGCCGAAATGGCGATAGGGATCGCCGAGCGATCGTTTGATGCCGTAGATGAGCGGCGCCGGAACCGCACGAATAACTGCGATCGGTAGTCCACTCTTGCCATTTGTTTCTACGGCGAGATAACGCGCCGGCCCCGGTGCCGAAAGATCGGCCTCGATCGCGTCGGGGATCAACACGTGGAGCGCCGCATTCGCAACGGCATCCGAACGATGCGCGGCCTTCTTTTCGAACGTGAGAATCGATTGCGCGAGCACCGTATCGTTCGTAATGAGGCTGCGATTGGTTTTATCGTGATCGGCGAAGTTTTCCGTCGCTTCTTTCACCGCGGGGCGACCGAGGCGTTCGACCTGAACGTACGTTGCCGT
>JAYTXC010000215.1:0-9991 GCA_043743145.1 Rhodospirillales bacterium
ACGAAGCGCGGCATCGCGACGCGACCGCGCGCCGTCACGATGGAACCCCCTGAAACGACGAGCGGCGAAGCGTCGTAATTCGGGACGATGAGAAAGCCGTCGAAGTGCCCCGTGCTATCGCGTGCGAAGCTCGCACCAGGCACGTTCGCAACGATCGCGCTGCGATGTGCATCGCGCATCGCACGCTGCAGCGAGCCGACATCGGAGAGGCCGGTAACGACGACACCGCCATGCGCGCGATACGCTGCGAGCTTCGTTGCGACGTCGGATGTATAGGGCGGCGTTGACGTACCAACTGGAAGCACGAGCACGGGATAACGCCCGAGCGCACGCCCGTCGAGGGCGTGCGGATCGACGAGCGCGCACGCGAGATTCGCTGCGCGACACCGTTGCTGGGCCTCGATCGTGCGGTCTTCGATGTCGCCGTACCGCTCGTTCGTCAGATCGGCGAATGCGAAACTCGCACCGAGATACGCGATTGCCGCATCGACCTGCGGCTGTGCGGCTGCGAGTTCGGGCCCGAGCGCACGCACGAGCGCCCCGATTCGCGCCGTCGGCTCGGCTCGCGCCGCGCGCGTCGCATCGAGCGTGAGTGCTGCATCCCAGGCGTAGAACCCATTGGAAAATGGCGCTTCCCAGCCCGCGGGTGCGAGGGTATCTTGGGCGGGGAAATTGACGATGCCGCGTACGCCGAGGCCGAGCATCGTCGCGATCGCAAGGTCGGTGTTGCTCGGATCGGCCGGCCGCGGGCGCGTGTCGCCAGGACCCGCGAGCCAGCCCGCTTGGAATTCACTCGCCATGAGAGGCTGTCGTGGGCGTGTGTGCAGGAGCGCGGTTGAAAATTCGAGTTGCGCGCGATCGTGTTCGCCGATCGCATATGCGTCGCTCTGATACCAATTCCCCATCGCCCAAACGGGCGACGACGACGTCACTTTCATTTGATAGGTGTTGATGAATGTCAACACACTTGGCGACGTCGCATCGCGCACGATGGTTTGTAGCGATTCAAGATAGGCCGTGAGATTGGGCGCGGGATAGGTTTGATTATTAATATATGCGCCCTGGTCGTCGTCGAGCGCGACGGCGATGATGCGGTCGGCAACGGGTGCGCACTCGCGCATAACGCGTTGCAACCAACGTGTCGCGTACGTCACGTGCGTGGCGTTGCGCATCCATTCGGCGGCCGCGTCGTCGGCGTGCGCGTTTTGCAGCGTTGCGGTTGCGGGATAGCGACCCTCGAGAATATCGTGGAGCGGCATCCCGTATTCGGGACGCGCGAGCAACCATGCGGGATAGCCGCCGTTGCGCCACTCGTTGCGCACGACGGGTCCCGGGCGGAGCAAGATGCGAAAGTCGAGTTCGCGCGCGAGCCGCAACACTTCGTGGAGATCGCGCCGCGGGCTCGTGCGCCCGCTAAAATCGAAGTCGCCATCGGAGAGTTCGTGCCAATTCCAGGGAACGTAGAGGTCGAGCGTGTTGATGCCGAGATCGCGCAAGGCGACCATTGCGGGGCGCCATTGCTCGCGCGGCAAGCGTTCGTAGAAGAACGCCGCGCCGTACACGAAAAACGGTTTGCCGTCGACCGTTAACGTCGCCCCGTCGTCGCGATAGACCATCGCTGCATGGCCCCATGTCGGCACGATCGACGTTGCCGCGAACGCCGCGTTCGTGGTGCCCGAGACGAACGCGAGCGCGAATACCATAGCGCTCACGTTGCGGATGAATGGCCACAGCCCGCCGCGTCGCGCGTTCCACAAAAAGACGAGCACGCCGATGCCGAGCGAGGCGAGGCCGAAGATGATGGCGTTCGATCCCGACGAGACGAAGATGTAAACCCAGCCAACGAACGCGACGATTGCCGGCAGCGGATAGAGCCACATCCGATAGGGGGCGCGAATACCGCGACGCCGCAAGAGCGCGAGTGCGACGAGTTGCGCGAGGCTCTGCACGATGACGAGCCCAGCGGTGAGCGCGTTGATCACATCGCCGAGTGAGAGAAAGCACGCGGGCAGCGCGAGTAGTCCGATCGCGAGCAACGAGACGCGCGGAAATTTTCCACGTTCGTCGAGCGATGCGAACGGGCGCAAGAAGACGCCGTCGAGCGCCGCCGCGTACGGAATGCGCGAATACCCCAGAAGATTGCCGAACGTCGATGCGAACGCCGTCGCGAGAATTGCGAGCGTGACGATGCGAGCGGGCGTGCTGCCCCAGACGCGCTCGACCACGAGCGAGGCGACGTAGTTGGCGGCGTCGGGAACCGCACCACCGGGAATTTTTGGAACCAGTTCCGTCCACGGGATCACGCCGAGCACGCCGAATTGGAGCGCGAGATAAAGCACGCCGACGAGTGCGATCGCGATGAGCACCGACCGCGGCAGCACTTTCGCCGGCGCGAGCACTTCGCCACCGATCGTGCACGATTGTCCGTAACCGTAGTAATCGTAGAGCGTGATGACGAGCGCCGGACCGAGGCCCGCCGCGAGTGCCGCACCGAATCCGACGTGTGGATCCGCGGCGAGCGATTGCGCGACGTTTGCGCGTGTGAATGCCGCGACGATGACGGCACCGAGCGTTGCGATGGCGACGCCTGCGAGACCCACGCCGATCGCTCCGATCACATCGATGCGACGATAGAGCAAGACGAGCGTGAGGATGCCGACTGCCGCCGCAACCATGCCTTGGAGTAGCACGTCGCTCCCCAGCGGCGGATACAGAAAGCCCGCATAATGCGCGAAGCCGATATAGCCGCTCGCGAGGAGGAGTGGGCCTGAGAGTACGATCTGCCACGCAAAAAGAAATGCGAGCATGCGACCGAATGTGTCGCGCCCGAAGCCCTCGCGTAAGAAGACGTACGTTCCGCCCGATGCGGGAAAAAGCGAGCCAAGTTCGGCAAACGCGAGCCCGTCGCACGCTGCGACGAGCGCACCGACGATCCATGCGGCATACGCGGTACTCCCGTGCAACGTCGTCACGACGAGTGGGATCGTAATGAGCGGTCCGATGCCGATCATGGTAATCGCGTTGATCGCGACCGCGCCGCGCAGACCGATACCGCGAATCATCAACGGCGTTGTATCGCAGCGCGGGAGCGCCGTCCTGTCGCCGCTAATGCGCCCTTTCGTGGCTACGAGCGATCTCGGACGACTGATGCGCCTCGAAGGCGACGCGCATATCGATTTCATCGATTCGCCCGCGCTTGCGGGAAATGCACTCGGCGATCCCTCGATACGCCCGCTTGCCATCTACACGCCGCCCGGCTTCGATCCGTACGGCTCGAAGCGATATCCCGTGCTTTACGTCCTCCACGGCTACACGGGCGATGTCGCGGCGCTCGTCGCCGCGCGGCCCTGGGAAATCAATGTCGTGCAGTGGGCGGATCGCCTCATCGCGCAAGGCAAGATGCCACCCGTCTTGGTCGCGATCGTCGATGGCAACACGCGGTTGGGCGGTTCGCAATACGTCGACTCCATTCACAACGGTGATTACGCAACCTATGTCGTGCGCGATGTCGTAACACACATCGATACGACCTATCCGACGATCGCGCGCGAAGATGGTCGCGCAATCCTGGGAAAATCATCGGGTGGCTTCGGCGCGCTCTATCTCACGATGGCGCATCCCGGCGTCTTTGCCGCTTTCGCATCGCATAGCGGCGATGCGAATTTTCGCGGCGCGTATATCGGTGAGTTCTCGGCAACGCAGCGTGTGCTCGAAGCGCACGGTGGCAGTATGGAACGCTTCGTCGCGGCGTTCGAAGGCAAACCCAAACGTTCGCACGCGGAGATGACGGCGATCATGATGCTCGGTCAGGGCGCCGCCTATTCGCCGCTCGGACGCGAAGCGTTCGCTTTCGCGATGCCCTTCGATCTCGAGACGGGCGAACTGCGCGAGGATGTCTTCGCGCGCTGGCTCGCCTTCGATCCCGCCGAGATGTGCCTTACGAAGCGCGACGAACTCGCGCGCTTGCGTTTGCGTTACCTCGATTGCGGGCGTCGCGACGAGTACGGACTCGATACGGGCGCGCGCATGTTTACGGCCAGAGTCCGCGCGCTCGGACTCGACGTCCGGCACGACGAATTCGACGACGACCATCGCAACGTCGGTTACCGATATGCCGAATCGCTGCCCGCCCTCGCTCACGTTTTGGAGACCCGTTAAGTGCCCGACCTCATTGCATCTCTCGCGCTCGCATCGCTCGTCGCGGCGCTCGCTTCGCCCACGCCCGTGGCACCCGCCGCGCCCGTCGCGCCGGGAACGCCGCTCGTTTCGTCACCAGCCCCGGCACCAACGGTCGATTCGCTCGCCTACGACGATCCTGGCATGCACTTTCGCGCGCCCGACGGGTGGAAGCGAATCCAACTCGTCGACGGGTCAAACGATCCGAGCGCGAAGATTCCCGCCGCCGTCTTCACGTATCATGCCGATCGCAACGACGCGCGCACGATCGTGATTTCGATCGAGCCCTTCTCGGGAACGCTCGAAGGCCTCGCCGTTTCGAAAGAATCGGAGCTCCGTAATGCGACCGATGGCACGTTCGTCGATCGAAAATCGAAGATCGCCCTCGGCAACGGGATGCCCGCGTATGCGATCAAAGTCAGTCAACCATCGGGCCCTGCGGGACGCCAATTACGTCGGTTCGATTACGTCATCTATGATCTCTCGCGATCGATCGACGTCGCCTACATCGGGCGATACGGCGATTTTGAAGATCGCGATGTCGAAGCTGCGCTCTCGACGCTCTCGGTGGTCGTCTACCCGCGCGCGCGCCGCTGATCCTTACAGACGCGCGGCATCCATCGCGGCATAACGCGAGTCTTACGGCTGTAGAACGCACCGATCTCTGGAGATGACGATGGCGACCGATCTTCGCACCGGAACCGACTTCCCGCGTCGTGGGCGCGATACGCTCGGCGGCTATATGTGGATCCTACGCGCCTTCGATAAGGCGCGAGCCGCCGCGGATAACACGCTCCACGATTACATCTATCCGTGCCCGATGGATAAAGGGGTATTCCAACGGTGGGGAATTGCCGTAAGCGATTTCGATTTCGCCGTCCGCGAACATCGCACCGACGAAGCGATCCTCACTTGGCTGGAATCACGCGTCGATGCAACGCATCGCCAAGCGGCAAATGCCTGGCTCTCGGATGACAAATCTGCGAATCTCGACCGTCAAGATGCTGAAGAAGGCGTCGTCGTCGCGTAACGTAAATGGCGGGCGGTGATGATATCTCCACGTCTCGGATTTATCGCCGCTCTTCTCGCAACGCTGCTCGCTAGTTGCGGCCCCGCCATTCCCCCCGCGGGGAATTACGCGACCGTTTCCGGCCATGTCACCGATGCGACGAGCGGCGCTGCGATTGCAAATGCGATGGTCACGGTCAACGTCGTGCTTGCGGCGACGACCGACGCTTCAGGCAATTTTCGTATCGTTAGCGTCCCGACCGGTTCGTGGGAATATGCGGTGACGGCTCCGACCGGGTACATCAGCCCCGCACCCGTCGATAACCCGCCGCCCTTGATGCCGGGCGAAGCGCGCACGATCACGATCTCCCTGACCCATCGCTGACCTGCGCATGGGCGCGATCGTCGTCGCCCCCGACAAATTTAAGGGGAGTCTCACCGCGGTCGAAGCTTCGGAGGCGATCGTGCGTGGCGTGCGCTCCGTCGCACCATCGTGTGCGGTGCGCGTCGTTCCGATGGCCGATGGTGGCGAAGGGACGGTGGATGCCTTTCTTGCGCTGCCGGCCTGGAGCCCGAAGGCCTCGATCGTGCACGGACCGCTCGGCGAGCCTATCCGTGCGATCTTCGCGTTCGATGGCGCGCGTGCGGTCGTCGAGATGGCGAGTGCGTCGGGCCTCGCACTCGTCGATGCAACGCAGCGTGACGTGATGCGCGCGTCCACGTATGGCACGGGCGAACTCGTCGTCGCCGCACTCGATGCGGGTGCGCGCGAAATCGTCGTCGCAGTTGGTGGGAGCGCGACGAATGACGGCGGTGCGGGCATGCTTGCGGCACTCGGCGCGCGTATGCTCGACGACGATGGTCGCGAGCTGGCACCAGGCGGCGCCGCGCTCGCGCGCTTGGCACGCATCGATCTCTCGCGACTCGACCCGCGTCTGCGCGACGTAACGATCGCGGTCGCGGCCGACGTCGATCATCCGCTCGTCGGCCCGCGCGGAGCGAGCGCCGTGTTCGGACCGCAGAAGGGCGCGACACCCGACAATGTGCGCGCGCTCGATGCGGCGCTCACGCGCTTCGCCGATATTACCGCTGCGACACTCGGCTACGATCGCCGCGATCTCTCCGGTGCGGGTGCCGCGGGTGGGCTCGGATTCGCATTCGCGGCGTTTGTCAACGCGCGCATCGCGCCTGGTGTCGAACTGGTCGCGGAGATGCGCGAGCTACACGGCGCGATGCGTGGCGCATCGCTTTGCTTTACCGGCGAAGGATCGATCGACGCGCAAACCCTCGGGGGCAAAACGGTCCTCGGCGTCGCAAAGATCGCGCGCGTGGCGGGTGCGCGAGTCGTCGCATTCGGCGGACGCGTGACGGCCGATGCGGAAGCGAGCCTCGCCGAGCGTGGAATCATCGCCGTGCCGATCGTCGATGGCCCGCTCGCACTCGATCGTGCGTTTGCCGACGCGTCGATGCTCTTGGAACGCGCGGCTTGCCGCGTCTATCGCTTACTCGTGGCGAGCGAACCGATTTAGCGCGCTGCCTCGATCTCGACGGTTGCCTGCGTTGGTACCGATGGCGACGTTCCGAGCGGGCGCACGAACGACGATCGTTGCGCGACGTGTTCGTCGATAAGTTTGAGAACGACGTCGGCGAGTCGCGTCGGATCGTGGCGCACGGTTGAGGTCTCGCTCACGACATTCGCGCCGACCACGCGTAGGCCCATCGCCTCGATCTCGGCGCGATCGGGTTCGACTGGAATTTGACCCTCGACCGCATATGCGGCGAGGAGGCGTCGGAGCGGTTCCTCGTTGATGATGACCGTATCGCAAATGCCGCGCTCGGTCTGTTCCAAGAGCGCGCGCACGTGCGCCGACGCCGTGAACGCATCGGTTTCGCCCGGTTGCGTCATCACGTTGCAGACGTAGATTTTTAGCGCATCCGAGCGCGCGACGGCGTGTGCGATACCCTCGACTAAAAAATTGGGAAGAATCGAGGTGTAGAGACTTCCGGGGCCGAGCACGATCGCATCCGCCGTGTCGATCGCTTCGAGCACTTCTCTGGGCGGTCGCGCGCCCGCAGGTTCGAGCGAGAGACGGACGATCGGTTCGTGCGATTTCGAGATATTGGTCTCGCCGCGGACGATCGTTCCATCGGCGAGTGTCGCGCAGAGCCGCACGGTCTCGAGTGTTGCGGGTAAGACGCGGCCCTTGATGTTGAGGACACGGCTCGATTCTTTTACCGCTTTATCAAAGTTCCCCGTAATGCCCGTCATCGCAGCGAGGAAGAGATTGCCAAACGAGTGCCCCGTGAGCCCTTCACCCTCTTTGAACCGATATTGAAAGAGATCGGTCACGAGTGCTTCGTCGTCGGCGAGAGCGACGAGACAATTGCGAATATCGCCCGGAGGTAAGATGCCGAGCTCTTTTTGCAATCTGCCGGAGCTGCCACCATCATCGCTGACGGTCACGACGGCCGTAAGATTGGTGGTCGAGCGTTTGAGACCGCGCAGTAAAGTTGAGAGCCCCGTACCGCCACCGATCGCGACGATTTTATAGCCCGTCCGTAAACGACGATCGAGGAGCGCGTCGACGATATCTTCGCGGCCCTTCGGCGCGATTGCGACGACGATGGAGCGAATGAAAAGCCCGATACCGAGATACACCATCGCGAGGCCGAGGACGACGAAGACATACGAGAGCACGTGCAACGGCACGCCGAAATCAGCCATCACCGCATCGACGTACTCGTTGAATGGTAGGTGCGCGCCTTCGGCGACGAGCCAGCGCGTCGCCCCGTTGAACGTGAGCAACGAGCCCGCGACCGCAAGGACGAGCCAGCGCTTGACACCGAGCCCTGGCGTGAACCAACGCATAAAACGCAGCATCGCGGTCACGCCGTCACGAGTTCGCGGTTCGTGCGCTCGACGACGATCGCGTCGTGCCCGTCGAGATGCGAGGCGAGGCGGCCCGCCACATACACGGAGCGATGGCGACCGCCCGTGCACCCGATCGCAATCGTCAAGCGTGATTTGCCTTCACCGACATAAAGCGGAATGAGGAAATCGATCATGCCGAAGAGATGCTCGAGGAACGGTTCGGTTTCCGGGAGCGCTTCGAGAAAGTTCATGACCGCACGATCGGCACCAGAGAGCTCTTTAAGTTCGCGCACGTAATTTGGATTGAGGAAGAAGCGCACGTCGAAGACGAGATCGGCATCGAGTGGCACGCCAAATTTAAACCCGAAGGCTACGACGTGTACGGCGAGCCGATGTGGCCGCCCTTCGCTCGCATATGCGGCACGCACGCGTCCTTTGAGCGTCGCCTGCGTGAGATGCGTCGTATCCCAAACGCGCGTCGCGCGCGCGCGTATGCTCGCGAGCGCATCGCGTTCGCGAGCGATCGCTTCGGTGAGACTGCCGGGCCCATCGAACGGGTGACGCCGGCGTGTTTCACTATAGCGACGCACGATCGCGTCGTCGCTCGCATCGAGAAAAAGCAGATCGTAGACGACGCCGCTCGCCTCTAGATCTTCGAGCGCGGCGAGCGCTTCACCGAAGGGTCCGCGAACGCGCACATCGAGCGAGAGCGCGACGCGCTCGATGCCGGCATTTCGCGCGAGTGAGATGAGATCGCGCGCGAGCGCGGGCGGAAGATTGTCGACGCAGGTGTAGCCGAGATCCTCGAACGACTTCATCGCCTGACTCTTTCCCGCGCCGGAAAGGCCCGTGACGACAACGAAGCGTGGGGAGGTCAACGACCGAGGCCGGAGCGCGAGCGCATGAGTTTCTTTTCGCCTGAAAAAGCCAACGCCCTTATTCCCGTTCTCGCACCGCTCATCAACGAGCTGTGGACGAAACGGCGCGAACTCGCAATCATGCTCTTAGAGCAAGACCCGGAATTGCGGAAAGCGGGCGGCCGTGCCGGGGCTTCGACCGCCGAACGTCGCGGTGAAACGCGACGCGCGGGCGAACTCAAGGCCGAACTCGTGCGCATCATCAATCGGATCGAAGCGCACGGGTGCGTCATGAAAGATATCGACCTGGGGTTGCTCGACTTTCCCGCGCTACGCGACGGACGCCCCGTCTATCTTTGCTGGAAGTCAGGCGAAACGTCCATTGGTTACTGGCATGGGACCGACGAGACGTTCGTCAATCGCAAGCCGCTCGAACCGTGGTCGTAATTAGGCGGGAACGACAGCCGCGTCGACTTTGATGAAGTCTTCCGCGAGACCCTGGAGACGCACGTCGCCGAATTCGACCGTATAGGCTCCGGCCTCGAGGCTCTTGACTTCGCCCGTCTCCGGCACCGTTGCCAACTGCGGGATCTTTGCGCGGATTTCGTCCGGAAGCCGAACTTTGTCGCCGACTTCGAGGCTACCCGTTGCGAAAAGTTTGTCGAGCTCTTCCATGAGCATCGGAAGCGGGATGCCGTAGCCTTCGCTGACTTGCTCGATCGTTTCCGTCTCGCTGATCGCGCAATTCGAACAGCCGCCGAGGTGGAATTTCGCGAAAACGCGACGGGCGCCGGCGTGCGTTTTAAACGCCTCTTGAACCGTCATGTCTTTGTTGAAGTGAGCGCTCAACCGATACTCTCCGTAGAAGGTGCTGCGACCGTTAGCGGTCGCTAGCGTACGTATTGGCTTTGACCGGCGCGCACGCCTCGAAGTTGCGTCGTCTGCGCGAGGGCGAGAAGAGGCGGTGCGAAGGCCGCCTATAAGCCGGATTCTGTACCGCTTGCGCGGCGGCAGCCATCTATCTGGGGCGATCGTTGCCGAGCGCCTCGGTGCGATGGAACTCGTTCGGACGGGCCGT
>JAYTXC010000216.1:0-45610 GCA_043743145.1 Rhodospirillales bacterium
AGGCAATTCCGAACGCGCAGAACGCGAAGGCGACATAGACCACGCGGACGAGCTTGATCCCACCGATGCGGTCGGCGATCAACCCGCCGATCGGCCGGAGCACACTTCCCATCAGCGATGCGATCGCGACGATCACACCAACCTTGACCTTATCGACGTTGTACGCCGTATTGAAGAAGATTGCGAGATAGCTCACGAGAGCGAGAAAGCCACCGAACGTAATCGAATAGAAGAACGCAAACCACCACGTGTCGCCCGTCCGCAAGACTTTCGCGTAGGCATCCCATTTTTTCGGTGCGGGCTGCGTCGGGCTATCCGACGCGAGAAAAGCGAACGCGAAAAGTGCGAAGAGAACGGGTAACGTCGCGAGGCCCATCGTCGCGTGCCAGCCAACTTTCGCCGCGATCATCGGTGCGAAAAGCGTTGATAGTACGGTGCCAGAGTTTCCGGCCCCCGCGATGCCCATCGCGAGACCCTGACGTTCGGGCGGAAACCAGCGCGACGCGAGCGGCAGCGATACCGCGAAACTCGCGCCCGCGATACCGAGCAAGAATCCGATCGCGATCATCATCGCGTACGTCGATCCCGCAAGCCATCCGAGAACGAGTGGAAAGAGCGTGAGCGACATCGACACGACGCCGACACGCTTGGGACCGAATTGATCGCTCAGATACCCGAGAATGACGCGAAAAAACGCTCCTCCAAGTGGTGGGATCGAAACGAGAAATGCTTTTTGCGCAATGGATAGATCGAGATCTTTCGCAATGAAAAGAGCGAGCGGTCCGAGCAACACCCAGACCATGAACGATACGTCGAAGTGGAGGAATGACGCGAAGAGCGTCTGGGTGGCCGTACGACTCGTCTTCATTGACAAATATTAAGCGTGCACGGCTTTCGATGCATGTTGTAATCGGTAAGTCCGAGGGCCGCGTCATTACCCGATAGTCGGAACGCGCTCCAAACGCACGGCGCACGCTTTGAAGGCGGGCATCCGCGAATGTGGATCGAGCGCGTCGCTCGTAAGGTCGTTGATCGTCTGCGACCCTCCATAATGAAACGTCGAAAAAATTGTCTCGGCGCGGATACCATCGTCGAGTTCCGCGCGCAGCTCCACCGCGCCGCGCCGCGAGACCAAACGCACGAGATCGCCATCGGCGATGCCGAAGCGCGCGGCGAGCGTTGGATGAACTTGGGCCGTCGGCTCCGGCGCCGCTGCAACGAGCGTTGCAATTCGACGCGTCTGCGTCCCCGAGAGATAGTGTTCGCGCGAGCGTCCCGTCGTGAACGTCCACGGATAGAGCGCGTCGACTTCTTCCACATCGGCGTCGGGCGAAACCGCGATGCAGCGAGCGAGACCGTCGGGTGTCGCAAACGCGGTCGAGAACAGGACGGGCGTGCCGGGATCCGCTACGTCGCGCACGGGCCAATGCAGCGTCTCACCCGCTCGCAGCCGCGCGTAGGTCACCCCGAAATAATCGGCGCGGGCGCCACGCGTCGCATGGCGTAATTCATCGAACGTCGCCTCCGCGTCGTCACTTGCGAAAAACGCACCGGCATCGAGTCGCATCGCAAGCTCACGCAAGATCGCAAGATCGGAGCGCGGTCCCAGCGGTGCTTCGGCCACGCGCTCGCGCAAGAGGACGCGGCCTTCGAGATTGGTCATCGTTCCCACGGTCTCGGCCCACTGCAACGCGGGCAAAACGACGTGCGCTTCGCGAGCGGTCTCCGAAAGAAAGAAGTCGCACACGACGACACAATCGAGATCGCGGAGTCGCGTACGGAACACCGCGCTATTGGGCGCGGAGACGGCGGGATTCGATGCGAGGATGAAGAGCGCGCGCGTGTCGGTTCCAAGGGTCGCGAAGATCTCGGCCGCCGTCTTTCCACGCCGCGTAATGCGTTCGGGCTTGCACCCCCACACGCGCGCGACACGCGCGACGGCGATCGGATCGTCGAGCGTCGCGTAGCCGGGGAGCTGATCGGATTTCTGGCCATGCTCGCGCCCGCCTTGACCGTTCCCCTGGCCCGTGAGCGTGCCGTATCCGCATCCCTCGCGCCCCGGCAAGCCGAGTGCGAGCGCGAGATTGATGTAGGCGCTCGCTGCGTCGGTTCCGTTTTTATGCTGCTCGACACCACGCGCGGTGAGAACGATCGCGCGCTTTGCCGATGCGAGCGCGCGCGCCGCCATGCGGATCGATTCCGCGGGCACACCCGTGCGGCGCTCGGCGCGTTCGGGATGTTCGCGTTCGGCGACGCGCGCGACGTTTGCAAAACCCTTCGTCCGCGCGGCGATGTACGCTTCATCGGTGAGGCGTTCGGCGATGAGCACGTGGAGGAGGGCGTAGGCGAGTGACGCGTCGGTCCCCGGCGCCGCTTGGAGATGCAAGGTCGCGTCGCGCGCGAATCCCGTCGTGCGCGGGTCGACGACGATACTCGTCCCGCGCGCGCGCTGTCGCGCGAGATAGCGCTCGAGTGGTGGCATCGTCTCGCGCGGATTTCCGCCTGCGACCAAGAGGACGTCGGCATCGCCGAGCCACGCGAGGGGAAACGGCAGCCCGCGATCGACGCCGAGGGTCCGGTTCGCTGCGGCCGCGGCGCTCGACATGCAAAAACGACCGTTATAATCGAAGTTTGCCGTTTCGAGCGCCAATCGAGCGAATTTTCCGAAGCTATAGGCGGATTCGTTGGTCAGCGCCCCGCTGCCGAACGCCGCAACCGCATCGGGCCCGCGCGCCGACCGCACGGCGCATAACCCTTGCGCCGCGGCATCGAGCGCCTCATCCCACGTTGCGGCTTCGAGAACGCCGTTGCGACGCACGAGCGGACCGAGGAGACGCTCGGGATGAGCGAGCGTCTCGGCGGCAGCGAAGCCTTTCATACAGAGGTCGCCCGCGTTGACGTCGAAATCCGCGTCGCCGCGAGCGCGATACCCGGATGGCGTCACCTCGAGGCGCATCGCGCAGCCGAGTGCGCAGAACGGGCAATGCGTTCGCATGGCCTTTTCGTGCCGTGGTGCGACGGGGTGTTCCCTTGGCCAAGCGGTACACCGCCCTCCAACAAAGGCCGTGGGCTCGCGCGAGTCTCGCAATTGCAGGCGTTCTGCTCGTATGCCGTGGCGTCGCACTCGGTGACGAGCGAGTACCGCCTCCGTCGCCCAGGTCTAGCACCGATCCGATTTCGATGTATCGAAGTCCAGCCTCGCACGTGATATTCGTACAAAAAAACTGGATCGCAAAAGTCATGCAGTCTCAATCGTTTCACGATGAAGTGGCTCGATTACGGTTTGCGAAATTGCACGGATTGAAAACATCGATCGTGACGACCACGGAGGTCGCGTCATCGGCGTATCGTGTGCGACTCTTTTCGATCCGTACGACAAGGGGCTCTTCGCCGGGTTGCAAGCGTCTTGCAGCGCACCGACGCGAAATCCCGTCTCGCTCGGGTTCCTTACTTCCGAACAAAGGCCACGGGCACACGTGGAGAAAGAACGCCGAGATGATCGAAGGTCGATTCGTGACTCTCGCGCCACTGGAACCAGGCCACGCTCACGATCTCTACGCCGCAGCTGCGCGGCCGGAGATCTGGCGGTACATGCCCCTGCGTGGGTTCACGAGTGAGGCCGACGTCGAGCGGTGGATCGAAAGCGCGCAGACCAACGCCGAGACCGGAACCGAGGAGCCGTTCGCGATCGTGCACAAGGCGAGCGGCAGAGCTGTCGGGTCGACGCGATATCTCGATATACGGCCGAGTGAACGCGCGCTCGAAATCGGTTGGACGTGGCTCGCGCCCGAACATCAGCGAACTCCCGCCAACACCGAGGCGAAGTACCTGCTCCTACGTGAAGCCTTCGAGGTGCGCGAAATGTTGCGCGTCTCGTTCTACACCGACTCGCAGAACGGTCGTTCGCGCGCGGCGCTCGTTCGACTCGGCGCCGTTTACGAAGGGACGCTTCGCTCGCATCGCGCTCGCGCGATTAACGCCTTCGAACGCGACAGCGCGGTGTACAGCATCGTCGCGAGCGAATGGCGAAAGGTAAAGACCGATCTCGAGCGGCGATTGAGCCGCCCGCCTCGCTTCGGAACGGGCGCGTTGATCGGCGGCTAGCCGTACCGACCCGTGATGTAATCTTCGGTCCGCTTGTCTTTAGGACGCGTGAAGATATCCGATGTGGTGCCGACCTCGATGAGTTCGCCCAGAAGAAAGAACGTCGTAAAATCGGAGATGCGCGCGGCTTGCTGCATCGAGTGCGTCACGATGATGACGGTGTAATGTTTCTTAAGTTCGCCGATGAGGTCTTCGATCTTCGACGTCGCGATCGGATCGAGCGCCGAGGCGGGCTCGTCCATGAGGATCACTTCCGGCTCGACCGCAAGCACGCGCGCGATGCAGAGCCGCTGTTGTTGCCCACCGGAAAGGTCGAGCGCCGAACGATTGAGGCGATCCTTGACTTCGTCCCAGAGCGCCGCCGCCCGCAGACTCTTCTCGGCAATCTCGAGTAAGCGCTTCGGATTCTTTTCACCATGGATTTTCGGGCCGTACACCACGTTTTCAAAGATCGATTTCGGAAACGGATTGGGGCGCTGGAAGACCATGCCGATGCGATGACGCACCGTGACGGGATCGATGTTCGGCGCGTAGATGTCGGCCCCGTCGAGCGTGACCGTTCCTTCGACACGCGCGCCCGGCGTAAGATCGTGCATACGATTGAGCGCGCGAATGAATGTCGACTTGCCGCAACCCGACGGCCCGATCAGCGCCATCACGCGGCGATCGGGTACGTTGAGATTGCCCTTTTTGATCGCCTGGAAATTCCCGTAGAACACGTCGAGATCGACGACGTTCATCTTATCGCGAAGCGACGTCGCATCGGGTGTTTGAATCATCAGGCCTTTCCGGTGAAGCGAATCGTGAGCTGACGCCCGACGACGCGCGCGACGACGTTAAAAAGCAACACCATCACGAGCAACACGAGCGCCGAGCCGTTTCCGATCGCATCGGCGTCGGGAACGAGCGCTTCGCGATGCGTCGAATACAGGTGCACCGCGAGCGTTTCTGCCGTGTGAAACGGGTTAAAATCGTACGCGCTCTTGCCGTACGAAACCGATGCGCCCGCCGTGTAGATCAGCGCGGCCGTCTCGCCGAAGATGCGCCCGGAGACGAGAACCACGCCCGTAATCAGCGGCCCGATCGCGCTCGGCAAAATCACTTTGACGACCGTTTGCCACCGCGTCGCTCCAAGCGCCATCGAGGCCTCGCGATACGTCCCCGGCACACCCGAAAGCGCCTCCTGCGTCACGCGCATCATCGCGGGGAGATTGAGTAACGTCAGCGTGAGCGCACCGCCGAGCGCGGTGAAATGCCAGTGAAACGTCTGGACGAAGATCAGCAATCCGAAGAGGCCCATCACGATCGAGGGGACCGTGGCGAGTGATTCAGCGCTGAACTGAACGAGATCGCGGAAACGTCCGGGTCCGGCATACTCCTGCAGATACATACCGGCGGACACCGCAATCGGCAGCGTAAAGGCGAGCGTCAGGATGAGGATATAAAATGAGTTAAAGATCTCGGGCCCGATGCCGCCGCCGACGTTCGCAGCCGAAGGATAGCCGACGAGAAAGTGCCACGAGATGACACTCACGCCCTTATAGAACACGTAGCCGATGAAGAGCGCCAAAAGCGCGACGACCGAGCCCGCCGCCGTCCACAATCCGCCGGTCGCGATACGATCGACGATGCGTCGCGAACGTGCGTTTGCGCTTGCGAGCGTATCGAAGGGCACGACGCTCGCGACGACTTGCGCCATTACGTTCGCCTCCGAAGCGCAAACCGAATGAGAACGATCAATCCCATTGCGATCAAGAGCAAGAGAAACGCCATCGAAAAGAGCGCGTGTTGGAACGGCGTTCCACCCGGTGCATCGCCCATATCCATGACGATCTCCGATGTGAGCGACGAAGCCGGACGGAGCAACGACGTCACGAAAACGGGAGCGTTGCCCAGCACGAGTTGTACCGCGAGAGTCTCACCGATCGCGCGCGCGATACCGAGGATCACGGCGACGGCAAGTCCGCTCCTGGCGGAGGGGATGAGCACGCGCGAAATCGTTTCCCAACGCGTCGCTCCGAGGGCTGCCGAGCCTTCGCGCATGGAATCGGGAACCACACGAAGCGCGTCTTCCGAAAGAGAGATCACCGTCGGTAAAATCATGATGGAAAGCACGATGCCCGCGGCGAGTAAGCCATCGCCGCCGGTATGAAAAATCGATCCGATCAACGGGACGAGCACGGTGAGGCCGAGCCAACCGTACACGACGGAGGGAATGCCGACGAGCACTTCAATCGCCGGCTTCATCGCATCGGCGACGCCCTTTGGCGCGAGTTCGGAAAAGAAAACCCCGATCGCGACGCCGAGCGGACCGCCCACGAGAATCGCAAAACCTGTCGCGATGAGCGATCCGACGATGAAAGGCGCGGCACCGTAGTGTCCGCCGAGCCCGTCCCAATTCGTCGAGAATAAAAACTCAAATGGTGAGACGTGATCTTGAAAAAAAAGCCGCGTGCCACTGAACGCGAGAAAACCGAGAATGAGCACGATGGCGACGACGAAAATGCCGCTGCACGCCACGAGGACGGTCAGGGCAAATCGCTCGTCGCGATGCGCTTTGTTGGCGCGAACGCCGACCATGCTGGAATCGTTCCTCTCGGACAGAAGCGGGCGAAACGGCTTTTCAACCGTTCCCTCCGCTTTCCTCGACCTTAGCGGTCGTTTTCGGGTTTCTGGATGTCGCGCGTGAGGATGTATCCGAGTTTGCGCACGAGCGAGCTATTGCTCTGGATGAATGCGAGGAAACGCGAAACGTCTTTGCTGGGCGGGCCGCTGGTGTACATGTGCTCGTAGGACCAGAACGGATACTTGCCGGACCCGACATTTTCTTCCGTCGGTGCGATGCCATCGATGCTCAGTTCGTTGATGCCGGTCTTGCCGTGCGTGCCCGAGAACGACGCATAGGAAATCGCGCCGGCGGTCTGCGTCACTTTTTGGATGACGGTGCCCGTCGCGTCTTCGACGAGCGAATCGCGCGAGATTTCGGCCTTGCCCATGATCGTCTTGATGAAGACGGCACGCGTGCCGGAACTCGCAGGACGATTGATCACTTTGATCTCGAGATCTTTGCCGCCGACCTCTTTCCAATTCTTGACCTTACCTGCAAAGATATCTTGAATCTGCACCTTGCTGAGGTTCTTCACACCGTTGTCGGGATGAACGACCATTGCGAATCCGATCGCGCAGACTTTGTGATCGACGAGGGGCTTCTTACCATCGCCGGTCTCCGTCTGCTCTTTTGAGGCCATGATATCGGAGTTGCCGATGTCGGCCGAACCGGAAGATACGAGCGCGAGGCCCGTCCGCGAGCCGCCACCCGTGATGCTGATCTTGATATCGGGGTTGCGCGCCTGGTACGCTTCGGCCGCAGCTTGAACGAGCGGCTGCAACGCCGTCGAACCAGCAGCGGAGATCGAGACCTCCGCAAACGCAATGCTCGGGGAGAGAAGCGCCACGCAGGCGAGAATGGCCGCGAATCGAGCGGTCCGGAGCATGAGAGAACCTCCTAGGATTTAAAAGAAGACGGAGACAGCGATCACGATGCTCGCAGTCCGACCGTAAGCATAGTTTAACGACAGGTTAAGGAGCCGTTAATGCTCGGATGGGACTGCGCGAAGATTTCGATGTTTTCCACACTGATTGAACGCGCTTCGCGTAACGTAAGTTCGTGCCAGTGCCGCTCGACGAATGCGAGCAGAAAAGCCCGCTCTTGCGAGCGTTCGCTCTGGTTCATAGGAGCTGTAGTATCGCCGAGCGATGTTAACGGACGATTATGGCGCCGTTAACGACGCGTGACGTGCTTCGCGAACATGCGCGCGGCGGTACGGAAGTCCTCGACGGCTTTCGTGGCCTCGCCATCATCCTCGTGCTCGTCTATCACACGTGGCTTTTCTCGTGGTACACGCCCGACACGCATCTCTTCGGTATTTCGATCCCCTTCGACGTCTTCGCGCGCACGGGATATCTCGGCGTCGAGGTGTTCTTCGCAATCAGCGGATTCGTCTTATTTTTCCCCGTTGTCGAACGGCATTTTCGCGGTGGCACGCCGACCCCGGTTCGAACGTTCGCCATCCGCCGGTTTCTCAAGATCGCGCCGTCGTATGCGATTGCCCTTATCGTCACCGCGATGTCGGTGCGTTCCTTGCATGTCGGTGTCGCACTCGGACCCGCGCTCGCCGAACACGCATTCTTGATTCAGAACTTCTTCTCCGATAATTTCGGGCAAGCGAATTCCGTGTTTTGGAGCCTCGCGATCGAGGCGCAATTCTATCTCATCTTTCCCGCCCTCGCATGGATCTTCGTACGCAGGCCCGTTTTCGTCGTCGCAGCCATGGTCGCGCTCGCGCTCGCATATCGCTACGGGGTCGCGCACTGTTGTTTACTCATCGAGCCCATCAATCGGCAACTACCGGCATTCGCCGATATCTTCGCCGGCGGGATGCTCTGCGCGTACGGCGTTTCCCGGCTCCGCGACCATACGGCGTTCCTCGCCCGCGTGCGGCCGATCGCAACCGTCGTCGCAATCGTTGCAGCACTCGGAGCGTTCGCGCTCCTGGAATCGGCGAATGCCATTCAATACGACGTCGGCGGTCGCGAAAAATGGATCTTGCTCAATCGCACGCTCTTCGCAATCGCGACGAGTACGCTGATCTTCGCATCGTGTTTCGCCGTGCGCTTTTGGCGCGCACTCATCGCCAATCCGATCGCGATCTTCTTCTCATTGATTTCTTACAACGTCTACCTCTGGCACACGCTCGTGATGATCTGGCTTTGGAAACACGATGCGATTCCGAGCGCTGGCGGCGATCCACACGGCGATCCGCATTGGAAATTCGTCTTCATCACGAGCGGGTGGGCGCTCTCGCTCGGTATCGCAACGGTCCTGACCTATTTCGTCGAGCGCCCGATACTGAGCACGAGTAAGCCGCAGAATTTCGCCTTCGATTGGACGCGATTTAGACCTGATTCGAAGAAACGCGCGCGACCGGAAACTCACACGTGAGCGTCGCGCCACGACCGAACACGGAGTCGGCAACGATCGTCCCGCCGTGGGCCTCCACGATTTGCTTCACGATCGAGAGTCCGAGCCCGGTACCCGCCGCATCGCGCGTGCGCGATCGATCGACGACGTAAAAACGTTCGAAGATATGCGGAAGATCGTTGAACGGAATGCCGACACCGCTATCGCGAACGACGACCGTAAGCACACCCGCTTGCCGCACGACCGAGACGTCGACGGTTCCACCCGACGGGGTGTGGCGCAGTGCGTTGTCGACGAGGTTGACGAAGACTTGCGCGAGTCGATCGGGATCGCCGTCGAGTGGTGCGGGCTCGCCCGTAAGACGTAAGCTCACGCCGAGACGTTCGGCGCGCGGTTCGAAGTTCGCAAGCGCCGTGGCTGCGAGCTTCGTAACGTCGATCGTTTCGCGACGCAGGCGGAGCTGGCCCGATTCCGCTTTCGCAAGCTCGAGAAGATCGACGACCAAATGCACCATCCGATCGACTTCTTCTTTGATACGCGGTAAAAAAAGGTCGAGCGCTTCGCGATCGCCGACGTCGTCGAGGACGGTCTCGATCATTAAATTGATCGACGAGAGCGGCGTGCGCAGTTCGTGTGAGACGCTGGAGATAAAATCGCGTCGCGTCTGTTCGAGTTCGAAGAGTCGCGTTTCGTCGCTCGCGATGACGAGCGCGCCTTCGCTTCCGTCGAGCGGGAGGGTCGCGACTAAGAGCGTCGGTGAATTGCCGGCCGACCCGAAGGTGATGCGACCGCGCGACGGGTGCCCGCCGAGCGCTTCGCGCACGCGACGGTCGAGTTCGAACGAGGGAATCGCTTCGATGAGCGCGCGCCCGACCACGGGTCTCGCGCCGAATTCGAAGATCGTTGCCGCAGCCGCGTTGAGCGCATCGATCTGACCGCGACCGTTCACGGTAACGATGCCGACGGTCAAGGAGCGAAGCAATTGTTCGAAGCGCGAGTCCCCGCCGCCCGAGCCCGGTTCTTCCACGCGTACGATATCGCCCGTGCCACCTGCAGCGTGCGGCCGACGTGCGATGACGACACCGGCCGCCACGCCCGCGCTCGCCGCGAGGAGGACTTCGGCGATCACGACTACTCTTTAAACATGTAGCCGCGACTGCGGACCGTGATGATGTGTGCGGGGTTATTGGGATCGATCTCGATCTTTTCGCGCAACCACCGGACGTGCACGCTAATCGTTTGATGCTCGCCTTCGAAATCGTAACCCCAGACTTTATCCAAGAGCGTTTGGCGCGTGACGACGCGACCGCGATTTTCGAGAAGGACGTGCAAGAGATTGAATTCTTTGGGTGCGAGGGCGACCGAACGGCCACGGACGGTCAACGATTGACGCGAAGGATCGAGAACGAGATCGGCGGCAGCGATAGCGTCGCTACGACCCGATGCATCGTTCCCATTTTGCCGACGCAAACGCGCTTTGACGCGAGCGAGGAACTCGTGGAGCGAAAACGGTTTGGTCACATAGTCGTCCGCGCCGAGTTCGAGTGCGAGGACTTTGTCGATCTCTTGGTCGCGGGCGGTGAGCATGATGATCGGCACACCGCTCGTCTTGCGAATCTCACGACACGCCTCGATGCCATCGAGCACCGGCAACATGATATCCATGATAATGAGATCGGGTCGTTCGCTGCTCGCGAGGGCGATTGCCGTGCGCCCGTCGCCCGCGGTTGCGACGGAATACCCGTTGCGCTCGAGGTTAAAGCGTAACGTCTGAAGGATCGCCGACTCATCGTCGACGATCAAGATCTTCTTCGCTTGCGGGACGGCTGCGACCATACGCACCGGGTGTTGGCTTCGCGAATGACCGCACCTCTGCTACGTCGCACGACGGGGAGATCACGGGTGGCAAAAGCCCCGCGTTACGATGGCGTCCACAGCGGTCTCGACACGACCGCAGCCGCGCATATCGTTCTGGAAGCGCTCGCCCGAGAGATATCGCGCGCGACACCCGCGGTCTTGCGCGGCGACGATACGCGGGCGGTCCACGATATGCGCGTCTCGATCCGGCGCCTTCGATCGGCGCTCGACACGATCGGCGAAACGATCCCGTCGAAACGCCGCAAAGCCATGCGACGCGCGGCGCGGCGCATCGGCGGCAAACTGGGACCCGTGCGCGATGCCGACGTCCATCTCGCGGTGCTCCGTGCGGCGCTCGCCGGAGCGCGGAGCATCGATCGCGCCGGCATCGCCTTCGCAATCGATACCATCGCCGACCGGCGGCGCACCGCACTCACCTCGTTCGCAATCGAACTCTCGCAAATCGACCGCGATCTCTTCATCGAACCGATCGCTCGCGCGATCGAGGGACCGAGCGATGCCTGAACGCACGTTTGGGCCGACGCTCGCGCGGATCATCCGCAAGCGCTCGCATGCGATCCTCGATGGTGCGACAGGCGCCTTCAAACGTGGCGACGATGCCGAATTGCACGCGCTACGCATCGACCTCAAACATCTGCGTTACACGCTCGAACTCGTCGTTCCGATCGCTCGCGAGGAAGTGTTCGCCGCGCTCGATCTCCTTGCGGTCATGCAAGAACGACTGGGCGATCTTGCCGATGCCGACACCTTCGGACGCACGTACGCGAACCTCGCACGAGGTCTTCCCGTCAACGATCCGCGCCTGGCGGGCCTGGCGACGCTTCGCGCACAAGCCGCACGCGATCGAGCGCGCGCACTCGAAGCCGCGCGCGCGCTCTGGCGCGGCGCGGAGGGGACTTACCCCGAGAGACTCGCTGCGTCGATATCGGCGATGCTGGGCTCGCTATCGAACGGCGTCGCGTAACCGGCGCGTTCGGTCGTCATAAACGCGAGCGTCCGTCCGAACGCGCGTTCGAAGAGATCGCCTTTGAATCGTGCGCCGTCGATCTCCGATTGCGAATCCTGCGTCGTCTCGAGCGCGAAGTCGACCGTCGTCGCGTTCACGGAAAGGTTTAATGCCGAAACGACCGAGAGTCGTCGCCGATCGAGCCCGTCCGCAACGCGCAGGATACCACCGAGCCCCTCGATCTTTCGCCGTAGCGCGGGCGATGCGTTGGCCCACTCGGCATGCGTCGGCTTCGGAAGCGACTTTCGATGGTAGCGCACGAGTGCGGCGATGAGCTCGATTTCCTCGGGTCGCCAGCCCGCTAAGCCCGCATGACGCACCACGTACGCGCCGTGCTTGTGATGCGCGCTGATCGCAATCGCACGGCCGACGTCGTGCACGATCGCCGCCGCAAAGAGTGCGTCGCGATCGGCGGGTTCGAAGCGATGCAACTCCGAGAGCCCATCGAAGATCTGCAACGCAAGTGCGCCGACGTGATACTGGTGCGCGTCGAGTTGGCCGAAGCGTCGCGCGAGGCCGAGTGCCGCATCGAAGCGCCGCGTCTGTTCGTTGCCGAGCTTGCGCGCGATCGCGATGTTGCGCTCGAGATAATCGACGACGATCCCCTCGCGTAACGCGCGTTCGCTCACGATGAGTTCGTCACGTTCGAGCGTTTCCATCACGGCGATCACGATCGCCGTTCCCGCCACGATGATATCGCTACGGCGCGGGTTCATCCCCGGCATCTTGCGCCGCTCGATCGGTCCGAGTTTGATCATCGTCTTCTGCAGCGCCCGCACCCGATCGAGACGCAGGACATAGCCATGCGAACGCTGCGTCGCGATGCCCGTTTCCGCGACATCGAGTGCGGCGAGGCCGAGTATCGTGCCAGACGTCCCGATGAGGACGTCGAACCGATAGTCGGCGAGTTGTGCGGCGACCGGAGCGATGATCGCGCGAATGTGTTTCTCGAGCGCGCGATACCCGAGAGTTCCGGAGACTTCGTCACGCAGAAACTCATCGTAGAGCCGGAGACTTCCGGCGCGCACGCTATGCAGATAGAACGCGCGATCCGCGTCGCCGACGACGAACTCCGTCGACCCGCCGCCGATATCGAAAATGCACGCGACGCGGCCGCCGAGCGGATAGCCGCGACTGACGCCGAGATGGATGAGGCGCGCTTCCTCGACGTCGTCGAGCACGTCGACGGTGACGCCGCACATGGCACGAACCGCAGCGAGAAATTCTTCGCGATTGGAGGCTTCGCGCACGGCCGAGGTCGCCACGGCACGGATATCGCTCGCGCCCGCGGCGCGCGCCGCGGCGGCAAACTTCGCGATCGCGGCGACACCGCGCTGTACGGCCTTCTTACTGAGATGCCCGCGGGCGAGCGCATCGCCGCCGCCGAGGCGCACCATCTCGCGTGCCTTGAGAATCGTGCGCGACGTGCCGAAGCGCGGATCGAGTTCGACGACGATCAAATGAATCGAATTGGTACCGACATCGATCGCGCCCAGTAACATCGAAGCGTCCGTACTCCTTGGGCCAGGGACGCACCTTGCCCGCGCCGGAAAGCGCGTCCATGATCTGTTGCGCGGGATACCCTTTCGTCGACGGTTGCGACACGACGTTCGAAGTCGATACTTCGCGCATCAAGTACGGCTCGGGCGCCCTACGCGAAATCGGTGCCGACGCACGCGATTGCGGCATGACGCGCGTCATGCTCGTCACCGATCCCACACTCGCCGCGATGCCATTCGTCGATACCGTCGTGGCCTCGCTTCGCGCGGCGGGATGCGACGTCGCGATCTTCGCACACGCGCGCGTCGAACCGACAGATCGATCCTTTGCGGATGCCGCCGCATTCGCACGCTCGGGACATTTCGACGGTTACGTCTCCATCGGTGGCGGCTCGGCAATCGATACGGCGAAAGCCGCGAATCTCTACGCGACCTTTCCCGACGATTTCGATGCGTACGTCAACGCACCGATCGGTCGCGGCAAAGCCGTCCCAGGTCCGCTGCGGCCGCATATCGCGTGCCCCACGACGTGCGGCACGGGCGCCGAGGTCACGGGCATCGCGATCTTCGATTATCTCGCGCATCACGCGAAGACCGGCATCGTCTCCAAGCGTATCCGGCCCACGCTCGGGATCATCGATCCCGATGTCACGATGAGTCTCCCGAACACCGTCGTTGCGTGTAGCGGCTTCGATGTGCTCTCGCACGCCTTGGAGAGCTTCACCGCGCGGCCCTACACCGCGCGCGCAAAGCCCGCGACACCAGGCTTGCGCCCGACCTCACAGGGAGCCAACCCGTTCTCCGATATTGCGTGCCGCGAAGCGATGCGCATTCTCGGCGGTCACCTCGTACGCGCGGCAACCGATGCACGCGACGTCGAAGCGCGCGAACGCATGATGTTTGCCGCGACGCTCGCCGGCATCGGTTTTGGCAATGCAGGCGTGCATATTCCACACGCGATGTCCTATGCCGTCGCGGGCTCCGTACGCGCCTATCGCGCGCCCGAATACCCCGCAAGTGAAGCAATCGTCCCGCACGGCATGGCCGTCGTCGTCAACGCGCCCGCGGTCTTTCGCTTTACCGCGCAAGCCGATCCGCCACGCCACTTAGAAGCGGCGGCGTTGCTGGGTGCGGATATCGCGGGCGCAGCCGAGCGCGATGCAGGCGAGCTCCTCGCAACGCGGATCGAGGCACTCATGCGTGCGACGGGGATGCCCAACGGTACGAGTGGCGTTGGTTTCGAGGCACGCGATTCGGCGTTGCTGCGCGATGGGGCGCTCCCGCAACAACGACTCCTCGCGAACGCTCCGCGCGTGACGGGCTCAAACGAACTCGACGATCTCTTCGCTCGCGCGCTCGTATACTGGTAACCGGTTAGGAGTGCGTGATCGCGGTTTCGAATCCGAGTTGGCGCGAGAGTTCGAGCGCGATTGCTTTTGCGGTGGAGCTGAGTTTTTCGACGCGTTCGGTCGTCATGCGCGTCGTGGGGCCCGAGACCGAGATCGCACCAACGCAGAGGTTGCGTCGATCGAAAATCGGGACGGCGAGGCAGCGCACGCCTTCCTCCATCTCTTCGTTATCGATCGAGAAGCCATGCTTGCGAATCGCGGCGAGCTCGTTTTCGAGCGCTCCGCGCGTGACGATCGTTTTTGGCGTGAAGCGTTTCATCGGCGACGCGAGAACGATCTCGGCTTCCTCGGGCGTGCGAAATGCGAGCATCACTTTGCCCGTCCCGGTGCAGTAGAGCGGCCCACGCATACCGGGCGTGGTAAACATCTTCACCAAATGGAGGCTCGCGACTTGATCGAGGTAGACGACCTCCGTCTCGCTCGACGTCACGAGGTTGGCCGTCTCGCCGGAATTGCGCATCATACGCTCGAGATAGGGCCGCGCGACCAGCCGAAGATCGAGATGGAGGTCGGCTGCGTTCGCGAGCGTGAAAACGCGCGAACCCAAATGGTAGCGAGAGCTATCGGGATCTTGCCGCACGTACCCGCGATCGACGAGCGTCGCGAGGAGCCGGTGCACCGTACTGACGTGCAGGCCGACGGTCTGCGCGAGATCGCTGATGCCGGTCGCGCCTCGCCGTGAGGCGAGGGCTTCGAGAACGTCGAGCGTTCGATCGACGGATTGGACTTTCGGGCGGCCCGAACCACTCATGCGACGGAGCTTTGGCCGATCGACGTTTGAAGTTTGCACCTTGCGAAAAGCCGTTTCGCTCGAAACGCAGGGCGCTCCCGCTCGCATCCGAAGCTGGCCGCCGTGTTTCGTGCCGTGCTCGCCTTCATACGTCTTTCACGGCTGAAGTTTCTCGTTGGCGGATTCGTCGGCGCAGGTTTGGGAACGGCGATCGCCGTCGATTCGGGCGCGCGATTCGACCTCGCGGCGTATGTGATCGCGCAACTCACGATTACGGCATTTCACCTCATGACGCACTATGCGAACGATTATTTCGATCGTGCGGCCGACATGCGATCCGTACGGACGCCCTACTCGGGCGGCAGCGGCGCGCTCGTCGACGGCTCGCTCGCGCCGCGCATCGCGTTCGTCGCCGCCGTTGTGTGCGCGATCGTCGGAAGTGCGGGCGCCTTCGCACTCGTCACTTCCGCGCGCGCACCGATTGCCGCGGCCATTGCCATCGCGATCGGCGCGCTCGCATGGACGTACTCGGCGCCGCCGCTGCGCCTGCTCGCGCGCGGTCTCGGCGAGCTCGATACGGCGCTCGTCGTGGGCGTGCTCGTCCCGCTCTGTGCGTTTGCCGCGCAACGACCGCCGCTCGGCGCCTTCGGCGTGGCCATCGCGAGCACGCTCCCCGCGGCGGCCGCGATCTTCGCGATGATGCTCGCCGTGCAATATCCCGATCTCGACTCCGATGCGGCGGGTGGCAAGCGCAATCTCATCGTCCGCGCCGGTCCGCTTCGGGCGCGAACCTACGGCATTTGGGCCGTCGCGTTCACCTACGCCGCCGTTGTGGTCGCGATCGCGATCGGCGCTCCACCCGCGCTCGGCTTTGTCGAAGCCACGAGCGTGCCGTTTGGCTTGGGCCTCGCGCGACGATTCGCACGGCGTACGACGGCCGGCGATGCAGGCGACGACGAAGCACTCGCGGGCACCGGCGTTGCGTTCTTCTTCCTCATCTCACTCGACGCGCTGCTCGCATATCTCGTGCGATTCCGTACGTGAATTCGGTCGACCGCGAAACGAAAGCACGTTGCGATGCGGTTAGGTCGAACGTGACCGAGGCTCCGACGCTCGAGGCGCGCATCAATGCGGCGCTCGACGAAGTACGACCCGGCATCCACCGCGACGGCGGCGATGTCTGGCTGATCCGCGTCGATGGCCCCGTGGCACTCGTGCAGATGGTCGGCGCATGCGGCGGCTGTGCGATGGCGATGTCGACGCTCAAGGGCGCGATCGAAGCGACGGTCGTGGCGCGCTGCCCCGAAATCAAGCGCGTCGAGCAGATCTAGTCGACGCGGCGTGCCATACTGGTGGCACACCGGCATGTTCTCATGAGCGTGGAGGAATGCTCATGCTGGAACTGCTCTTCGAATGTCCGCAGTGTCGCGAGTGGCACGACGAACCCGCAAGCGCCATGCTCGGAGTCCGGGTCCTCTGTTTGGATTGCGATCTCGACGTTCGGATTCGCGATGCCGCGGAGCTCGCAGTCGTCGTCACGATCGAACGGATTCCGCGAGCCGCATAACGGGGGTTGTGCGCCTGAACGGCCCCCGCGTCCATCGCTATCGCAGTGCGATGTCGGCCTGGCTTGCCATCGGCTCGTTCGCGATCGCGAGTGCGTCTTTCGGCTCGCCCGTCATGGCGCAATTGCGGAACACGGCGACATCGCCGCCAGCGTCCTCTCCAGATGCTGCCGTCACCCCCGCACGCGATGTCGGCGTCGTGATCAACGGCACCGCGGTCGTCTTCGATCAGCCGCCTCTTACACGTGATGGTCGCGTTTACGTGCCGCTCCGCGGCATCTTCGAACGCCTTGGAGCGAGTGTCGTCTTTACCGCCGGTCGCATCGCGGCGACTGCGGGTCCGCATACGGTCGCGCTCCGGATCGGCGAGGCGTCGGCGACGGTCGACGGGGTCATCCAGACCCTCGATGCGCCGCCGTTCGTGATCGCCGGCCGCACGCTCGTGCCGCTGCGATTCGTCTCGCAGGCACTCGGGGCGAAAGTCGCCTACGACGCCTCGACGCGCATCGTCGACCTTCTCGCGCCGCGCTTTGCTCCGCGTGGGCAACCGAGCGCATCGAGCACGGCACCTGAAACGCCCGAGATTCTTCCGTCGAGCCCTCTGCCACGTCTGTCACCGAGCATCGCGCTCACACCGCCGGCAACGATCGCGCCGCCGTTGCCACGGCCACCCGGCGTGCCGATTGCCTTACGTTTCTTGCGCGTCGAGCCCGCGTCTCGGGCGACGATCGCGCAGCGACGCCCGGAGATCTCGGCAACGTTTGCCGAAAGCATCGATCCAGCGTCGCTTCGCGTCGCGATCGACGGCATCGAAATTCTCACCCGATCGTACGTTTCCGATCGCGCGTTCAGTGTCGATGCACCGATCGATCTCACCGCGGGCACGCACGAGATCTCCGTCGTCGGGCGTACACCAGATCGCGAAAGCTTCGCGGAACGCTGGTCGTTCGTCACGCGCGAGGGTTCCGACACGAATTTCATCGGCGGTCTCGAACCGATTAGCGGAGCGATCGTTGGCGCACGGTCGTTCGCGGTCGGCGGCTACACGCGCCCGCTCGCGCGCGTCCGGCTTTCGGCGAATGCAAGCGCGGCGGGATTAGGATTCGCCGACGCGAGCGATGCCTCAACCACGACCGATACGACCGCCGATGCGACCGGCTTTTTCGAATCCGAAATCGCGGTCGTGGATCACGGCTCGGGCGTCGTCGACGTGCGTGTGATCTCGACGGCGCCCGATGGCAGCGTCGCTACGCGAAGCTTGCGCCTGCGGCGCTAACCACGTCCGCAAGCGCACCCGGCTCGAAGGGATTGCGCAGCCCCGCCGACGCGACGAGCGTTCCGAACGAAGCCTCGCCGCCGCGGCCACAGAGTGCGATATATTCTTCAAGGGTCGTGCGACGATCCGTCTGCGCTTTCACCCAAAACTGCAGCGCGCAACACAGCGCGAGCGTGTAATCGATGTAGTAAAACGGCGCGACATAGATGTGCCGTTTTTCTTGCCAGAGGCCGCCCATCGCGGGATGCGCGAGATCGCCGTAGTCGCGCCACGGGAGATAACGACGTTCCATCTCTTGCCACATCGCGTGCCGCTCGGCAGCGGTTGCCGAGGGATTCGCATACACGAGATGCTGGAAGTGATCGACCGCGACGCCGTACGGTAAGAAGAGCATCGCATCGAGGAGATGTTCGCGACGATACGCATCGGCGTCGTCGCCGAAATAACGCTCCATCTGCGGCCACGAGAGATACTCGAGCGACATCGAATGGATTTCGGCCGATTCGTACGTTGGCGTGAGGTAATCGACGGCGATTTTGTCGCGACTGCGATACGCCTGAAACGCATGACCGAGTTCGTGCATGAGCGTGCGCACATCGCCACGCGTGCCGTTAAAGTTGGCGAAAACGAAGGGCACGTTGCGCGTCGGGAAGATCGTGCAGTACGCGCCGAGTGCTTTCCCGGGACGGTTATCGACATCGAGCAGATCGCGATCGAGCATCACGTCGACGAACTCACCGAGTGCCGGATCGATCGCCCCAAGCGCCTCGCGCGTGCGATCGAGCGTCCATGCCCGATCGCCGCGCGGTGCGATCGGGCCACCGGAACCGAGCGATGTCTCGTCCCAAAAGCGAACGCGATCGAAGCCGGCTGCCGCACCGTGACGCCGCACGAGATCGTGCGCGAACGGAACGACGACGCGCGCGACCTCATCGCGATAGCTCGCGACGTCGCTCGCGCCATAGCCGACGCGCCGCATGCGTTTGTAGCCGAGTTCGATGTAATTCGCAAAGCCGAGCGTGCGCGCCATGCGGTCGCGCGTTCGAACCAGTTCGCCGAAGATCGCATCGAGTTGCTCGGAACGCTCGGAAAATGCCGACCATCGCGCGCGCTCGGCTTCATGACGGATGCTGCGGTCGCCGTCTTGGAGCGAGCGGCCGAGTCCACCGAGGCTGCGCTCTTCGCCGTCGAATGCGACGGTCGCCGTCGCGAGCAACTCCGTGTATTCGCGCGCGAGTTCCGATTCACGAACGAGATCGCTCGCGATCGCATCGTTAAAGGTCGTTACGTCGGCATCCCAGAGCTTGAACGCATGCGAGCCGATCGCGTCTTCGAGTCCCGGTCGCACGGACGATGCGAGAAAACGCTGCTTCATCGCTGTATCGAGCGACGTCATGGCCGGTGTGCGCCGGTCGAGTTCGGTTTGCGCCGAACGAAAGTCGTCGCGGCGCGTGTCTTGGCTGTACCGCAGCTTCGTGAGGTTCGACCATGATTTCCACGTCCGCCGTGCGCCATCCCAAGCATCGAACGACGCGCGCCACCCCGCAACGTTCGGCGTTCCGTCGAGGTTCGCGTTGATCCGCGCGTACGTTTCGGCAAATGCGGCATCGCTCGGGGCGGAGATGTCGGTCATCCACTGCATGATCGTTCTTTCTTCGTGTTAGAGCGAAATCGCGCCCGCGTATCCCGTCATCTCGACGTACCCGACGCCGAGCGGCGTCTTCCCCGAAGCATCGAGAACGTCGACGGCGCCTTCCCAATACGAAACGCCCGTCGATGTTCCCGCGAGCTCTTGATCGGCGACCGTCGGCACGAGGACGAGATCCACGTGGTGCGCCGCAATTTTCACGCGCCAACCGCTCGGGTACGTGCCGCCGGTATGCGGCGAGTGCCACGTCGCCGTCTTCTCGATGGCGAACGTGTCGCGTGGTAAGTAGGTCACGCTGCCATCGGGGTTGATGAGGCTGCCGCTCGATTGCGGGGTGACGCTGCCGTCTTTTTGGCGGAGCAGGTAGAGCATGAGTTCGCGTTTGTCGTCGAGTTGGATCGCGAACCAGTCCCAGCCCGCTTGATCGCGCTGGAGTTCGTCCGAACCGTATTCGTGGTCCATCCACGAGAGGCCGTCGACGACGGCGAGCTTCTTGCCATGAAACGTGAGCGTGCCCCGCGTTTGTAAACGCGTGTACGAATAGTAATGCGACGCGCAACTGTGGCACTGCGCTTTTTTCGAGATCCCGTCGTGGCCGTGAATGGCGGGTGCTTTGGCGGGTAGCTGCACGAGATCGATCGCATCGATCCCATCGGGTGTTTGTGCGCGCGCATGCATCGTCATACGCTCGCGATCGGCCCGACCGACAGGCGAGCCCACGAGCGACCAATCGTCGGCACGAACGTCGAGTTTGCCCGTTGCCGCCGAGCCCATGCCGATCGCTTCACGCGCGAAACGATCGACATGATAGAACGTCTTACCGGCTTCGTCGGTGAGCGCGAAGTGTGCGGGATAGAGTTCGTGGCCACGCCAGCGACTCTGCGTCGGGCCGGGTTGCGGATCGCCCGGCTTGAGGCCGACGCGGAAGAACGTGAGCTCGTAGCCGAAGCGGCGCCCGTCGTTCGTCTTGAGGTGGCCCGTATAATACCACCATTCGCTCTGATACCCCGGATGCGCGCCGTGATCGCGCGGGAAAACGAACTGGTACGGTGCCGTAGCGATCGAAAATCCACCGCTCGCGAGCGCGAGGTCGTGTGATGCGACGAGTGTCGCGGCAAACGTGGCGGTCGCGACGATCGATGCGATAAGACGACGGAACGACATTCCAATTTCCTTTCGATGCGAAGACCGTGACGCGAGAGCACCAGCGTTCATTCGGTGCGCACCGCTTCCGCGGTCTTCATTCTCGCCGCAACCGATGCCGGAAAGATCCCCGCGATGAGCGCCGCGACGACGACGAGCACGATCGCTTCTCCCAGAAAATCCCACGGCATGTGGAGTTCGATGAGCCATCCGAAGGCCTGGCGATTGATCACGAAGATCAGCAGCAACGCCATCAGCACGCCCGCGATCACGCCGCTTACGCCTCCGAGCCCACCGATATACGCGGCTTCATAAAAAACCATCCGCCGCACGTCGCCCGTGGTGAAACCGAGGTAGCGCAAGAGACCGATTTCACGACGCCGTTCGAGCACGAGGGCGAAGAGCGTGCTCACGACGCCGAGCACCGCAATCGTAATCGAGATGATGTAGAGCGCGTACGTGATCGCAAAGGTCCGGTTGAAAATATCGATCACGAGTTTGCGCAGTTCGCGCGTCGTTTGCACGTCGATCCGCAAGGGTAGCACGCTTCGAATCACGGCGGTGCGCAACGCCGGAAGATCGGCGTTGGGTTTCGCGTAGATCGCGAGTGAGTTCACGCTCGTATCGTGAAAGAGTCGCGCGAACGTCCGCGTATCGACGAGCATGATGCCCGCGTCGCTCGAGTAGTCGTTGTAGATCGCGTTGATGTGGAAGCGCGTGAGGCCACCGGGCGTATCGATCTCGACCGAGTCGCCGGCGTTGACGCCGAAGCGCGTCGAAAACGGCTCGCTGATCACGACGTTGTCGGTATTGGGCATCGTGTGTGCGAGCGCGCGCGTATCGACCGCCCCGAGAAAGCGCAATTTGTTGCGATCGGCGATCGTCTTGAAGTCGGCGGCAGCGATCGTCGAGATCGAGCCTTTGTAGGGAATCGAGATCGCTCGGAACGTATCGACCGCCAGAACGCCCGGCACCGCGCGAATCCGATCGGCGACGTTTGCCGAGAATCGCGCGTCGTAACTCGCGTCTTGCAGGCCGAGCGGCCGCACGAAAAGATCGGCTTTGAGCGTTTCATCCGCCCACGCGACGACGGTCGTGCGGAAGCTCCCAATGAGAATCGCGACGGAGACCATCATTGCGATTGCGACCATGAGGCTCGCGACGGCAACGCTATTGCGTCGGATCGACGCTCCGAGATTCGTCGCGCCGATAAGCCCGGCGGGCGAGATCCGCGCGGTGAGCGCTCGTGCCACCGACGCGACCATCGCGATCGCGAGCGGTACGCAGAGCGAGCCGCCAAAGATGATGAGTAAGCCGGACGCGTAGCCGCTCACCGGGATCCCGTCGATCGGCGGTGGGAACGTGAGCACGTACGCGAAAACCAACAGCACCGCGCCACCGATCGCGAGACCAACGCCGGGGCGTTTGCGGCGCGTTTCGAACCCCTGCGCGCGCATCGTGAGCGCCGGTGCGGTCGATGCGGCTTCGAGTGCGGGGAAGAGCGCCGAGAGCGTCGCGAGCACGGTCCCCACGACGAAAGCTTTGAGCAAGACGAGCGGATCGTAAAACACACGATCCGCATGCGTCGCGACGTACAACGCGTCGACCGTGCGCGAGACGGCTCCCACGGAGAGTTGCGCGAGCAACCCACCGAGCACGAGTCCGAGCAACGACCCCGCGACACCGAAGAGCGCGCCTTCGAGCACGAAGGTCCGAAAGATTTGGCCGCGCGTGGCGCCGAGTGCGCGCAACGTCCCGACTTCGGGGCGCCGTTGCACGACGGAGATCGCGACGGTATTGTAAATGAGATACATGCCGACGAGCATCGCGATGTACGAGAGCGCCGCCAAATTGAGTTGGAAGCTGCGCAACATGCGTTTAATCTCATTCGTGCGCACGACGGGTTTGATCACACGTACGCCATGCGGTAAGACGGCGGCGATCGCCGCCTGCACGGCGTCGACGCGCTTTTCATCGGCAACGATATCGATGCGATCGAGATAGCCGACTTTTTCGAAGAGCTCTTGCGCCGTCGTGATATCGACGAACATCACGCTCGTATCGATACCCGCAACGGCCGCCGGCAAGATCGCACCGATTTGAAATTTCACGGTGCGATCGCCCGCGAGTGCGGTGAGTGCGCTGCCGAGTTTGAGATGGTGACGATCGGCGATACGCTTCGAGACGATCGCACCACGGTTGGCGATGAGTGCGTAGGGGTCGGGACCCGCACCGCTACTGCTCACGAATTCCCCCGGCGTTGCGACACGCGCGGTATCGTCGCTCGGGAGCGGCCGTAAGAGATCCACGCCGAGAACGCGCAATATTTCACCGCTAAACGGATCGCCGGGCTTCGCGCCCACGACGACCGACTCTTCGATCGTCGGGCTCGCATACGACACGCCATCGACGTGCTGGACGCGCACGAGCGCGCGTTCGTCGAAGCCACGGCCGACCCCGATCACCTGCAGGTTCACGTGGTTCGCGACGATGTTGACACTCGAGGCAAACGAAGCGACAGCCGTCGCGTTTGCGAGATCGATCGCAAGCGAGATCGCGACGCCGAGGCCGACGGCCACGAGCGTCACCAGGGCGCGAAGTTTGTTCGCGCGGAGATGCCCGAGGACGAGGCCTTGGAAGAGTGCGTTCACGACCGATCGTCCATCATCGGACGTTGGACGCCGTCACGCTCCCAAATGGTTACGCGACGATCTTCCCGTCTTGCATGCGGATCACGCGATCGCAAACGGCCGCCGCCTCCATGGAGTGCGTCGCCATGAGGATCGCCTGACCGTTGGATGCCACGTTGCGCAAGAGGCGCAATACGTTGGCGCCGCTCGTCGAATCGAGGTTGCCCGTCGGCTCGTCGGCAAGCACGATTGCGGGCTGGTGAATCGTCGCTCGGGCGATCGCGGCACGCTGCATTTGGCCGCCGGAGACCTGGCTCGGGTAGGCATTGGCTTTTTCGAAGATGCCAACCGATTCGAGCGCCGCGCGAACGCGTGCGTCGATCTCGCTGCGCGGTACGCGCTGGAGCACGAGCGGCAAGCCGACGTTCTCCGCAATCGTCATCGCGGGTAAAAGGTTGAAGAATTGAAAGACGGTTCCGATGCGTTCGCGCCGCAAACCCGTAAGCGCGTCATCATCGAGCGACGACGTCGCGCGCCCATCGACCTCGATCGTACCGCGCGTCGGGAGATCGACGCACCCGATGAGGTTCAGAAGCGTACTTTTCCCGCAACCGCTCGGCCCGACGAGTGCCACCATCTCACCCGCCCGAACTTCGAGCGAAACGCCATCGAGCGCGTGTACCGGTTCGTCACCGGCACCCGTGTAAAACTTCACGGCATCGATCGCACGCGCCGTCGTCGTGTTCGCGAACGGGGAGGGCGTCTTTATCAGGAGTGGGGCGAGCGTATCGGAATCCATCGGTGACTTAATTCTCGATCTTTCGAAGCACGAGCGCGGCGTTGATCCCGCCGAAGCCCGTCGAATTGGAAAGCACCACGCGCGGCGCCATCGTTCTGACGTCGCGAACGTAATCGAGGTCGCACGCCGGGTCCGTATGCTCGAGATTGACCGCGCCCGGAACCCGGCCCTCGTGAATCATGAGCAGCGAGAGCGCCGCCTCCCACGCACCGCTCGCACCGAGCGCGTGGCCGTGCTGGCCCTTGGTCGCGACGATCGGCACGTCGAAGGCGCGCTCGCCAAAAACTGCTTTAAAAGCAACTGTTTCGGTTGCGTCGTTGAGGAGACTCGAGGACCCGTGTGCATCGACGATCTCGACTTCATCGATTCCAACGCGCGCTTCGGCGAGTGCCGCCCGCATCGCTCGCGACGAATTCCGGCCTTCGGGCTGCGGCGCCGTCATGTGATAGGCATCCGCCGTGAGGCCGAATCCCGCGATCTCGCCGTAGATCCGCGCGCCGCGCGCGATGGCATCGTCGTGTCGCTCGAGCACGAGCATCGCTGCGCCCTCGCTCATCACGAAGCCGTCGCGATCGCGATCGAAAGGACGGCTCGCGCGCGCCGGATCGTCGTTGCGCGTCGACATCGACTTGATGACGGCAAACGCGCCAAAGATGAGCGGCGAGAGCGGCGCTTCGGCGCCACCTGCGAGTGCCGCGCGCACGTCGCCGCGCGCGACCGCGCGAAACGCATCGCCGATCGCGACCGCACCTGCCGCGCACGAGTTCGCGTTCGCGACGCCGGGACCGCGCAGGCCGAACGCGAGCGCGACGTTGCTTGTCGAAGCCGCGCCAAAAACCGAGATCGCGAGGAGCGGTCGCACCGCACGCGCGCCCGTCGCGCGGAACGCATCGTGCTGCGTCTCCGCGAACGCAAGCCCACCGAGCGCGGAGCCGATGTAGACACCGACATCGTCGCGACCTTCTGCGGGAATCACGAGCGATGCATCGTCGAGGGCGAGTTGCGATGCGACGAGTGCGAATTGCGCGAAGCGATCGGTTCGACGATACACTTTGGCATCTAAGTAATCGCCCGCATCGAAATCATCGACTTCCGCGGCGATATGCGAATCGAAGTCGCTCGAATCGAAGCGCGTGATTGACGCCGTGCCGACGCGACCCGAGAGCGCGCCATCCCAAAACGCACGAACGCCCGTACCGATCGGCGAAACGATCCCGATTCCCGTGACGACGACGCGGTGTTCGGCGATCATCGCGCGGCCGCTTCGGCGAGCATCTTCATCCGCGCGAGCGTCTTGCCCGCGACGTTATCGACGAAGAATCCGCCGACGACGTTACGCCCGAGCCACTCGCTCGCAATCGGAAACGCAAATTGCAGATGGTGCTCGATCGTTACGTGTGTCACGCCGTCCGCTTCGGTAAAACGCCATGCGACATCCATGCCTTTCGTCCAGCCGCGCAGATGGCGAAACGTGATGCGGGGTTCGCGCGGATCGTTGATCTGTTCGGCCGTCCACGAAATCGGAATTCCGTCACGCGAAGCACCCATCTCGACGACGCGCGTACGGCCGTCATCGGAGAGGACGCGAACGTAGCGATAGTGCGGCAAAATCGCGGGCCAATGTTCGGTCGCGGCGGCCATCGCATAGATTTTTTCGGCCGGTGCGTGGATCGACGTGACGCTCGACATGTGGATCATAAGACGAGTCTGCCCACAAGAGCAGGCGAGAGCGCGCGTTCCGGCGCGATCGTCCCCGCAAGCGCGCCCAAAAGCGTCGCGCCGAGTTCGGGCCGCGCACGTAATCGCGCGGCAGCGCGGCGCGCGAGAATCGGCACGTCGATGAGCACGTCGACGAGTTTGGTGAGTTTTCGACGTACGGCGAAATCCGACGCGCGGCGGCTCGCGTATCCCCCGAGCGCTTCGGCTGCGCGCGAGCGATCGTCGAGCGAGCGCACGATTGCCGCCGCCGCATCGCTCGCACCGCGGAGCGCGAGAAAAACGCCTTGTCCCGTAAACGGATTGAGGAAGCCCGCTGCATCGCCGACGAGCACCGCGCCATCGGCGACGACCGCGCTCACATCGAAAGCGAGCGGCCCGACCGAAACGCGCGGTCCCACACGCTCGGCACCCGTGAAGCTCCGATGGCCGCGGCCGAGATCCGCGGCCTTGCCGCGCATCCCATCGTCGACGGCGCCCGACCACGTTGCGAGATCGCGATCGCGCACGACAACCATGACGTTCGAGCGATCCGCTGCGAGCGGGTTGATCGCGAAGTACGCACCCGTGCCGACGTACATTTCCACGTGCTCGTCCAGATCGCCAAACCCGCGGTAGTGGCCGCCGACGGCGAAGCGCTTCGTCCCACGCCGCGTAATGTCGAGGCCAAGTTTGCGCGCGACGAGCGAGCCCGCACCATCCGCGCCGACGACGTAGCGTGCGTCGAGCGTCTGCCGGTCGCCCGTTTCGTCCCGAACGACGATGCCGGCGACACGGGTGCCATCGCGTACCAAGTCTTCCGCGTGACCGCGCAAGATCGTCGCGCCGGCATCGCGCGCGGCACACAACAGCACGTCGTCGAGGAGCGCGCGTTCGCACGCAAGCGCCGGCGTGGGAAAGGGGAGTTCGATCGATGCGGTGCCGGGGGGCACGATGCGGATGCCGCGGAGCGGTCGCGCGACCGCCCGCACGGCGTCGCCGACGCCGAGTGCGTCGAGGGCCGCGACCGCACCGCCATTGAGATACTCGCCGCACACTTTCCGCCGCGGAAATTGCTGGCGCTCGACGATCGTCACGCCGATGCCCGCGCGAACGAGAGCGAGCGCGCAGGCCGAACCCGCGGGTCCGCCGCCGACGACGACCACGTCAGATCCCATCGGTTAGCACCATCCGGAAAAACGGGTGACGGACGACGCGTGGTGCACGCCACCCGGCATCGCGTGCGAGTGCGAGTGCTTCGCCCGGCGTGTAGGCTCGGCGTACGGAGAGTGGTCCATCGTGCTTCGTAAGACGATTCTTTGCAAGGATCCGTGCGAAAAGCCACGCGCCGATAAAGCCGCTGCGTGAGCGGACGAGATCGCACACGAGCGGTGTGACGCGCGAGACACGGCGCAACTCGCGAAGCATCGCGATTGCGGCGGGCGGTTCGAAATGATGGAGCGCGAGATTACACATCGCAATATCGAATGACGCGTCGTCGTAAGGCAACGCGCCTCCGTCGCCCCGCACGAATGTAATCGGGAGTGCTTCGGGCGTGCGCTCGCGTGCGATCGCGAGAATCTCCGCGTTGCTGTCGAGCGCGACGACCGTCACGGGCACGGGCGCCGCCCGGACGAGATCGCGTGCGATGTCTCCGCTCCCGCACCCAACATCGAGAACGCCGAACGTGTCGCGTGATGCCGCGCGCGAGATGATCTCGCGCGTGACCGGACGCGATCCGCCAAAGCGTCGATTCGCAAATTCGATGTCATCGAAGTTCGCGCGAAATTCCCGGGCATCCACGCCAGGCCGATCCATGAGTTCGAGCGCCACGATGCGTCGCAGGTTATCGCCGCGCGATCCATCGCATGCTCGGGAGCGATCCTAGTTCTTGAAGTACGCGGCGTTGAGCTCCGTGAAGTTCTTCCACTTATCGGGAACATCGGAGTCGGCGTAGATCGCTTCGACCGGACACGCCGAAACACACGCGCCGCAATCGATGCACACCTCGGGATCGATGAAGAGCTGTGTATCGCCCTCTTTGCCATGAATACAATCGACGGGACACACGTCGACGCACGACTTGTCTTTGGTGCCGATGCACGGCTCGGTGATGATGTAGGCCATGGCTAGCTGTGAAGACCCTTTCCAACGTGAAAACTGGGTGGCGTAATGCGGCGGACGAACCGGGGGTCCCTTGCGACTTTTCGCGTTCGCATGCCTCGTTATCACCCACCGCGAAGCGCGACCCATGGTGATTCGATGACGACCTCGTGTGAATCTTGCGGCCAGCGTCCCGCGACGGTGCGCGACTACACGCTGCGTGCGGGCTCGTGGATGGAAGCCGACGTGTGCAACGCGTGCGCGCGAAGCCGACGCACGGCGCTCGTGCCGCTGCTTGGCTCGGCGCTCGCCGCCGTGGCCCTCGCGGTCGGCACGACCGTCGCCATCGACCGATTCCAACGCAGCGACCGCAGCTCCGGCCGTGCCGATCCGCGCGAGTGGGCGAAAGGCCTGCGTACGACGACGCCCACGCTCTCGGCGTACTCGCGCGATCTTACAGCAGCGGCAAAAGCGGGCGAACTCGACCCCGTCGTCGGTCGCGATACTGAAATCGAACGCGTCGTCGCGATCCTCTCGCGCCGCTCGAAAAACAATCCCGTGCTCGTCGGCGAGCCCGGCGTCGGCAAGACCGCTGTGGTGGAGGGTCTCGCGCAGCGCATCGCACGCGGCGACGTGCCATCGAGTTTGCGCGATAAGCGCGTGCTCTCGCTCGCGCTCGGTCCACTCGTTGCGGGCACGAAGTATCGCGGCGAGTTCGAAAGCCGCATCAAACGCATCCTCGAAGAAGTGAAGCGCTCGTCGCGCGAAGTGATTTTGTTCATCGACGAACTTCACGCGCTCGTCGGTGCGGGCGCCGCCGAAGGATCGCTCGATCTCTCGTCGATGATCAAACCCGAACTCGCGCGTGGCGAACTCCAGTGCATCGGAGCGACGACCTTCGATGAGTATCGCAAACACATCGAAACCGACGCCGCGCTCGAACGCCGCTTTCAGCCCGTAACCGTCGCGGAACCGACGATCGAGCAAGCCGCGGGCATTTTACGTGGCTTGCGGAAAAAATACGCCGATCACCATAAGGTCACGATTACCGATGCCGCAATCGATGCCGCAGCGGCGCTCTCAGCGCGATACATCGTCGATCGTTTCTTGCCCGATAAGGCGATCGATCTCATCGACGAAGCCTCGGCCTCGGTCGGTCTCTCGGGTCGCAGCACGGTCGACGTTGCCGACATCGCCGCGATCGTTTCGAAGTGGACGGGTATCCCGCAAGGCGCGCTCACCGAAGAGCAATCGCGCACGCTCCTCGCTCTCGAAAGCGCGCTCGCAAAACGCGTGGTCGGACAAGATGCCGCGATCGGTTCGGTCGCGCAAGCGATCCGTCGCGGCCGCGCGGGGCTTAAGGATCCGCGCAAACCCGTCGGCGGTTTTCTCTTCGTTGGCGAGAGTGGAGTCGGGAAGACCGAACTCGCGCGTGCGCTCGCGGCGGAATTATTCGGTACGGAAGATGCGCTCGTGCGCATCGATCTCACCGAATATACGGAATCGCACACGGTCTCGCGACTGTTGGGCGCGCCGCCGGGATACGCGGGTCACGACGAGCCGGGACAGCTCACCGAGCCCGTGCGCCGGCGGCCGTACTGCGTCGTGCTTTTCGATGAGTTTGAGAAAGCCCACGGCGATGTCGCGGCGATTCTCTTGCAAATTCTCGACGACGGTCGCGTGACCGACGCGAAGGGGCGCGCGATCGATTTCCGTCACGCCATCGTCATCCTCACGAGCAACGCCGCACCGAGCGAACTCGAAATCTATCTGCGCCCCGAATTACTCAATCGCATCGACGACGTCGTGCACTTCAACGCCCTCGGCGCGAAAGAGATCGAAGCGATCGTCGACCTGCAAATGCATGCGGTCGCGCAGCGTCTGGGCGCGCTTCGCGTTTCGATCGTGCTCACCGATGACGCGCGTCACTTTCTTGCGATGGAATCGCTTTCGGCGGGCAGCGGCGCACGCTACGTCGCGCGCACGATCGCGCGGCTCGTGACGAATCAACTCTCGACTGCGATCCTAAGCGGCACGATTAAAGAAGGTGGCGCGGCGCGGATCGAACTGCGCGACGCCGAGCGGATTGAAGTCGTGGCGGCGTAACGCGCATCGAAACGCTCCGATAACGCCGACCCGCGTACGCCCGCCGAGGCTCCGGCAGCGCTGGGAAGCCACGCGCTTGCACCGATTCCCGAGAGCGATTCCGACCGTCCGAGTTGCCGCATCGACAACGCGGCCAAAGACGTGAACGAATTCCTCGACGGATACGCCAAAACGCCCGCTGGACCGCGATCGGAGCGATTATCGACATGCGCAAAAGCTCACGCGCGGGAACGGTCGCCATGGGAAATGCGACGGAAACAAAACTCGATCCGAAAACGCTCGCTCTCGCGCGCGCGGTTGTAAAATAATTTGTGTCGCATTCGCTTCTTCACATGTGAACAACACGCAAACGACACGTAACCAAAAGTAGCGAACCATTCGCAAGGAAAAGAAGGCGGGCGGAAACCGAATCCGCCTTCTCGAACCGTTCGCACCTACGTCCAACGCTGTCGAAGGGACGAACGAATCGTAATGCGATCGAGCTCGACCACATCGGGGAATGAGCCACCGTTCGCGCAATCGCGCGCGAACGTTCGCATCGTGCTTTTGGGACAACCGGCGATTTTCGTTGATGGGGCGTTCGTGAAATTTCGCGGACTGCCGAAGTCGTTGCCCATCCTGGCGTCGCTTGCGATCGGCCGGGCAGCCGCCACTTCGCGCGAATCGCTCGCATTCGCCCACTGGCCCGACGACGACGAAGAGGCAGCGCTCGGAAAGCTCCGGCGCCACCTCCACGATCTCACGCGAGCGCTTCCCGCACCGCCGCAGGCCGACCAACCCTGGCTCATCGTCGAACGCGATACGGTGCGCTGGAACGACGCGGCAGGCGCGGTTCTCGACATCGCGGAGTTCGTGCGACTCGGCGACGAGCACAGGCTCGCCGATGCCGTCGCATGTTATCGTGGCGATCTCCTCGAGGGCGTCTACGACGATTGGTGCGTCTTCGAACGCGAGCGTTTGCGCGCGCTCTTCTTGCGCCATCTCGTCGATCTGATCGCCGAACGTTCGAACGAACGGGATTTTGCAACCGCGGCGACCTACGCGCGTCGCCTCCTCGCACACGAGCCGTGGCGCGAAGACGTCGTTCGCGATCTCATGCGTTGCCGCTACGAATCGGGCGACCGTGCCGGCGCGCTCCACGAATTCGATACGTTTACCACACGTCTACGCGACGAACTCGCAACCGAACCGATGCCCGATACCATCGCCTTACGCGATGCGATTCGTCGTCATGCGATCGTTACGCTCGTGGAGAGCAACGTCGTCGATTCTTCCGACGTGACCGCACGAGCCACCGTTTTGAACATGGCGGGTCGACGCTCGGAGTTCGCGCATCTCCAACACGCCTGGGCGCGCGCGGCGCGTGGCGGGGGCCGCGTGGTCTTCGTTCGCGGCGAGCGCGGCATCGGCAAATCTCGGCTCGCGCAAGCGATCGTCGACGTCGCACGCCTGCAAGGCGGTCGCGTCCTCGTCGGTGCAGCGAGCGATCCCGAATCGCTCCCGTACCTCCCATTTATCGATGCACTCGACTGCGCCGCGGCGTTCCTCCCGCTCGGCGACCTCGATCTCTTTCGCAGCGCGCCTCGTACGATCGATGACGCAACGCAGCGCGCGCGCTTCTTCGAAGCCGTCGCAACGCAATTCCGGGAGATCGCACGTGCGCGGCCGGTCATCTTGGTACTCGAAGATCTTCACTGGGCGGGCGATGCGACGCTCGCGCTCCTGGCCTACATCGCACGGCGACTCGCGCGATCGCCGATGCTCATCGTCGCCACCGTTCGCGACGACGATCGCCCGACGTCGGCGGCATTCGAGGCGATCTCCACCACGCTCGTCGCCGATGGCCGTGCCTCGGTCCTGCGACTCGGGCGCCTCGATCGTGCGGCCGTGGCCGAGGCGATCGAGGCGTGCGTCGAAGGTGACGTATCGGAGATCGCACGCACGCTCCACGCGCGTACGGGCGGTCATCCCCTTTTCCTTACAGAGGCCGTGCGCGATCGTTCGTTTACAGCCGAAGCGATCGTCCCCGCCGGATTGCTCGAGCTCGTTGCCCGCCGGTGGGCTGAGATCACCGACGACGCGCGGATCGTCGCAGAGATCGGTGCGGTCGGCGGAACGGCATTCGACGTCGACCTTCTCGCGCGGTCCACGGGATGGTCGAGCGATCGGATCATCGATGCCACGCAGTCGCTCATCGCGCGATCGATCCTCGTGGAAGATGCGGGACGCGGCGGAATCGGGTACGCGTTCGCACACGACATTTTCCGCTCCACCATTTACGAGACGATCCCGACGGATCGACGCGCGCAACGCCACGGCACGCTCGCATCCGTGTTGCAGCATCGCAACGAAGCGAACGTCGAAGCGGCCCTCATCGCGCACCATTACGAACGCGCGAATTGCGGGGCGCGCGCCGGGCGATGGTACGGCGTTGCGGCCGTCCATGCGCGCGGCGTCCACGCGCACGACGAAGCACTCGCATTCGCGGCACGTGCGATCGAGACCAGTGACGATCCCGCAGTCGTCGTGGAAGCGCTCTGTTTGCGTGAAGAGTTACTCGGTCGTCTAGGCCGGCGAAAGGAACAGCGCGCGGCGATCGAAGCGCTCGAAGCCATCGTCGAGCAGAGCCCGGCTCACGGAGCGTTCGATGTCGCGCTCCGTCGCATTCGCTTCCATCGTGCGTGCGGGGAGATCGTGCAAACGAACGAGTTGCTCGAGCGGTGGCGCGCGCGCGCGGCCGATGCGCCACCCTATTTTGCGGCGGCGGTCGCCCTCGAAGATGGCCTTATCGCTTATGACGCTGGCGCTTTCGCGCACAGCGTCGAGCGCTACACCGCGGCGCTCGATGGTTTCATTGCCGTCGAAGACACCACGGGAGAAGTGACCGCGCTCTGTGGAATCATTCGAGCTTGCGCCGTAACAGGTGAAATCGCACGTGCGGCCGACAGCGTTGCGACCGCGATCGCTCGCGCAGAAGGTACCGGCGACGGGTCTCTGGTCGTCAAAGCTCTGCAGGCAGCGATCAATACGCTTACTTTCGGTCAAGAATGGTCGAGTGCGCTCGTGCTTGCCGAGCGCGCGCTCGCTGTCTCGCGATCCGTCGGCGATGCGATGAGCGAGGCATCGGTCCACGAACGCCTCGCGACGATTCTCAGTCGACGCAACGAAATCGTCGCGGCAACCGAACATTTCGACGCAGCACTCGCGCTCTATCGTGAAGGTGCATCGCCGCACGGGATCGCCTCCGTCCTCGTCAATCGCGCCGTTCTCCTCACGCGCGTCTGCGATTTCGAGGCCGCTCGCATCTCGATCGAAGAAGCCGAGACGCTCTTTCGCCACCTGGAGATCCGTCGCGGTATTGCAACCGCGCTCATCAACCGCGGCATGATTGCGTTTTTTCGCGAGGCGTATGCCGAAGCAAAGTCGCTTTTCGGCGCGGGGCTCGCCGAGGCGGTGAGTCTCGAGGCGCCCGCCCTCGAAGCGAGCGCGCGTGCGAACCTTGGTGCGGCGCTGCTCGAACTCGGAGATCCGCGCGCCGCGATCGCAGAGATGCGGCAAGGCTTCGAACTTTCGGCGGGTCGACGGCCCGTCGACGAGATAACCGATCGCGCCGATCTCGCGCTCGCCTATGAGGCTGCAGGCGATCTTTCCGCAGCCGAAAGCGAGATCGGCTCGGCGATTGCCGCACTCGATACGCCTGAAGCGCACGCCGTCCCGCATCCGCACTTTATCTGGTTCACGGGCGCTCGCATCTTCCGCCAAAACGATCCATCGCGAGGAACCGAACTCTTAAACCGCGCGCAACGCGTGCAAGAGATGCAGCGCGCGATGCTCGTGAGCGATCACACACGCGCGACGTTCGACGCGTTGCGCATCAATCGTCAGATTGCCGCGGCCATCGAACACGACCGCTGGCCCGCGACGTCGCCGAACGCACGAGAGGCGACCGAAGCGGACTGTTTTTAGCGCGTGTCGGCACCCGTGAGGATCGTTACCTCGCGAAGCATCTCCGTCACCGATGTCGTCGGCAAGCGACACGCACCTTCGCGACAAACGTACGCCGTCGCCGCCGCACCAATCGCGACTTTTTCCCCGACGATCGGCGCGAATTCCGCGAGGGCTGCCAAATCTGCGCCAGCGCGCGCGCCGAGCAACGCGCGATTGGGCAGAAACGTCCTGCGCAGCGCATCGAGCAATGGATCGCGCGCGTCTCCTTGCTCCGGCCGCACGATGACGATCTCGGGTGCGACGGCGCATGCGAAATCGACGGCGAGCAGCATCTCGGCAAGCGACGTCGGCCCTTGCGCGAGAATCGCCGCATACGCGCGCAGTGCGCGCTCCGCGATGACACGCCACGCATCGTCACCCGTCATCGCATGCAACCGCAGAGCGTTGCGAATCGCGACCGACGCGCCTGTCGGCTCTGCGCCATCGTGGCTCGGTTTCTCGCGCGCGATCAGTTGCTCGTGGTCGGCCGCGCTACGGAACCAGCCGCCATTCTCCGCATCGCCGAAGAGCGTCTCGGTCGCACGCGCCAGTTCGAGCGCTCGCACGAGATAGCGCGCATCGAACGTCGCTTCGTAAAGATCGAGAAGCCCGGCAGCGACGAATGCGTCGTCTTCGAGATAGCCCGCACCGGAGGTTTGGCCGTCTTTCCAGCTTCGCGCGAGGCGGCCGTCGCGCGTGAGATCGGTTGCGACGAAGGCGGCCGCGCGCTCCGCCGCGTGAAGATAGCGCGGCTCGTCGAGCACGAATCCACCGAGTGCGAACGCGGAGATCGCGAGGCCGTTCCATGCGGCGAGGATCTTGTCGTCGCGCAGGGGATGCGCGCGCGACTCGCGCGCGATGCGCAACCGTTCGCGCGAGTCGGCAAGGGCATCCCACTGCGCTTCGTTCGGCGTCGGCACGAAGAGCACGTTTTTGCCTTCGAAGTTTCCCTCGTGCGTGACGCCGTAAAATGCGATGAACCGATCGGCCGCGTCGCCGAGATGCGCGCGAATTTCATCCTCACGCCAAACGAAAAACGTGCCCTCTTCGCCCTCGCTATCGGCATCGGTCGCGCTATACAAGCCGCCACCGGGCGCCGTCATCTCACGCATCAGATAGTCGAGCGTGGTGCGCAAGACGCGCACGAAATCGGGGCGGCCGGTCACTTGCACGGCTTCCGCGTAGGCGAGGGCGAGCAACGCGTTATCGTAGAGCATCTTCTCGAAGTGTGGCACGAGCCAGCGCGCGTCGGTGGAATAGCGCGCGAAGCCGCCCGCGAGTTGATCGTGCATGCCGCCCGCCGCCATCGCTTCGAGCGACTTCGTCGCCATCGCGAGCGCGTCGGCCGACCCCGTGCGCGCGTGTTCGCGGAGCATGAATCGCACGGGTAAGCTCGAGGGAAATTTCGGTGCGCCCTGGAGGCCGCCGTGATCGTGATCGAAGATGCGCGCGTAATCGCGATGCGCACGATCGAGGGCCGCCGTTCCCGGCAGATCGCCACCCGCGGGGAACCCCGTCATGGATGCACGCACGGCGCCGACGATCGACTCCGCGGATTGCGCGACTTTCGCCGGCTCGTCGCGGTAAATGCGCGCGAGATCGGCGCAGATCGAGCCGAAGCCACGCCTCGCGCCGCGCGTTCCGTCGTGCGGCGGCAGATAGGTCGCGGCGAAAAACGGTTGTCGGTCGGCATCGAGCCACACGCTCATCGGCCAACCACCCTGTCGTGTGAGCGCTTGCAGTGCGGTCATGTAAACGGCGTCGACGTCGGGGCGCTCTTCGCGATCGACTTTGATCGCGACATACTGCTCGTTGAGCAATGTCGCGATCCCGACGTCTTCGAACGACTCTTCTTCCATGACGTGGCACCAGTGGCACGTCGAATATCCCACGGAGAGGAAGACGGGCCGCCCGCTTCGTCGCGCCTCGTCGAACGCTTCATCGCTCCACGGATACCAGTTCACCGGATTATGCGCGTGTTGCCGTAGGTACGGGCTCGTCTCGAGGACTAAACGATTGGTAAAGGACGGTTGTAATCCATCGCGATGTCGCGTGCGCGGCATGTCGCCACGTGCGATCTGTTGCGCGAGCGCGCGCTCGAGCCGCACGCGTAGGTCGTCTGCGTACGCAATCGCGCTCGGCGGCGCACCGAAGACGGCACCCGTCGAATCATCGCTCACGCCATCACTCACAAGATCTTCTTGATCGCGTCTTCTATCTCGGAGCGTTCCATCTCGCCGAGCCGATAGGTGCTGACCTTGCCCGCCTTGTCGATGAAGACGTGAATAGGCAACCCGATCGCGCCATATTCCCGACCCATATTCCCGTCATCGAGCCCGATCGCAAACGGCCACTTATAGGTGTGCGCAAAGTCGAGCGCCTTGGTTTTGTCCTCTTGTTCGTTCACCCCGATCGTTGCGAGGCCGCGACGATGATATTTGGCGTAGAGTTGCGCGACGGTCGCCGCCTCACTGTTACACGGCCCGCACCACGACGCAAAAAAATTGAGATACGTCGGTTTGCCGCGGAACTGCGTGAGCGAGAGCGTGCCCCCGGTCGCCTTGGGCAACGAGAACGCCGGAGCGATGTCGCCCGCGTGCGGAGCCGCGCTCGCAAGAAGCGGTGCGAGCGTCGCTATGGCACCGAGCGCGAATGAAAGATGCAGTCGGCGCGGGCGCCTGGTGATCGTGGTCATGTACGAAGTCTCCCGAGTTGGAAGCGACGTCTTTACCGACGGCGTCCGACCATTCCCGTCCCACTCAGGGCGCGTACGGTACCACGCCTCAATGACGTTGATCACCGATGTTTGATGCTTCCCTTCGTACCGATCTGTAACGTTTGTTCGGTGTTGGGTTCAAATTTTTCACTCTCGAACGCGCGAACAACGCACGTGAGCGGGTAACTCAACGGACCGAAATCAGACGATCCGTTCTCTGAGATCGTAATCACGCCATTGGGATCGTGGGTTACGGAGAAGTCATTGCGAGAGCAGTCTTCGGTGAAGCTCGGCTTATCTGTCGTTGTCGACGCAGGCACGAAGTTGCCGACGAATTTTGCGGGGTAGACAAACGAGCAGTATGTGGGCTGTTCGCCGTTAGACGAAACGATCGTTCCACCCATGTTCGAGCACGCGGGCTCGACAATTTGCAGATCCATATCCTCGAAGCCGCCAGCGATTTTAAACAGGTATGCATCGGATGGAAAATAGAGACAGGCTGCCGCTTTCGTGGCGCCACAAAAATCCAGCGCATCTCTCGGCACGTGCCGAAGCGCTTGAAGATGAGAACGTTCCGCGAGCGGACGTTTCTTCGACGTCGTAGCGGAACGCGGGTCGGCAAGGACGATCGAGGGACCGACGAGCGCGGCCGACGCAGATAAACGAGTGCCCTCGGCCATCGCCCCGTTGAAGCGACGGATTCGCGCTTCATGCTGGGCGCTTAGGAGCGCTCGAGAGAACGTCCGACCGCGAATCGTGATTGACGCTGTATCCTGCACGCTCGTTCGCTGCGGTGACGTGGAAGAAACCGCCGCCGCACCCGGGTTCGCACCGGCCGAACCCGCAAAGAGCGCGACTGCAACGAAGCCAGGGATGACGCCGACCGAGCGGCGAGAAAATGTCCATTTCACGTTTCACCTCGTTTAGCGGGTAGATGTATCGCATCGGGCTTGTACGCGATCAATTGTCGGCGGATCGTACGGCTCGCGAATCCGCCTGCCGGCCATTCCGGTGTCGCGCCTAGAACGCGCGAACCAAGCACGTCAGAGGGCTGGTCAACTGACCGCGGTACGATGGCTGCGCTGCAAGAAAGATCGCGCCACGCGTTTCCGTCTTCACCGAAAACGATGCGGTACAGTCAGAGAGAAAATGTGGCGTGCCTTTTGCTGCCGATCCGGGATCGAAATTACCCAAGAACTTTTTCGGATACGTGAACCAGCATTCGAGCGGATCGCTCGAGGAAGCGATAAATGCCATCTGCCCTCCCAGGTTGGTACAAAACGAACCTTTGAGATACGGATCCACGTCGATAAATCCGTTCGCATCTTCTTTGTCGAGAGCGATTCCGGACGGAAAGTAGAGGCAGGCAGCCGCGCCGGTCGCCGTGCAAAAATCGGCCGCATCTTTGGGCAATGGCATCATGAAATCGAGATTATTGAGCGGTTTTATTTGAGAGCTGACAAAGAGATTCTTCGAAGATTCCTTGGCGGAATAGGGCGAGCCAGCGGCGATCGTCCCGTCGCCGACGTTGTCTCTCACACTTGCCCGCGTTTGAGGGAGACTCTCCGGCGAGACGACAGAACGAGCGCCCATCGCCTTCGCATCCGCGAATCGGCGCAGTCGCGCTTCATGCTGTACGCGCAGGAGCGCCGTCGGATACGTCTGGCCGCGAATCGTGAGTGTCTCCGGCTCCGGCGCGATCGAGCGCTGCAAGGTCGTTGCTGGCCGGGCGACCGTGCCCGGATCGGCACCGGCCGGACTCACGAAAAGTGCGAACGCACTGACGGAACACATCGAGCCGATCAGGCGCCGCGCAAAATTCGTTGACATACACAACCTCATCTTTTGGAGTGGATGCCTCGAAGTCTACGGACCAAGCGTCCGCACAGCGTCCGCAGCGTGAATTAGCGCGTCGTAAACGACGGATATGGCGCGTGGGATGCGTCGTCACGCATTTGCACGAGCAACTCATCGACCGAAGCAAACTTGCGTTGATCGCGTACGAAGCGGAAGTCGCGGAGCATCAACTCTTCGCCGTACACCATGCGCTGGAAATCGAGTAGCCACGCTTCGACGGTCCGCATCGTGCCATCGAACGTCGGATTCGTCCCAATCGAAACGAGACCGCGATAATCGCGACCGTCGTGACGCCCGACGATCGCGTAGACGCCGTCGGCCGGGAGCGTCTTTTCCGGCGATACCGTGAGATTCGCCGTGGGAAAGCCGAGATCGTGACCGCGCCCGGCCCCAAGGGTGATGCGGCCACGCAATTCATACGATCCGCCGAGTAACCGGTTCGCCGTCGTCATGTCACCGCGCAGAATCGCCTCGCGAACGCGCGTGCTCGAAACCCGCTCGTCGGTATCGGTGATACGTTCGACCGCTACGACGTCGGTGCCGACCGTGGCGAGCGTCTCACGAGCGAGCGTCGCATCGCCGAGGCGACGTGAACCAAATCGAAAGTTTTCACCGACGACGAGCGTTTTCGCACCGAGTGTTCCCGATATGACGTCGAGACAGAACGCGCGCGCATCGATGTCCGCGATCCGTTCATCGAACGGGAGTAAGTAGAGTTCGTCCACTCCCGCCGCCGCGAGCGCGTTCACGCGCTCCTCGACCGTCGAGATGAGCGGCGGCACAGATACGGGCCGTAAATGCGTTGCGGGATGATTGCGAAACGTGAGCACCGCCGCACGATAGCCTGGCCGTCGCTGACGTAACAGCGTGCGCACGATCTCGCGATGCCCGCGATGGAAACCATCGAAAAAACCGAGCGCGAGAACGAGCGGTCGTGTCGCCGACGGTGCCTCGATCTGATGATGGATCTTCACGGGTTTACTGAAAAACTTTGCGCGGAGCGAGCAGGGCGCCGACCGCTTCGCCGACGCCGACGAGCGTCCGCGATGAATCGCGCACGAAAAGATGTTTCGACGCCGATCCATGCGGCAACGGCACGAGCCGTCCCGCTCGGAAATCTGCGGAGCTCCGGCCGTCGAGCACGATCGTGGGAAACGGCAAGATCGCTTCGGGTGAGATGAGGGCCGCGTGCGGATCCGCTTCGATCTCGTCAAACGTCCGGCTTTCATACAAGACGAATGGCCCGGCACCATCGCGTAAGAGTGCGCCCATGTGCGCCGCGCAATGGATCGCCGTGCCGAGATCTTCGCAGAGCGTGCGGACGTACGTCCCTTCAGAACACGCGAGCGCCATGCGCGCGATGCCGTTTGCGTATGCCAACAAGGTAAGACCGTAAATCGTTATTTTCCGCGGCGGGCGCTCGACGATCTCGCCCCGACGCGCGAGCGTGTAAAGCCGCTCGCCGTCGATCGATACGGCACTGTACATCGGCGGAATCTGTTCGATCGCGCCGACGAACTGCGGGATTACGAGGTCGAGCGCTTCGCGCGCGTCTTGTGGAATGCGCGTTTGCCGCAGCGTCTCACCCGTCGCATCTCCCGTGGTCGTAGAACGTCCGAGCACGAGCGTGAACGCGTATGATTTGCGACGATCGTCGAGCAACGGGATGAGCCGTGTGGCCTTGCCGATCGCGAGCGGAAGCACGCCCGCCGCCATCGGATCGAGCGTGCCGAGATGCCCGAGCGGCAATTTGCTGCCGCCGAGCTGCGAATAGAGCTTGCGCACGCGGACGCCCGCCTGCGTCGAGGATGGCCCCGCCGGCTTGAAGAGATTGACGAACCCGAGCATCGCGGCCGGGGCGGCTAGAGGCCTTCCGCGAGGATCGCTTCGCGCACGGCGACGATGGCATCGGCGAGCGTTCCGCGATACGTGAGCCCGGCAGCGCGATGGTGCCCGCCGCCTCCGAGTCGGCCCGACGCCTGTTGCACGTTCACGCGCCCGTTACCGCGCAAGCTCACGCGAATATCGCCATCGTAATTCTTGAAGAGTGCCGCAACATCCACGCCTTCGACGGAACGCAGATGTTGGATGATCTCCTCGGTGTCTTCGCCATCGGCGCCCGTCTCCATGAGCATCTTCTCATCGACGAGCGACCAACAAAATTTTCCATCCATCTCGAGCCGCGACTCCGCGAGCGCGCGACCGACGATGCGAATCGCAGCGATACGTTTGTTCGCGAAAATTTTCTCGGTGATTTCCTCTTTATCGGCACCGAGATCCGTGAGTTCCGCAGAAATGCGCAACACGTCGGCCGTCGTGTTCGAGTGCATGAACCCGCCGGTATCGGTCATGATCGTCGTAAGGAGATTGGTCGCGATCTCCTTTGTGATCGGGGCATCCATCGCGCGCAAGAGTCGCAGGACACACGTGCCCGTCGAACATTCGTCGCTGAGCACGTAGTTCAATGCGCCGAAGTGCGTGTTCCCGAGATGGTGATCGATATCGAGGACGTTCGCGCGGTCGAGTACGGGCAGATACTCACCCGCCCGACCGGTATCGCTCATGTCGCAAAAGACCCACAGCGCATCGGCGGGAAAATCGGCCGGAATCTCGCGCGCGACGCGGTCGGCATCGGGCAAGAAACGCAAGTTACGCGGCACGGGATCTTGCTGGAAGTAAGCGACGCGCTTCCCCATATGGCGGAGCGCGATGCCGAGCGCGAGCCCGGCGCCAAGCGTATCGCCATCGGGTTTGACATGACTCACAAACACGAACGCCGAGCGCTTGCGCAGTTCGGCGACGACTTCGTCGGTCGAGGAGGGGTGGAGTGCTGTTTGCATTAGGAACGGGCCTTCACTTTCCAAGCACCGTTCGTGAGGCCGAGTCGGCGCGCGATATCAGCGACCACGCCGAGCGCGATGCCCACGCCAAGACAAACGCCGCTGAAGAATTCGAGGTGGGCGAACCAGCGTACTGCCAGCGAGACGCCTAGAAACGCAACCGAGGTGGAGAACAAGCGCATGAAGTCGCGGTCGGCTAAACGCTCGGCTCGCTTGTCTTCCCGCGAAAAATACCACGTTACGAAAACGGCGCTCATCGTCGATAAAAGGTTACGCATGCTCACTCTCTGATTCATCTTGCAATCCAACCGTGGGAACCGTCACCGCCGCGGCCACTTCGCCCGCCGTGCGCGCGAGGACCTTGCCGAGCGCGATCGCCTTTTCCGTCGAGCGATCCTCGACGAATTCGAGTTCGGGCGTGTGGCGCAGGGCGACGGCGTGGCCGAGTTCGCCGCGCAGGAAGCCCCTCGCGGATTCGAGGGCGATCATGCTTTGCTTCGCGACGTGACGATCCCCGATTATCGAAACGTAGACGCGGGCGCGTTGGAGGTCGTTCGTGATCTCGACGCGCGTAACGGTCGCAAACCCGAGCCGCGGATCTTTGAGTTCGGTCGAGATCAAGCGCGCGAGTTCTCGCTGCAGCTCGTGATCGATGCGCCCCATGCGCTCGCGTTTCATACAGGTCCTTTCGGGATCGGGCGACCGCCTTGCTTCAGGATTTGGAGGTCACCCGCAGCCATGCCGACCTGCTCTATTCGACGAAGAACGCGAGGATTCGTTCTTCGCCGTCATCTCGGCCAAGATGGCACCCTGCCAGACCGATTTCACACCGCCGCGTTTTCAACATCGCCGCGGTAACAACGCACCTGTCGGCGACCAACAGGCCGGGCGAATATCTCCCGATCGACCCGAAAATTGGCCGGCCGTGGTCGAGACCGGCGCGACCCCCGCAAAAGCGACCTGCGGGAGGCTCCGCGGCTGCTCGATGGCTTCCCGAGCGCTACACGACGACCACGCGTAACACGCAGCTTCGCGTATAGTCTTCGCTCGTTCCCCAGTTCCACACCGTATGGGTTTGCAATCGAATCCGGAGCTGCTTGAGCTGCGGAAACGCGTCAGCAGAGCCTTCGCAACCGTAATTGAACTGCGAGTCCACCGAAGCGTCGTTACCTTGAAATGGCACGTCGGTGGACGCGGTAAACCGAAGCGGGTATACAAAGCGGCAGAATTGGTTGATCGAGACGCTTCCAAGGTCGCGTACGATCGTCCCACCGAGCGATGTGCAGCCGGCGCCGTCCATCAAGGGATCCTCGTCGACCAACGTATTCGCCTCGTACCTCATGGTCTTGTGGCTTTCCAAAGGCTGGTAAAGACACGCCGTTGCCTTCGCGGCATTGCAAAAATCAACGGCGTCTTTTGGTAGCGGCGTTTGAAACGACTCGTTGCTCAGCGGCGGCATCAGCCCTTTCGCAAACTTGGCTACGGCGATCGGCGATAAGATTCCAAGCTGTGGCACTGCGTTGGCCGAGACCGTAAGCCGTCGTCCGGCACTCACGTCTCGTCGCTGATACCTCACGCCTGCGCCGAATTCGGCCGCGCGTGCAAAGCGCTCGAGACGCTCGAGATGCTCCTTGCGCAGCATCGCGATAAGGACGTTGCGTCCACCGAATGAAATCGACGTCGAATCGGGCATCGTCGCGAGATCGCGACCCGACACGTCAGGCGATCGGCCCGCAGACGACGCGGGCCCCGCCACGATTGACGCAACGAGCATCGCCGATAGGATTGCCGTGATACGGGACTTTCGCGGATGGATCATACGAAATCACTCCCCGCGCGAATGCGCGAACGCCGATCAAAATTCGTGCACGATCGACCCTCGCATCGTAGCGTCCGCGTGTCCGCCTCTCGTCCGGTGCGTGCAGCTAGCCGTATCCCGAAAGCACACCTCTCGAAAATCATCGATCGTGTCGAGCAGGGCGACGTTTTCTTCCGCCGCGGTACGAGCGGCGTTGCGCGATAGCGGTCGACGATTGCGTTGCCGTAAACTCGCGCTCGCAACGTTATTGTCGGCTAAGTTGCCGCCGCCGATATGCGAAGAGACCAACGATAGCGAGCAGCGCGATCGAGCCGAGCGCACTATAGATATCGTTTTGCAACATCGCTGGGCGCTTTTGGTCTTGCACGATATCGACAACTTGGCGACCGAGCAGACCGACCGCAACCGCTGCGCCACCGACGAGGATCGCCGTCCAGAGCCTCGCGTTGCTCGCTGTCGGCACGGTTTGCGTCGCCGCCGTCGCACGCGCGCTGCGGGCTTGGGCGCGGCGTTGCTTTGCCGGGATTACGATCGACGATGGTGATGCTTCATCGCCCGCGCTCCCGACCGCGCGAAGCGCGCGTTCGCGCCGCACGGCGATTGCTTTCCGACGCGCGGCGCCCTCGGCGCGCGTTTCGCGACGACTCACGACCGCGACCCATTCGTCGCGAATCGCCAGATCGTACGATCCACGCGGAAGAGGAGCAGTCCCATCAGCACGACGACCATCAGACCGAGCCACGTCCCATGAAAGCGCGAAAAGATGACCGCGAGTCCCACCCACTTCGCGAATGTTATGGCCGGCTGCGTCACTCGTTCGATCGCGCGCTTCATGAGTTAACGCATTTCGCGTTCGTTATGCCAATCGCTTCCACGCACAGATGATGTCAGGAGCGCCCGCAATTCAAACGTCGTTCGATGACGGTCGCGCATTTTATCCAAGAGACGCCCACGACGACGTATAAGCCGTATGACGCGAACCAAACCCCAACCCAAGCGCTCGGTTTGTGCGGCAAGAATACCGTCGACGCCAAGCCGATAAGCCCCAAAATTATAAAAATCGGACCCCCAGCCGGAGAACCTTGAGGAGTCGACGCTGGGCACGATCCTGGTCCACTCTCTTCGCGGACGCGACCATGATGACGGTGGCGTGGACGAATGGAGGCTGCAGCGATGTGCCCATGATCAGCGAACCGCCGGTTTCGGCATACGTGGAGCTCGCATACCGAATCCACTCCCAATCGCTCGGCCTGTCACGAATACGAGCCCATCGCCGCTCGCGACCGCGGCAACCGCGGCGCGAACGAATGGAGGTTGGAGCGATTTGCCCATGCGAGCCTAGTTCAGCGAGGCTTCCGGAGCGACGAGTTCGCTCGCGTACGCCTCGATGACATCGCCGTTTTTGAGATCGGCGAAGCGCGCGACTTGCACGCCGCACTCGTAGTTCTCGGCGACTTCCTTGACGTCGTCCTTGAATCGACGGATCGATTCGAGTTCCGACTCGAAGATGACCGCCGAGTCGCGCAGGATGCGCACTTTGGCGTTGCGGACGAGCTTGCCACTTTGCACGTAGCAACCTGCGATCGTGCCGACCTTTGAGACCTTGAAGACCTCGCGGACTTCGGCGCGACCGAGGATGATCTCGCGGTATTTCGGCGCGAGCATCCCGACCATGGCCTTCTTGAGATCGTTCTCGACGTCGTAGATGACGTTGTAGAAGCGAATGTCGACCTGCTCGTTTTCGCTTAACCGCTTGACCGTGTCGTCGGGACGGATGTTGAACCCGATGAGCACGGCGTTCGAGGCGCTCGCGAGATTG
>JAYTXC010000217.1:0-2361 GCA_043743145.1 Rhodospirillales bacterium
GCGCGCGCACTCGGCCTCAAAGTCATGCTCGGCTGTATGGTCGAGAGCGCGATCCTCACGACGGCCGCGGCCCACCTCTCACCGCTCGTCGATTGGGCCGATCTCGATGGCCCGTTCCTTACCGCAGACGATCCCTTCGTCGGCGTCACGTACGCACGGGGCAAGCTCGTGTTGCCGACGACACCCGGTCTCGGTGTCGTCGAAGTCAAGTCGATTGCGAGCTTCGTTGCCGCACAGTCGGGCGCGAACGTCCCGTGAACGTCGGATCGCACACACCGCAACGTTACGCGGTTCTCGCACCGGGGCTCTTCGCAACGCGTTCGGCAAAAACGGCACACGGCGTGATCGCGTACGGTCGCGACGACGTCGTCTGCGTGATCGACCCGGAGCATGCGGGCAAACGCGTTCGCGACGTCGTGCCCTATCTCGCGAGCGACGCACCGATCGTTGCGTCGCTCGACGCGGCACGCGCGCACGCGCCGACCGCGATGCTCGTTGGCGTCGCGCCGCCCGGTGGCGCGCTGCCGCAGGCGTGGCGCGCGACGATCGTGGCCGCGCTCGAATCGGGCATCGCCGTCGTTAGCGGGTTGCATCAGATCTTCGCCGAGGACTCCGAATTCGTGGCAGCCGCCGACCGTGGCGCGACGTGGATGTGGGACGTACGCACGCCGCCCGCACCGCGCTTGTTCTCCGGCGCCGGATACGATGTCGCGCCGCGTGTCGTGCTCACCGTCGGCAGCGATTGCGCGGTTGGCAAGATGACGGCAGCGCTCGAACTCGTTCGCGCGGCACGCGCGGCGAGCGTGCGCGCGCGCTTCGTTGCAACGGGGCAAACGGGCATCATGATCGCGGGGCGCGGCACGGCGATCGATCGGGTCATCACCGATTTCGCAAGCGGCGCGGCCGAAGCGTTAGTCCTCGATAATCTCGCCGGCGACGCGGACGAACTGCCGCCCGACATCCTCTTCATCGAGGGCCAAGGTGGAATCAACCATCCCGCCTTCGCTCCCGTGACGCTTGCGCTCTTATACGGCACGTGCCCCGATGCGCTCGTCCTCGTACACCTCGCCAGCCGAACGCACGTCGACGATTACGGCATTCCGCTCCTGGGATTACGCGATCTCGTTCGCACCTACGAAGCGTTGTGCGCGACGGTAAAACCCGCGCGCGTCGTCGGCATCGCACTCAATACGCTCGGCCTCGACGACACCGCCGCAGGCACCGCGATCGCGCGCGCGACGAGCGACACGGGCTTGCCGTGCGACGATCTCGTACGCTTCGGATCCGCGCGCTTCTTCACCGCGATCCAACCGGCGCTTGAGCAGAAGACGCATCCCCAACGCGAGTAAGCGCAGAAACGTTCTTCACGAGCACCTGCGCGGCGCCGAGCGCGCTCGCCGCAAGAACCGGAAACGTTTCGATCGGCCCCGCGCGATCCATCATGAAGCGGGCGACACGGTCGCCCTCGGTCATTCCAAAGAGCTTGGCGAACGCGCCTGGTAAGAGCATCGGCGCGTGCCGAGCAGCCGCGATCAACCACGCATCACACGCCGGTGGCGTCAGTGCGAACGATCTTTCGGACGTCGTGCGATCTTCCGATGCGAAAGCCGCTGCGATGGCCTCGGTCTGCCGCGCGACGCGATGGAACGTGTAGCCGCTGCCGGGTCGCGCGCATCCGCCGCGCAATCCGATCGGCACGACGCGCCGCGTTCGGGCGCGTAACGTCAGCGCCGGATTCATTGGAATCGCACCGACTTCGCGATACCCCGTCCGCGCGGGCGTAAGCCCGAACCGCCGCGACACGTACGCGTCGAGTTCCACATCGAGCCGTTGCGTCGGGATGGGGACGCGGGCAAAATACGTATTCTCGACGAGTGCCTCACGCGCCGAGAACGGCAAGACATAGTAAAAATGAAAGCCGTCATCGGTGTCGGTTTGGACATCCATCAACGTCGCGACGCCAGGTTCGAACACGTCGTGTGCGCTTTCGATCCGACGCCCGACGAAACGCTGGATCACGGGCGCCGATTCCACCATCCCACCCGTCAAACCGCGCGCATCGAAAACGACATCGGCGCGGATGCTCCGCCGCGACGTCGTTACGACACATCCGCGCGTGGTTTCGGAGACGTGTGCGACGCGCTCGCCGAGCGCGAGTTCGATGCCCGCCGCTTCGATTTCCGCGGCGGCGCTCGCATAAAAATCCGCACTTCGCAGGGCGACGTACGGCGCGTGCGTGCTGTGCTGCACGTACGTCTGGCGCTCGTCGAGAAGTTGCCATGCGTTCCAACGACCCCACGCGAGTCGTGCGTCGCTGTTCGCATCCGTATCCCAAAACGACCACGTTCGGTCGTCACGAAA
>JAYTXC010000218.1:0-4146 GCA_043743145.1 Rhodospirillales bacterium
TCTGGGGCGGCATCGGATCGCTCGGCAAGATTCCTCCGCAAAAGAGCGTCGGCAGTTATTGGCCGCACGCGACGACGATCTACGATTATATCGCGCGCGCGATGCCCCCGGGTGCCGCCACGCCGCTGCCCCCATCCGATGTGTACGCGCTCACCGCGTATCTGCTCGCACAAAACGGCATCGTCGCGCGCGACGCGTCGCTCGATGCGCAAACGCTCCCGAAGGTCGCGATGCCCAATCGCGCTGGTTTCGATCGGGTGGACGATTCGCGCTAACGCGCGTTACGGCGAGAGACGTTCGATTTTCCACGTCTGTGCGTCGCGCACATATGCAAGACGATCGTGAACGCGATTGCGACGACCCTGCCAAAACTCGAACGCATGAGGCGTCACGCGATACCCACCCCAGTAGGGCGGGCGCGGCACCTCAACGTCTTTGAAACGCTCGTCTTCCTCGCGCATCTGCGCTTCGAGAAACGCGCGATCCGGTACGACCGTGCTCTGCTTCGAGGCCCACGCGCTCAAGCGATGACCGCGCGGACGCTTCGCGAAATATTCATCGGATTCGTCGGCGGAGATGCGTGCGACGCTGCCATCGATGCGGATCTGTCGTTCGAGCGCGCCCCAGTAAAAGAGCATCGCAGCTTTCCCCGTACCGTCGAGTTCGTGCCCCTTGCGGCTCTCGTAATTCGTGAAGAAGACGAAGCCGCGTTCGTCGTAGCCGCGCAACAACACGACACGTAGCGACGGCTGCCCGTCCGGTGCGACCGACGAGACCGAGACCGCATTTGGTTCGATGAGCCCTTCGGTTGCGACCGCTTCGTCGAGCCAGAGCTTGAACTGCGCGAAGGGATCGCGCGCAACGCTCGCTTCGTCGAGCGCGCCTTTTTCGTAGCTGATGCGCGAGGTGCCGATATCGTTTACGTTCACGGTTTCCTTTGACGCGGTGCGCGTCCAGAGTGTTGCGGTTGCAAGGTGCTCACGCCGCGGCTTGGCTCGCAACGGTTTCGCCACGCGTTACCGCGAGTGCGAGGATGACCGAGCCTACGAGCATCGCCGTCGCAAGAAACCACGGCGCGCCGGGAATGCCGAGATGGCGCAACGGTCCGATTGCGGCAGCGAACGTCAGCGGAAAAAGCGCGGGTCCCGCAAGCGTCGCGACACCGCGCAAACTCCCAATCGCCCCTTGAAGCTCGCCCTGCTCGCTCGGACTTACGCGATGCGTCATCATGCTTTGCGCGGCCGACGAGAGCCCCCACAGCATGAGAATCGGCGTGCCGAGCGAGAATGCGAAACCGTTTGGTGCTAAACCATAGATCGCCATGCCGATCCCGCCGCAGAGAAGCCCCGCTGCGAGCGACATGCGCTCACCGAAGCGGGCGACGATCGGCTTCATGAGGAGCGCCTGCACGACGACCGAGCAGATGCCGACGAGTGCGAGCGAGAGACCGACGGTGCGCTCGTCCCACGCGTAGCGATACGTTACGTAGAGCACGTACACGCTCGGTAAACACGCGCCCGCGAGGACGCTGAGAAACATCACACCCGCCAGACCGAAGAGTTCGCGGTGCGACCGCAAGAGCGCGAGCGACCCGATCGGGTTCGCGCGCGACCATGCAAATGGCCGTCGCACATCGCGGGCGAGCGATTCAGGCAACACCAGCGCTCCGTAAAGCGCGTTCGCGAGGCTCAAGCCCGCGGCCACCCAAAACGGCAGACGCGGCGAAATCGCGCCGAGCAATCCGCCGACCGCGGGACCGACGACGAATCCAATGCCGAATGCCGCACCGAGCATCCCGAAACTCGCCGCGCGCTTTTCGGCGGGCACGACATCGGCAATGTACGCACCCGCCGTCGCCGTATTCGCAGACGTGATGCCGGAAATCACACGCCCGACGAAGAGCCACGGAAGCGTCGGCGCGAGCGCCATCAGCACGTAGTCGAGGCCGAGCCCGAGCGTCGACAACACGATGACGGGTCGCCGACCGATGCGATCGGAGAGCACGCCGAGCACGGGCGACGAGACGAACTGCATCACGGCAAAAATCGTCCCGAAGAGCGCGAAGATCGCCGATGCGTGCGCGCTATCGCTCCCCGCCATCGAGAGCACGAGCTTTGGCAAAACGGGCGCGATCATCCCGAACCCGAGCATATCGATCGCGACCGTCGCAAAGACGAACCCGAACGCGGCCTTGCGTTTCATCCGCGTCGGCTAGCATGCGCGGATGAACGGTCCCTTCAATTCCCGCGCCGATCGAGCGCGCGATCCTCGCCGGAAAGAGATGTTACGGGAATACCTCACTTAGGCTACCGTCATTTCCATAATGACGTCCAAAAAAAATTAGAGCATATGAAAACCAAACTTCTTGAAAGCATCAGAGATCGATCCGAATTGTTTGGGGCTTCGCGATCGCTGCAAGGACGGCCGTCGCTGCTGGATGTTCGTCACCGACATCTGGCGGCTATGCGTGTCCGTCGCTCGCACTTTCTGCGTGCGACGGGGGTTCCAACCGCCGCTGGGTCACTCATCATCGCCGGAACGCTCTCCAACGTCGCCCTCGCTCTCGTGACGCAACCTGACCCCAGCGCATCGCACTCGGCCCCTTTACCGCCGCGCCATCGCCACTCCCGAGCCCACGTGCAACCCCATTTCCAAGCGCGACGTTTGGCCCGCTATACGGACTTGCGTATCAACAGCTCGCCGCACACACGACCGATCAGCTCGTTATCGACAACCGCTCGACCGAGCGATGTGCGATACCGATTTACAGCAACGAGCGCTTCACAACGCGCAAAATTCCATCGACGCTCGCGGTCAACAGCGCTATAACCGTCCCGCAGCCAAACTTCCGAGCAGCGCGAACACGAGCACGAGCCCACCGCCGAGCGCAAATGGAAAGCTCGCATCGACGCGCTTCTTCTCCCACACCGTCGCGAGCGCGATCGCACGAAACGCCGACTTGAGCGCTCCCGCGTCGCTCGCTTCCACATAGCGGCCCTTGGCATTTTCGGCGATCGTGGCGAGTGCTCGTGCGTCAAGTTCGGCGGGCTCGCGCGTGCCGGGAATAATCTCACCGCTTCCACTCGAGCCCACGCCGACCGTCTCGATCGTGATCCCGCGCGTGCCGATCGTGCGCGAATCGGTGATGGGATCGGTGCCGCGATTGTTGATGCCGTCGGTCAAGAGCACGAGAATGCGTTTGCCGTTCGCCGGCATCTGTTGCGCCCCGAGCATCAGCGCATCGCCGATCGCGGTCGCGCCTTCCGGTGGCGGAATGCGATCGAGCGCATCGCGAACCGAATCGAGATCGCTCGTCGGCGGCGCGATCACGCTCGCACCGCTCGAGAACGTCACGATCCCGACACGCGTCCCATCGGGCACCGCATCGACGAACGCACGCGCGGCCGCGCGCGCCGCATCCGCACGCGTCGGCGCGACGTCGCGCGCGCGCATCGAACCCGACGTGTCGATACAGATCATAACCGTCCCATCTTTTGCCGGCACGCGCGTCGTGAGGCGTGGACCCGCGAGCGCGAGCAATTCCGCGCCCGTGCCCAACATAAATGCCGCAAAAAGCACCGCTGCCGGCCAACGTGCCGGTTGCATCGCCGCAAGCGCAAACGCGAGATTGGAGAACGCATACGCTTGCGCCGCGCGGCGCTTTTCGAGCGCGCGATATCCGACGACCACGAGCACGATCGCCACAATCGCCACGAGCAAGAGCGTGGGATGCGCGAACGTCACGCGCCGAATCCGAGCGCGCGCGCGATCGCCTTTTCCGCACCATCCGCTTCATCGAGCGTCGCCACGCACGCGCCCGCACGACGCAACGCCGCGCATGCCACGGCTTCGCGCTCGCTCACCGCGCGCACGTATCGTTCGCGTGCTCCACGATCGACATACGCTCGCATCGAACGGCCACTCGTCGCATCTCGTACGCGCACGAACCCGCGTAGCGGCAACCCGTCGTGCCACGGATCGCGTGCCACGAGCGCGACCACATCGAAGCGCGCCGTACACGCGCGCACGAGGGGCGCGAGTGTGTCGATCTCGTGGAAATTGCTCACGACGAGGAGCCGCGTTCCGCGCGAGAGCGTCGCGAGCGCAAGCCGGAGCGCTGCGTCAATCGGCTCCCCGAAACGTTCG
>JAYTXC010000219.1:0-24347 GCA_043743145.1 Rhodospirillales bacterium
AGCCGCTCGTAGCTCATGCCGCCGAACATCTCTCCGCCGAGTTCGCGGACTTCTTCCCAAATCTCTTCGGCTTTGGGATGGCCCCAGTCGGTGCCGAGACGTTTCGCAATTTCGCTTAAGACCCAAAGCTCTTCGCGCGCTTCGCCCGGCGGCTCGAGTGCTTTGCGGATGCGCTGGACGCGACGTTCGCTGTTGGTGACGGTGCCCTCCGATTCGCACCAGCCCGAGGCGGCTGGAAGCACGACGTGGGCGAGTTCGGCTGTCTGCGTGCGGAAAATATCGAACACGACGAGATGATCGAGACCACGCAGCGCATGCTCGGTGTGGTTTTGATCGGCATCGCTCTGGACCGGATTTTCGCCGATGACGAAGATCGATTTCATCACGCCGCGATCCATCGCGTCGAACATCTGCGTGAGCGTCATGCCCAGTTCGTTTTTCTGCGGGACGCCCCATGCGCGCGAGAACTTCTCGCAGATCTCCGGGTCGAGAATGTCCTGAAAGCCCACGAAGCGGTTGGGAATCGCGCCCATGTCGCCGCCGCCTTGGACGTTATTCTGCCCGCGTAACGGATTGACGCCGGAGCCGTATTTCCCAATGTGTCCGCACAAAAGCGACAGATTGATCAACGAGTGAACGTTGTCGACCGCGTTATGGTGCTCGGTGATTCCGAGTGTCCAGCAGATCATCGCGCGATCGGCACGCGCGTACATGTGCGCGACCGTTTTGATTTGCTCGGCGGGGATGCCGCATTCGGCTGCCGCGTACTCGAGCGTGAACGACTCGACCGATTGACGGTATTCTTCAAAGCCGGTCGTCGCGTGTTTGATGAAGCCTTCGTTTGCAAGACCCGCCACAATGATCTCGCGTGCGATCGCGTTCGACAGAGCGATATCGGTGCCGATGTTGATCGACATCCACTCATCGGCCCACTGCGCGGATGCGGTTCGGCGCGGATCGATACTTACGAGCTTCCCGCCGTTATGAATGCCCTTGAGAACGTGATGGAAGAAAATCGGATGCGTCTCGCGAGCGTTCGAGCCCCATAAGAGGACGACGTCCGTGTGCTCGGCTTCGAGATACGAGTTCGTGCCGCCACCAGCACCGAAAACTGCCGCCAGACCGACGACAGAGGGCGCATGTCAAGTTCGATTGCAGCTATCGATGTTGTGCGTGCGGAACACCGTCCGCGCAAGCTTCTGCGCGAGATAATTCGTTTCGTTCGTCGTCCGCGAACAACTGAAAATACCGAGGGCGTCACTACCGTACGTGGCCATCGTTTGGCGGAAGCCATCCGCAGCCGCATCGAGCGCCTCATCCCATGAGGCGGGCTCGAGAACCCCGTTCTTACGTACTAACGGTTGTGTCAGTCGCTCGTATTTGGCCATGCAGCTCGCTTCTCCGTCTCGTGGCGTCGCGGATGTACCCGACGTCCATCAGCTTGATAGACGAATCGTAGCCCGCGTCCGTCTCAGGGGCAAGGCCGGGCCTGGTATCGCGCGATAGCCTCGTGCAATGAGCAGGGCCGACGCCGTGCGTGCGCTCTTCCTCGCCGAGCGACGCATGCGACCAAAGGGTTCGACCGCACGCGGCGACTATCACCTCTCTATGAACGCTCCGGCCCTCCCCATCGGCTCGCGCTTGAGCCGATCGTCCGGGGCTCGAGCGCTCGTCATCGTCGCGGTCGTCGCTCTGGGAATTTTCGCTCCCCTCGCGAGCATGCTCGTCGCCCAACGCGAGACCGCTCGCCTCGTCGTGCTTAATGAAGCGCAGAGCATGCGGGCGCAGCGCATCGCATTTTTGGCCCTCGCCGCCCACGATGGCACCGCGCCGGCTGACTGGCGCACGGAAATGCGGACAACGGTCGACGAGCTCGCAGCCGGTAGCAAGGTCCTCGCAGCCCGCCACGACATCGCGCCCGTGGCCGCAGATGCAACGGGGCAGACGCCGGTCGCGCGCGCCGTCAAGGCCTACATAGCTGCCGCGAATGCGTTACTTCGCGACCCGCGTGATGGGGCGGCTCTCGCCTCGATCCTCGGGCATCGTCGTGCGCTCAACGAGTTGCAAGAGCGCATGGTCGGCGCTCGAACGCAAATCGTCGAGGATCGCCTGACGCGAATTCTCGTCGTCGCCGTCGTTTCGATCGTCGTAATGCTTGCGAGCCTCTGGGTGATGTGGACGCGCATCATCGCGCCGAGCGAACGGCGGACAGCGAGACTCGTCGCCAATCTCCATGCGAGCCAGGAAGAGATCAAATCGCTCTTTCGTGAGAACCCCGATGCGATCGCCGTGTGGGATCTCGACGGGCGACTCGTTCGCGGAAACGCCGCCAGCATCGCGCTGCTGCAACTCGACGAGCGAGCGCTCGGATCGCATTACCTCGATTACGTCATCGCAAGCGACGCCGCCGAAGCGGCCGCAACGTTCGATCGGGCACGGCACGGCGATCGTGTCGGATTCGACACGAAATTCGTGTCGGCGGGGCGCGAGGCGATCGACGTGAGCGTGAGTCTCTTTCCGAAAATTATCGACGGTCACATCCGCGGCGTCATCGGTGTCGCGAAAGATCGCCGCGCGCTCCGGCATGCCGAGGCCGCATTCGAATCGCAGACCGAGCGCATTACCGAACTCTGCCGAATTTTTGCGTATCAGAACAAACCCGCGCTCCTCCAAATTGAAGAGACGCTCGCAATTGCGGCCCAACGTTTGGGGTACGATTGGGCCGTCGCCCTCGATATCGTCGATGGCGATGTTTTAACGATCGGCATGGGCTACGCGGCCCCGGACGGAGCGATCGCAGATCGTGAAGAGGTGGCGGCATTCGCGAGGCGCTTCCTCGTTCGCGAGGACGAAGTCTGGGCGATCGACCGTCTCGCCGCCGGCCCCGCTGGCTCCCCGCGCGCCGTCGCCGGTGCGCGCATAACGGTCGGAAGCGTGATGTCCGGCCTTCTCGTTCTTGGGTCCCGGAGTTATCGCCACGCGCCGATGCCGACCGGAGATCGCGAGTTTTTACGCCTCGTGTCCGCTCTCGTCGGCGCTGCCGTCCAGCGCGGTGAGCACGAACAGAAACTCGATACGCTCGCATTTTTCGACGGCCTCACCGCGCTCCCCAATCGCGTCACCCTCGCCGAGCGATTCCGCACGACGTTGTTCGCATCGCAGCATCAAGGTCGGCAATTTGCGGTGCACTGTCTGGATCTCGATCGCTTCAAGTCGATCAACGACGGATTCGGTCATGCCGTCGGCGACGACGTTTTACGCATCGCGGCTCGGCGGATGGAGCGCTGCGTTCGCAGCACCGACACCATCGCGCGCGTCGGCGGCGACGAGTTCGTGATTCTCCAAGGTCTCGACGGCGATGCGTCGGCGGCGACCGAACTCGCCGACCGCATCATCGAGGCGATCGCGCAGCCGATGTCGATCGGGGGCATCGAACACGTTATCGGCGTGAGTGTCGGCATCAGTCTCTTCCCGAGAGACGGCACCGATGCCGATTCGCTCGTCTGCGCGGCCGATCACGCACTCCTGCGCGCGAAGCGCGCCGGACGCAACCGACGCACCATGACCATCGCCTAATTTTGCAGGACCTCGGGTGCCTTTCCGGGCGATACGTCCGAACGATGGATTTACGCGGAAAGACCCTCTTTATTTCCGGTGCGAGCCGCGGCATCGGAAAAGCGATCGCGCTACGCGCGGCGCGCGACGGTGCGAACATCGCGATCGCCGCAAAGACCGCGACGGCGCACGCCAAACTTCCCGGCACGATCTATTCCGCCGCCGAAGAGATCGAAGCCGCCGGTGGCAAAGCGTTGCCCATCGCGTGCGACATCCGCGACGACGCGCAGGTGATCGCTGCCGTCGCCGCCTGCGTCGACCGATTCGGCGGTATCGACATCTGCATCAATAACGCGAGTGCGATCGCCCTAACCGGCACGCTCGAAACCGATATGAAGCGCTACGATCTCATGCATGGCGTCAACGTCCGCGGAACGTACCTGTGCTCGAAAACGACGCTGCCGCATCTGCTCGCGAGCGCGAACCCGCACATCCTCAACATCGCGCCGCCGCTCGACATGCAGGCGAAATGGTTCGCGCATCACACCGCCTACACGATGGCGAAGTTCGGCATGAGCATGTGCACGCTCGGCATGGCCGAAGAATTTCGCGAGCAGGGCGTCGCGGTCAACTCGCTTTGGCCGCTCACGGCAATCGATACCGCGGCGGTCCGATTTGCCCTCGGCGGCGATGCGATGGCGCGCATCAGTCGCCTCCCCGAGATCGTTGCCGACGCCGCCCACGCCATTCTGACGCGGTCCGCGCGATCGTGCACCGGAAATTTCTTCATTGATGAAGAGATCTTACGCGAGAGCGGCGTCACCGATTTTTCGATCTACGCACCCGATGCGGGCGACCGTGAGCTCGCCGCCGACTTCTTCGTTCCCGACGAAGCATTCGCGCGTTCGCCGACTCGCGTGGTACCGCTGTCCGGTTCGGTCTCGGCGAAGTAACGATTCGCCATGAACGCGGCGAAATGGAGTCGGGGCGACAGCGAGAACAGGACGCCCATGGCCACGTTAATGTCACTCTTTTCGAAACGCCACTGATGAATGTGCCCGAAGCCGCGTCGCTCGAAGGCATCGAGACCAAACCCGTCAAGAGCACGCGCCGCCACGAGAGTGGCTCATCGAGTGTCGTCATGAAAAAGAGCGTCGTGTTCGAAGCGACATCGGAAGAAGCGGCGCAAGTCCTGGTCCAGCATCTTTTCGCGCAAAACGATATCGAGATTCCCGGAATCGCCTATGCCGTGAGCTACAAACTCGCGCAGGGGAATACGGGCGGTGATATCGTCGACGTGTACCATTACGATAACGATGCGGTGGCCGTTGCGATCGCCGATATCGCGGGCAAAGGCCCGCAGGCCGCCGTCCATGCGGCCATGATTAAATACGGCTTACGTGCATATTCGTCGGCGGGCATGACGCCCGAACGCGTAATCCGCGCACTCGATCGGCTCTACCTCGAGAATAATGCTTTTGAGAAAGTCGAATCGTTTGCGAGCGTGTTCTTCGGCAGCATCGATCCGACGCGGCGCCTCCTGCACTACACGTGTGCGGGGCACGAACCCGTCTTCCTCATGAAGCCCTCCGGCGACCACGTGCAACTCATGCCGACCGCGCCGCTGATCGGGATCTTCGACGATCAGCACCATCTTTTCAAGCAAGCCTTCATCGACGTGACGGCGGGTTCGCTTTTTATCGGAGCGACCGATGGCGTGACCGAAGCGCGCGATACCGAGGGCGAACTCTTCGGTATGGAGCGGTTGATCGAGATCGTTCGCCGGAATCGTACGGAACCCGAAGCTGCGATCGTCGCCGCGGTGATGAACGCCGTCGATGCCTTCTGTCACGGCAAACGCCGCGACGATATCGCGATCGTCGCCCTGCGCTTTCTTTAAGAACGATGCGAGATGATGGTCGATCTCGCATCGTATAAACTCGGCGAAGGACGTGTGTCGACGACGCGTCATACCACGTTCTATCATGAGGCCGGTCCCGCCGACGGCCCGGCAATCGTGTTCGTGCATGGATGGCCTGAAATCGGCCTCGCGTGGGCGCACCAAATGCATGCGCTCGCACCGCTGGGCTACCACGTCGTCGCGCCGGACCTGCGCGGATTTGGTCGATCGGCGCTGTATTCGTCGCACACCGCGTACGCGCAGCGCGAGCTCGTCGCCGATCTCATCGAACTCATCGACGCGCTCGGGATCGCGCGCGCGCTCTGGGTCGGGCACGATTGGGGCGCGGCGACCGTGTGGAACGTGGTGCGCCACCACCCGGACCGCTGCGTTGCCGTTGCCGCGCTCTGTATCCCGTACGCGACGCTCGACCGCGGTCTCGACGCGCTCGCGGCGCTCGTCAACCGCGAGCAGTATCCGATCGCGACGTATCCGGTCGGCCAATTCGACTACATCGCTTTCTACCACGAGCAATTCGAACTCGCGCGCGCGACGTTCGATGCCGACGTCACGCGGTCGATCAAAGTGCTCCTGCGCGCGAGCGATCCCGCACTTGCCGGGGGCGTCTATCCGACGGCGTTCGTGCGGAAAAACGGCGGCTGGTTCGGCGGCCGACCCGTGCCCGACGTGCCGCTCGATCGCACGATTCTGAGCGAAAACGATCTCGCCGCGTATACGCGCGCCTACGAACGGTCGGGATTTTTCGGCCCCGATTCGTTGTATATGAACGAACGCGACAACGTCCGTTATGCCGACGAGGCGGCGTCGCAGACGATCGACGTGCCCGTCCTCTTTCTTTCTGGGCTCTTCGACTTTGTCTGCGATACGGAGCGATCGTCGTTGATGGAACCGATGCGAGCGGCGTGTTCCCGACTGTCGGTCGAAACGATCGCATCGGGACATTGGATGATGCACGAACGCGCGGCCGAGACGAGCGACGCGCTCATGCAGTTTGCGCGCAGCCTCGGACGCAACCCGGACGCAAGCGGCGTATCCTTTTGCCCATGACCGAACCGACGGGCCGCCAGGAGCAGACATTCATCGTCCGCACGTGGTACGAACCGACACAATTGCCGCACCGGCCGGCGGAGTGGCGCGGTTTCGTGGAACACGTGCAGTCACAGGACCGGCGGTATTTCCGCGACCTTGCCGATCTCTGCGCGTTCATCACGCGAGCGCAATCGGGCGCGTAGACGATTGCGGATCGAAGCCCGGCTCCTCGGGGTCCCAACGATCCGTTGCGACGGCAAGCTCGTGCACTTGGCGCTGCGAAAAACCCTCGGCATCCTCACCTATCTGCTGCTCCATCGCGGCACGCCGATCGCCCGCGCGCATCTCGCAACGCTTTTCTGGCCCGACGACGACGAAGCGGCCGCACGCGCGAACGTCCGCCGTCACCTGCATCAACTCGATAAAGCCTTGCCGTCGGCGGCCGAACCGTGGTTCGTTGCCGATACCCGTTCGGTTCGCTGGAACGAGCGTGCCCACATCGATTTCGACGTGGCCACCCTCGAGGAAATTGCGGCCGGACGTGGCGACGACGCGGCGCTCGCAGATCTTTACGGGGGCGATCTCTGCGAATCGTATTTTGAAGAATGGATCGTGCCCGAACGCGAGCGATTGCGACAACTCGCGCTCGAAACGTTGATGCGGTCGGCCGCCCGCGCACGGGGGGCGGGCGATCTCGCGCGATCGATCGCGCGGCTTCAAGCGGTGTTGCGCATCGATCCCTATCGCGAAGACGCGTTACGCGCACTCGTGCGCGCGCGCTACGACGCGGGCGATCGCGCGGGCGCGCTTGCCGAATACGACGCCTTCGTCGATCGCTTGCGCGCGGAGATCGACGTCGATCCGATGCCCGAGAGCGTCGCGCTATACGACGCGATCGTGCGGTATCGCGTCGAGGCGAGCGATGCGCAGGCGAGCGACGGTGACGAGCGCCATCTTCTCCCCTTCGCGGGCCGAACGAACGATCTCGCGACGCTGAATCGAGCCTGGCATCGCGCGGCGAGCGGTCGGGGGAGCGTCGTGACGATCTGCGGCGAAGCCGGCATCGGCAAATCACGGTTGATCCGAGAGTTCGCCGCCAAAGTAGAAGTCGAAGGCGGCCGCGTGCTCGTGGGAACGACATCCGCACCCGAACTCGTGCCATACGAGGCGCTCGCGGAGATTTTTCGACTCGTCGCACCCGAACTCACGCGTCTCGACCTCGACCCCGGGTGGCTCGCCGCGCTCGCCGCGATCGTGCCGGAATTCTGCGCGTACGGGCCCGGATCGCCCTCGACAACGCGACTCTTCGATGCGATCGCGCTCGCGACCGGCGGCCTTGCGCGCGCGCGACCGCTGGTGATCGTGCTCGAAGACCTGCATTGGGCCGGGACCGGGACGGCCCAGCTCTTCGCCGATCTCGCGCGACGGCTCGTGCGCACGCCCGTCCTGCTTGTGGCGACCTTTCGCGACGAAGCCCTCGCGCGCGCACATCCGTTGCGTGCGGGGCTCGCGAAACTCACGGGCAAGGGGACATTCTCGATCGGACTCGGGCGGCTCGATGCGCGCGACGTTGCGGTCGTCGTCGCGGCGTCGTCGCTCGCGGGTGACGATCCCGAGATCGCACGCGCACTGCACGAGCGATCCGAAGGCAATCCACTGTTCCTCGGTGAGCTCGTTCGCGCGTATCGCAGCGCCGTCGACCTCCACTCGCCCGCACTTCCCGATTCGATCGATGCGATAATCCGCGCGCGCGTCGCACATCTTCCCGATGCCGCACGCGCGCTCGCCGATCTCGCCGCAACGATCGGCGCGACATTCGGCGTCGACGTGTTGCGCGATGTCTCGGGCTGGCCGCTCGGCGAAGTGCTCGGAGCCGTCGACGACTTACTCGACCGCTTCGTGATCCGCGAAACCGCAACGGGTTCGCGCGGCGATTATGCCTTCACGCACCATCTCGTGCGGTCGTCGCTCTACGATGCGATCGATCCACTCGAACGCGCGCGGCGACATCGACGCATCGCGCGCGTGCTCGACGAGCGTCTCGACGCCGCGCGCCCGGAACGAGCGCACGAACTCGCGCGACATTACGCACTTGCGGGCGATGCCGCACGCGCGGCGCATTTCGAAGCCGAGATCGCGCGCTACGCGTTGGATGCGTGTTCGCTCGACGATGCCGCAGCGGCCGTCTCGCGCGGGCTCGCGTTCCTTGCCGATACGCTTGGCGACGAACGCGAGACGCGCTATGCGCTACTCGACGTGCGCGAGAGCGTTGCCGCGCGAACCGGAGACTGGAGAGAGCGCCAAACGACGATCGCGCAAATGACGGCGATCGCGCGCGAGCTCCCGTGCGATACGCGCATCGGCGAGACGCTTGAACGTGCGGTTCGGGCCGCGCACGACCGCAACGATCGCAACGAGGAGCGTGCGTGCATCGACGAACTTGCAGCGTTCGCACCGTCGCGAAACGTGCGTTGGGCGCCGGTCGCCCTGGAATGCGAAGCGATGTATGCCGAAGGTACGGGTGAGAATGCGGCGACATTCGGTGCGGCAACGGCGGCGGCGGCGGCGTATCGTGAGGCAAACGACGTCGCGGGACAGATTCGCGCACTTGCGCTCGTGGCGACGAGTGCCGCGCGACTCGGGCATGCGCGCGAAGCCGAAGCCGCACTCGATGACGCAAAGCGCCTCGCCGATGAGACGGGCGCATACGCGCAACGGACGCTCGTCACCGCGACCGAGATGGCCCTCGCACAACTCGCCTACGACGATCGGCGTCAGTTCGCGGTCGCGAGCGCATCGCTGCACGACGCACGCGCGAACGGCGATCGCGTGGCGGAGCTCGCCGCGCTGCAAAGTATGGCGACGGTTTCGGGCTCGCTCTGGAATGTTGCCGAGTCGCTCGGGTATTATGCCGAGACGATCGCCCTCGCCGGCGTCCTCGGCAGCGATGAGTATCTCGGCCGCGCGTACAATAACCGCGCCGGTTTACGCAGCGAATTCGGGGATCTCTCAAATGCGGTTGCCGATCAGGAGCAGGCCGAAGTGCACGCGGGGCGAGCGGGAAACCGGCATCTCGAAACGATCTGCGCGGATAACCTCGCGTGTTTTGCAGAGCTCCGCGGCGATGCGACCGAGGTGCGGCGCCAGGTCGCGCGTGCGAGAGCGCTCGTAGATAAGCTCGGGGTCGTGCGGATCCGTGCCGATTTCGATGTCCGCGAGGGGATTGCCGCGATTATCGTGGGCGACGATGCGCTTGCGATCGCGCGTCTCACGCGTGCGATCGCACTGCGTCGCGAGGAAGAGAATCGGACGTATCTTGCGATCGATCTGCCGTTTCTTGCGTTTGCTGCAGCGCGCGCGGGGGATGTGGCGCTCGCGCGCAGCTGCGTCGACGAAGCGGTCGCGCTCATCGAGAATCGTGCGTGGAATACGGAATTCCGGCGCAGCCTTTGGTTTTGTTCGCGAACGTATAAGGTACTCGGTGACGACGCACGTGCGACGGCGATTGTGGCACGGGCCCATCGGGACTTGCTCGACAAACGTGCGGCGCTTGCCGCGTGCGATGTCACGCTCGTCGCCCATTTCGATGCGCTCGATGCGAACGTGGCGATCGTGTGCGCGGCGACGCGTGGGGTGTGGCCGGCGCGCGATGTGTACGGTGCTGAGGGGAGCGCGATTGAGGTCGCGTGATTTGCGCACGAGCTTGATAGCTGGATGAGCCGACGCGAGCGTGGGCTTGGGCTCCACCAAATAATGTGTCATGTCAAACTTGTTGCTTTCACGTTTCGCCGAGCGCTGGTGACGCGTTGCATGAGCCCGAGATTGGCGTGAGCAACGTTGAAGAGCGAGAGATGGGTGGCGGCATCGAGCGCAAGAGCGGGGGCACGCGGACGTGTTACAAAAAAAACGGCGCGCCGAAGGCAGCCTTCGCGACGAAGAAAGCTGCCGAACGCGCGATTCCGAAGACGAGTAAGGGTCTGGGTGCGTATGCGTGCGCGACACATGGATGGCATCTCGGTCATTAGGTCGCGCAGTCCGCAAGCATCCTATGATGACGGTTGTGAAGTCGCTCGGAAATAGGTCATCGAGAACGACGACGAACGATGAGCCGTATGCGCGATACCGTCGCGCTTTTGCGATCGTGGCTTCGATGCGATCGCTCGGTGAAACGAGTTCGATACAAACGTCGGGCACGATCGGCGCGTATGACTCACGTTGCTTTGTGGTGAGCGCTTCCCAGCGGTCGCGGCGGATCTACGAGAGTTCGGGCGAGAGATTTGCGAGCGAGAGGCGCTCAACATCCTCATGCGTCGTTGGAGCGGGCACTCTGACGATAGTTTGTGTTCCTTCGCGAACGTCCCTCGGCGCGATGCGGTTACGCTTCGAGCGCGAGCGGCACGAGTGGCGCGGGGAGCCGGGATGTGTCGATGGTGCGGGCGTGCGCGGGCGCTTCCGTGAGGTCGGGGACGCCTTCCGTATCGCCGCGTAACGCGACAATTTTGCGGGCTTGCGGGCCGAGGCGGCCCTCGTAGCTCGCGACGGCTTCGTTGTATTTTTCGACGGCACTGTTGAGCGTCGAGCCAACTTTGCCGAATTTTTCCGTAAACGTCCCAAGGCGCGAAACGAGCAGACGCGCCTCTTCTAAAATCACGGTTGCGTTTTCACTCTGCTTCTGCGCGGCCCACCCGCGCGAGAACGCTTCGAGATAGAGCATGAGCGTGAGCGGGCTTGCGATGAGGACGCGGGCCGTGCGCGCAACTTCGAAGATCTCGTGGTCGCGTGCAAAGAGCGTCGCGAGCATCGCCTCGATCGGAACGAACATAATCGTCCAACCGATGCACGTGGGGCCATCGTGATAGCGGCGCGCCGCGAGGACTTTGACATGACTGCGAATTGCGGCGACGGCTTGATCGAGGAGCGGCTCGCGTTCGGCTTCCGATTGCGCGGAGACCGCTTCCTGGTAGCGCGCGAACGGAACTTTCGCATCAATCGGGACCGTAAGGTTACCGGGGATACGCAGGACGACATCGGGGCGGCCGGTCGCATCGGTACCATAGCCGGATTGCTGCGTTTCGAAGCTGACATGTTCGGTCATTCCCGTGAGTTCGAGGAGGCGCTTCAGTTCGAATTCGCCCCATGAGCCGCGCGCCTGCGAATTGCCGAGGACGCGTTCGACGCGTTTGGTGGCATCGTCGATACCGGCCATCTTCGTGCTCAAGCTCTCGAGTAACGTCGCGACGCGCGTTTGATCTTCGGTGCGCGCGGTACCGAGGTCGACGAGTGATTTGCCGAGGAGATCGAGGCGTTCGTTGAGTGGATTGACCTGGGCGACGAGGCGCTCGCGAAAGGCCGTCGCGTCGCCGGCGAAGCGGTCGGCTGCGGCTTTGACGAGCACCTCGCGGGCTTCCGTGACATACGTTTGTGCGACGCGTTGCAGGCGTTGTTCGACATCTCGCTCGCCGAGCTTAATCTGTACGATCGTCGCCTGCGCGCTCGCGACGTCGCGTTCGAGTTCGCCCGTGCGATCGAGACTGCGCTGAAGGTTCCGCATTGCTTCGGCGAGCGAGCCCTTTGCTTCGACGAGAGCACTTGCATTGTGTGTGGCTACGGCGGACGCGGTCGCGAGCGCGACTCGTTCGATTACGAGTTCGGCGTCGCGCGCGACCAGCGTCTCTCGAAGGGCGCGCACGTCTCTTAAAGTGAGCGCATGATCGCGATTTTTTGAACGAAGAATTGTCGCGAATAACGAAATGCACGCAACGATCGCGCCAAGGACGAACGAAAGAACGATTGCGGGGTCGAGAGCGAAAACGGTCATGGGTTCGAGTATGCACGGCGCGTGTGCCATGCGTCTGGCACTGCGGCGGCGTACCATCCCTCCAATGCTCGCTTTCGAACTCACCCCGTTGCAAGCGCGAGCGGTCGATATCCGCGATACGAACGTCGTGGTCGAAGCCGTTCCCGGATCCGGAAAAACGCGCGTTATCGTCGCGCGCTGTGCCGCGCTCCTTGCCGCGGGCGTCAAGCCGACGGAGATTCTTCTTCTCACGTTTTCACGGCGCGCGGTCGGCGAACTTCGCGCGCGGCTCACAGAGCAGCTCGGCTGTGGCACGCTTCCCGACATTCACACGTTCCATGGGTTTGCGGCTCGCCTCCTCGCCGAGGCGGCCGCAGGCGGTCACTCGCGTCGACTCCTCGCGGAACCCGCCGAACGCGCGCTCTTCGCGTACGTGCTCGCAACGACGCCGCTCGCATCGTTGCCCCCGGGCATCGCGACGTCGCCCGCGTTCGTGCGCGAAGCCACGGCGCGTGTCGATGATATGCGGCGCGCGGAGCGCGCGGCGATCGACGCACTTACCAAGCGCGCGACACCGCGGTTGCGCGACTTACTCGCGCTCACACACGCACAACGCGACGTTCGCGAGCGCATCGCCGTCGCCGATTACGACGATCTCGTCGCACGCGCGGTCGCGATCGGCTCGCAACCCGCAAGCGACGTCGCGCGGACGTTGCGCGAGCGGTATCGGCACGTCCTCGTCGATGAGTTCCAAGATACCGATGCGCTGCAGTTGGCATTGCTCGCACGCTTCGATGCGCAGATCTTTGCCGTCGGCGACTCCGCGCAAGCGATCTACGGGTTTCGTGGAGCCGCACGCGATGCGATGATGTCTGCACGCGATCGATTAAAAATGCAGCGCTTATCGCTCGATGAGAGTTTTCGCTGCCCGCCCGAGCTCTGCGCGCTCGCGGCATCGGTGATGCCGAAAGCGGTCGCACTGACGTCGCGCGTTACAACGGCCGGGACGATTGTTTTCCGTCGCGCGGCAACGCCGCACGACGAAGCGGCACTTATTACCGATGCAATCGCAACCGCGCGCGAACGCGGCATCCAGGAGAACGAGATCGCCGTGCTCTTGCGAAGTGCGGAGCCATCGGCGCCGCTCGTCGAAGCAGCGCTGCGCGCGCGGGGCATCGCGGTTTCGCGTGCGGGTGGTGAAAACGTAACGGACGATCTCGTGGTCGATGCGATGTGCGCGGGGCTCGCGGCGCTCGCCCGACCGACGGATCCCGTGCGCTGGCAACGGCTACTCGGACATCCGGCATTCGCGTTACCAGCACTCGACGTGCGACTGGCGCTCGACGCATCGACCGCTTTCGACATTTGGTCGATGACGGCATTACTCGATGCTTTCACGGGGCCGGCACGCGAGGCGGCCAAGCGAATCGCAACGGGCCTGCGCGCAGCGGCAACGTTGTGGAACGACGACGACATCGTCGGTGCCGCGAAGGCGTTCGTGGCCGAATCGGATCTGCTCGCTTTCGCCATTGCGGGTAACGAGGACCGCGCGCGACGGACGAACGACCGTCTACAAAGCGTGTTCGATGCGCTCACGGATATTCGCGATCTCCGCACGCGGCTCGGCAGCGACGCAACCTCGGCGGTGCTGTTCGCCGCATTTCTTGTCGGCAGCGAAGCGTGGCGCGCGGCGGGGGAGATATCGACCGACGATGCGGGCGTGCGCATTTTGACCGTGCACGCAGCGAAAGGTCTCGAGTTTTCATATGTGGTGATCGGCGATGCCGTCGACGGACATTTTCCGCAAGCATGGCGTATGGATCAACTCGTCTCGTCCGAGGAAATCGCGCTCGCTCGGGAGTGTGGCGTCGATTTGGGAACGCGCGCGGCCGAACACGATCTCGAAGAGCGATCGCTCTGGTACGTCGCGGTTACGCGCGCGAAATCCGATCTTTTGGTGACGTGGTCGGAACACGCGCTCGACGGTACGCCGCAAGTCGCGAGCCGGTTCGTACCGCTGGAGACACGCGCGCGAGAAGCCGCGCTTTCGAGCTTTCGTGGGCCGCTCGTGTACGTGCGTCCCGACGATCTTGCCGAGACACAACCGGTCAGCGCCGCGCGTCCGATTCGCCCCATTCGCACGAGCGGCATGGATGCATGGCTCGCATGTCGGCGCAAGTTTTACTATGGTGCTCTCTTACGGATTGGATCGTCGACACGCGGCTATAGCGCGAAGCTTGGCACGCTCGTGCATCGTGCGATCGCTGAATTTCATGCGCGTACGAGCGATTTTCGAACGGTTGCCGCCGGCGATTCTCACGCGTGGGAGCGAGAGTTGGTTCAACGAGCTGAGACGATCGTTGGCGCGCGCGATTTTGAGGCGTTCGATTCGACGCTCGAAACGTCGGCGGCCCTGCGATCCGCACGACGCATGCTCGGACGATACGCGCGCCATCTCGAGGACTCCGCACGCGAAACCGGTGGTGGGTTTCGCGTGGTCGGTGTCGAGGAGAACGTTACCTATGAAGTCGACGACATGCGTTTTTCAGGTCGGATCGATCGCGTCGACGAACGCGACGATGCATCGCTCGTTCTCGTGGACGTGAAGACGAGCAAACTTAAACCGAAGGAGACGATGTCTCTAGCGTTTCCGAAAATCGCCGAGTTTGTCGAGAACGAAACGCTTTGGGTGAAAACGGCTCCGCGCGCGAATCCGCAACTCGCACTCTATCGCCACGCCAAAACCGCCACACGCGAACTCGCCTACATCCATCTCGCGCGCGATCCGAAATCGGGCGCGGGCGCGGACCGCGCGAATGTGGACCGCATCACCTTTCGTTCCGCGCAGGAGGCGGGTGCGGCGACGCTCGCAACGATCGACGACGTGCTCGAACGCACGTTTTTTACGCCGTGGCGAACGGGCACGATCACATCGCTCGAACCCACGCGCGTCGCACGAACGTGCAAATTTTGCGACTACGTCACCGTCTGCCCGGGCTATATCGAGGACGACGAATGAGCGCGAGTCTTTGGCGCACCGCACTCGGTATGGGGCGCGAACCCAGTGCCGATCAGGTCGCTGCGATTACCGCGCCACCGACGGGTCGACACAGTGTCGATGCGGGCGCGGGTACGGGGAAGACCGCGACGCTCGCATTGCGCGCGCTCTATCTCATCGAATCCGAGCACGTCCGCGCAGATCAGATCGTGGTCGTGACCTTTACGCGAAAGGCTGCGGCAGAGATCGGTGCGCGTATCGGCGACACGATCGACCGCGCGATCACGAATGGCGCGCACTTTGCCGGTGACGGGCGCGGTGTCCGCTGTACGACGATTCACGCGCTCGCAGCCGACGTCTTACGCGAATATGCCTACACCTTTGGGTTCGTAGCGCCGCCGCGCGCGATTACCGACGGTGAGGCCTACGCGATCTTTCACGACGCTTTCGTCGCGCTGCTCGATGAGCGACTCGCGATCGATACGAGCGCGTTCCCGATCGGCGAAATGCATGTCGATCAGCTCGAACGCGATCTCGGCAAGCTCGCGCTGCGACTCAAGGGGCACGGCATCTCGCCGGACGATTTCGAGGCACGCGCGATACGCGAGATCGGCCGGTTCGCTACACAGACGTGGGATCAACTCTGGACACTCGGTAAAAGTGGGAAGCCGACGGACCGGAAACCAGATGAGCCCACCACGCGCGAACAACGCGAACGCGAAGCTTCGCGCGAGACTTCCAATGTGGCCGTCGTCGCGGAGCTTTTTCGTGAATTCGACCGCAGGTTGCTGGCACGCAATGCCGCGACGTACGGCGATCTCATCGGCATGACGACGCGACTCGTGCGCGCGCATACGGGCGTGATGCAGCAGATTCGTGCGCGGTATCGGTACGTGTTACTCGATGAAAGTCAGGACACGAGCGAGCAACAACTGGCGCTCATCGAAACGCTTTTCGGCAAACCGGGTGACGCCGATGCGGCGGGCATGATGCCTGTGGGAGACCGGCGGCAGGCGATCTACTCATTCAACGGCGCGGATGAAGCCGTGATGTCGCGCATCGCGAGTGCGGCTGACGCGACGCATCCGCTGTTCGTAAATCGACGCTCTCCGCAAGAAATCGTCGATGCGGGGCATGAGGTTCTGCGTGCTGCGGGCGTGGCCGACGCAACGACGCCGCGACTCGAAGCATCGGCGAAGTCGGCGGGATGGCAATGTGTGCGGCTCCAGCATTTCGCGGATCCCGATGGTCGCGGCGTTGCCGATCATGTCAAAGTTGAAGCGCGCGCGATCGCGGGAGAGATCGAGCGGCTCCTCGCGGAGCCGGAAACGCACCGCGACGACATCGCCATTCTCGTGCGCAAGCGCACGCATGCCGCAGCATACGTCCGCGCGCTCAACGAACGCGGCGTCACGGCCGCGCTCGATCGACGGAGCGGTCTCTTTACGGCGGATGAGATTCGCGATGCGCTCGCCTGGCTCGCACTCGTCCTCGATCTCGGCAATCAAATGGCGGCGATCCGGATCTTGCAATCGCCACTCTGCGGGATCTCCGACGCAAGCGCCATCGCGCTGACCGCGAATACCGATTGGCTCGCGCGCGCCCTGCGTGACGAAGCGCTCGCGGGCATAAACGACGACACGCGCGCGCGACTCGCCACGTTTCGCGCGCGGCTCGTCGCCATGCTCCCAATCGCGTCGCTTCCGCTTCACCTCGCGATGGAGCAGCTCGCGCGGCATGTCCCCATCGCGGCGAGCTACGCGCGACTCGGTGAAACGATCGGCGCGCAAGCCATCGTCAATCTCCGCGGGTTCGACGTGCTCGCGTCGGAATTCGCAGGCGAACGACCCGGAGCGCGACTGCGCGATTTCGTGGATGACATCGAACGACGTATTCTTTACGACGACGATCCGCAAGAGGCCGAACTCGATTTCGATGGCGTTCGCGTGCTCACCATCCATCAAGCGAAGGGTCTCGAATGGCCGTACGTTTTCGTCGCGTGTTCGACGGCGGCGCAGTATCGTGGCGGCGATCCGAGCGATCGCGTCGTGAACTACGACCTTCGCACGGGGAACTTCGCGCTCAAATGCGATATCGACGGCATCGAGACGTTCCGTTGGCTCTGCGCGAAAGACGAGCACGACGCCACAACCGGCGCACGCGTGCTGCCGTCGACGCAGAAACAGCTTGCCGCTCGCGAGCAGGCACGCGTCTTTTACGTCGCGCTCACCCGCGCACGAAAGCGCGTATACGTAACGGCGCCGGCCGCCGCGCCGGGCAAAGATGAGGCGCCGTACGTCCATTACGTCCGCGATTGGGCCGACTCGTGTGAACCCGGCACCGATCTCTCATTCGTTCGCGACGGCGATGGCTCGGCACATTCGCATGGCGACGTCTCCGCTGCGACGCCGCCGATTCCACCGATTCCACCGATGCCACCGATGCAGGCGACGCGTATCGTCGCATTGGGCGAGCCGGCGGCGCTCGCACGATTGTCGACGTATCGGCCGCGTATTTCGTTTTCCGCAATTGCCGCGTTCGAGACGTGTCCGCGCATGGCGCGCTATCGGTATCGCCTGCACGTGCCGGGGCTTCGCGAGGCCGCTCCGCGATTCGTCGGGCTCGACGAATCGCCGGGCTTTGCAACGTCGTCGGCACGCACCGGCTCGCTCGCGCACCTCGCACTCGAGCATTGGGGCCGCGCGCGGATCGACGCACGCCCGATCACGATCGCTGCGGCATTCGATGCGGCGTTGTTGTCGTTCGCCGATGTCACCGATCCGGCCGCACGTACGGCTCGTGCGAATGCCGAGCGCGCCGTCGAGGCGCTTGCGACATATGAGATTCTCGACGTCGAGCAAACCTTCGCCACGCTCTTTGGCGAGACGACCATCGAGGGAGCGATCGATCTCATCGCACGAGACGAACGAGGGCGCGTCGTCGTGATCGATTACAAGACGGGTCGCACCGCGGGCGAGCATTATCGACTCCAGCTTGCGTTGTATCGCTACGTCGCGACGTTACGGTACGCAAGCGACGGCGTCGAGGCGGCAATCCTCCGGCTCACACCGCAAGAGGCAACTTTCGAATATGCTGAACCGCTGACGCACGATGCGATCGGGCGTGCGGTCGCGGAGGCTGGGCTGCTCGAAAGCGACGAACCTCGCGTCGGCACGTGGTGCGGGTCGTGCGTGTATCGCGGTGCGCCCTGCTACGCGTCATCAACGGCGACAAGACCGCACACGACGCGTCGCCCACTTGACGATATGGAAAGTTGACGCTATGCTTTCCAAACTGGAAAGTGAGGCCCGCCCGTGATCACCACTGGAGATGCCAACGCGCTCATCGACGATATACGATCGGTCCGGCACGATCTCGCGGATCGTGTCGACTGTCCGCCGGGGTGGCGCATTACCTCCGCCCTGCTGTTCGGATCGATCTGCGCCGCACAGGCCGCACCCGTTGTCATCGCCCTATCGATAACCACGATTTGCCTGATCGCGATTGGCGTGATGGTCGGGATCGCCCGCAAGCGTATGGGGTTTTTCGTTAATGGCTATCGGAAGGGCCGGACGCGCGCGGTCGCAATCGCGCTCCTCGTCATCGTCGAATCGATCTACTTCGCGAGCCTCTGGCTCAAAGGGTCGCAACATATCGCTTGGGCGCCGCTCGCGGGCGGGGCGATGATCGTACCGGTCGTGATACTCGCAAGCGTCCGCTGGCAGGCGGCATATCGTTCCGAATTCGGATCTGGTCACGCGACGACCTCACGATGAAAGAAGCGACGCCGGAGCTCGACCCCGTTATCCACGCTCCCGTCCGCCTCAAAATTGCCGCTGTGCTCGCATCGGTGAGCGACGCCGAGTTTGCAACGCTGCGGGAGATAACGGGCGTGAGCGATTCGCTTCTTTCGAAGCACCTCAAAGCGCTCGAAGACGTCGGGTATGTCATCTTGCGTAAAGCCGCAACCGCCGGTCACGTTCGAACGCGCATCGCCTTGACGCGCGTCGGCCATCGCGCGTTTGCGTCGCACGTTGCCGCACTGCAAGAACTCGCCTCGGCCGCGTCGCGACCGCTACCGAAACGATCGTCGGATCCGGTCACCGGAAGTCGGAAATCGTTCGCCTGAACGCGTCCAAAGGATCGGCGTTTGCGAAAGGCCCGTACCTTTCAAGAATAGCCGCGCTTGAGCTGCCGGATCTATCTTTTTCAACGCGGACCCTGCGCTGCACGCGTGAATCTTCTCTCGTTGTAAAACGAAACGATCTCAACGGTATCGACCATGTGCATGTCGAGCTTCTGGCCATTTTTCGATAGGACGGCTATACTCGCGACGCTCGTGCCGTTTTTCGACCACCGGGAACGAGTCGGCGATCGTTCATGCATACTCGACCGTACGCTGGGAGGGTGCGATGTCGACGGTCGGACCATCAAATGGTGGCGGCGCAGCGGAACGCGTGACGCGTTCGTAGAGCACCGGAATGGCAATGACCGAGAGCACCGCGGACGCGCTCATGCCGAACACCAGCGCCCACGCAAGCCCGCTCCAAACCGGATCCGCCGCGATAACGAGCGACGACAAGACGCCAGCGGCTGCTGTGAGAAAGATCGGTCGCGTTCGAGCGGTTGCGGCTTCGACGAGTGCATCGCGAAGCAGCGCTCCTTCTTTGCGTTTATCCTCGATAAACTCGATAAGTATGATCGAGTTACGAACCACGATGCCGATGAGGGCGATGAGTCCGATCATCGCCGTCGCGGAAAAATACACGCCGAAGGGCGCGAGGATTGCAAAGCCGGGCATGACGCCGATCACGGCGAGCGGCACGGCCGCAAGGACGACGAGCGGTACGAGGAACGACCGAAAACGCGCCACGAGGACGAAGTAGATCAAGATAAAGGCGACGAGCATCGCGCGTCCGAGATCGGCGAAGACCACATTCGTGAGGTGCCACTCTCCGCCCCAATCGACGCGATACCCGGGCGGAAGCGGGCTGCGCATGAGTTGGAAGACCATGTCGAGGACGGCATACGTCGAGCTGCGCCCCGCCATATCGGCCCCAACGTACGAGACATTTTCAAAATCATTGCGGTACAACGGCTGATCCGACACGCGTGCGACCACACGCGTAATGGCCGTAAGCGGCACCAGGCCACCAAATTTCGAGGGAATCTGAATCGAAGCGAGTGCCGCCGCATTCGCTCGACGCGCCGGTGCGAAGCGAACGAAAATCTCGACTGGTCGCGCGTCGCTTGCGGTGTGGAGCGTCGAGACGGCGGAACCGCGAAGCGCAACAGCAAGGGCCTGCGTGATATCGAGCGTACTCACGCCGGCGATCGCCGCTTTGCGTTGCTCGACTTCGAGCTGTAAGCTCGCCGGCAACGGTTTAAAGCTCGAGTTGATATCGACGACACCGCGTTCGCGCTCGAGCATACCCGTAATGCGTGACGCTACCGCGCGCCGACCCTCGGGATCCGGCCCGAAAATCTTCGCATTGATCGTCGCGCGTACCGGCGGTCCCGGTGGTGTTTGCAAGATGCGAATCGTCGCGCCGTAACGGGCGGCAATCGCGCTCAACCGGGGACGAAGTTCTCCGACGAGGGCAGCCGATTGGATATGACGGTCGCCTTTGGGAACGAGGTTCACGCGAATATCGGCAAGGTTGGGCGCGTTGCGAAATACCGTGCTCTGCAGGAGGCTCGCGAGATCGGGAATCGACTTCGTTCCGGAAAATATCTCATAATCGGCGATCTCAGGGACGCGCGCGAGTTCCGCACCGATGGCATCCGCAATTGCCGTCGTTCGCCCGAGCGGGCTCGTCGGTAGGGCATCGATGCTCACGAGAAACGTCGTCTCGTTGGCATCGGGTAGCATGCGAAATTTTAATAATTGCACGACCGGGAGCGCGGCGCTCACGACGAACGCGAGGAGCAGCACTGCGAGGAAGATGCTACCCAGGCGAGGCCGATCTAAGAGCATCGCGAGCGTGTTGCGAAAGGGGAGAATCCAGCGCGCGATGCCATGCCTTCGTTTTGGTTTCGCATCGCGCAAGAGTGCGTATGTCGCCCATGGCGTAATGGCAAATGCGATCCCGAGCGAAGCGATCATCGCGATCGGAACGTTGATCGGAATGGGCCGCATATACGGCCCCATCATCCCCGTCACGAAAAGCATCGGCAGAAACGACAGCATGACGGTGAGCGTCGCGAGCGCGGTCGGACTTCCGATCTCGCGCACGGCGTGGACGGTCGCATCGGCCTTGGATTCGCCCGAATCCATCGCGTAATGGCGGTGGATGTTCTCCACGAGCACGATCGCGTCGTCGACGAGGAGCCCGAGCGCGAGAATCAGCGCGAAGAGCGTGATCCGGTTGACCGTTTGTCCCGTCAGCATGCCGACGCCGAGCGTGACGAAGAGCGTGAGCGGAATCGCCGTCGCGACGACCAACGCTTCGCGCCAGCCGAGCGTTAAAAGCAAGATGACGACGATGACGATCGCCTCGATAAGGCGCTGAATCAATTCGTTGACGGCGTCGTTGGCTTTCTCGCCGTAGTTCCGCGTGACCGTGGCAGAAACGCCCGGAGGCAGCTCGACGGTTTTGAGCTTGTCGAGGACGGCATCGGCGACCGCGACGGCGTTCGCGCCGGCCTTCTTCGCAATCGCAATACTGACGGCGGATTCACTGGTGCCTGCGCCGGATCGCGCGGCACCGCCACGTGCGAAGCGCGTGTCGGATTCCACGGCGCGCCGTCCGAGCGCAACGCTCGCGATCTGGTGCAGCGCGACCGGCTGTCCGTCACTCACGCCAACGATTTGCGCGGCGACCTGTTCGACGGTCGTGTATGCCGTGCCAGCGTGAATCGAAAGTTCGGTCGTCTCGTCGCGCACCGTGCCGACCGGCGACGTGAGATTCGTCGCGCCGAGCGCCTGCGCGATCGCTGCGGGCGCAAGGCCGAATGCCGCCAGGCGCGCCGGATCGAGCGTGACGTTGACTTGGCGTGGCAGGCCGCCGTACTCCTCGACCGTCGAGATGCCGGCAATCGGGCGGATCGCTGCGATCACGCGCTGTGAAGCATCGTCAAGTTGCCCACGATCGTACCGTTTGCCGTGCAACGTTACGACCACGATCGGAATATCATCGACGCTGAGCGGCGTGATCTGTGGCGGTGAGGCACCCGGCGGCAGTTCGCTCACATGCGCGAAGACCTGGCTGTACAGATCGACGAACGATTTGGTCGGATCGTCGCCAACGTGAAAGAGAACGGTGATGATCGACGTGTCTTGATTTGAGATCGTGTAGACGTGCTCGATGCCCGAAATCTCTTGCAGCACGCGTTCCCCGCGTTCGGTGACGAGCTTCTGGACTTCGGCCGCCGACGTGCCGGGATATTGCGTGACGATCGTCGCTGCGGGCATCGTGATCTGTGGGTTCTCTTGGCGCGGGGTAAAAAGGATGGCGATAAGTCCCCACACACAGATCGCGATGACGATAACGGGCGTGATTTTGGATTGCAGAAAATAGGCGGCGATCCGGCCTGCGAGGTTCTGTCGCATCAGGGCACGACCGTGACGCGGCTGCCGTCAGCGACGCGTTGCGCGCCGCGAATCACGACCTGCGCGGCGCGGCCGTCGTAACCGACAAGCTCGACGGACGACGCCATGACCGCACCCATTTGCAACGGAACGAACGACGCGACGCCATCGCTTACAACGAAAACGCCGCTTTGACCGGCACGCGTGACGAGCGCCGCGAGTGGCGCAGCCCAGCCCTTATGCGCGTTGTCGGAAATCGATACGCGGGCGAACATGCCGGGTTGCAGGCCGCGCCGACTCGGCATCGCGATGACAACCATAACCGACCGAAGCGCGGAATTCTGCGACGGAACGATCGTGCGGACGCGCGCGGGAATCGGTGCGCCGCCGATTGCATCGACGCGAACATCGATGGCCGTTCCGGGTGCGAGCGCCCCGAGCATATCGTCGGGAACGGCGACGTCAACTTCGAGGTCGTGCGAATTCTGGATCGCGACGATCGGGCTGCCGCCAGCAACGACGGCGCCTGGCTCAACGAATTTCTTGATGATGATGCCACCAAATGGCGCCGTGAGCGTCGTGTCGCGGAGCGGAACATCTGCGGCCGCCACACCGGCTCGCGCACCAATTGCCGCACTGGATGCGGCGCGCGACTGGGCGCGCGCGGCGTCGAGGTTATTCCGCGCACCATCGACTCCCGCTTGTGCCTGCGCGACGGCCGTGCGCGCTCCAGCCGCGTCGGCTTGCGTCTGATCGCGTTGTTGTTTTGAGATGTCTCCGTGCACGTAGAGCGATGCCATGCGAGACGCGGTAACGTCAGCGAGCGCCTGACGGATGCGTGCGGCCTCGAGCTGCGCCCGACCCGATGCAATCGACGCACTCGCCGCATCGATCGCCGAAACGGTCGCACTCTGGGCCGCGTCGGCTGCGGACGCACCGGCGCGTGCTTGCGCGAGACTCGCAGCGTAACTCGACGTGTCGATTTGCGCGATCACATCGCCCGCACGAACGGCATCACCGATGCGCACGTTGACATCGACGATGCGACCACCCGACATCGCGCCGACCGTGACCGATCGCACGGCTGCAAGCGAGCCCGACAGCTCGATTGACGTCGAAATGTTCCCATACCGAATCGGTGCGACGGTGACGGGCACGGCTTGCCCCGAAGAATCACCAGATACGGACGATGATGGACGCTTCGCACATCCCACGAGCAGAATTCCCGTAAGTACGAGGATCGCACTGGTCCTAGGTGACACGAGCGATCGCGCGCGTGTCACGCCGAACGCGGTTTCACGATACTCGCGATAAGATTCGAAAGAAGGCACCAACCGGAAAATCCGGACTGCAACAGATTAACGCCAACGAATGCCACGAGCCATAGCCAACGGCCATCGAGCGGCGATAAGCCGAGTCCGACGAGCACGAGTAATCCCGCGATCGATCGAACGATGCTTTCAACGCGCCATCCTGCGTCGCGCGCGCGTCGCAAGAGCGGATGGGTGATTGTTTT
>JAYTXC010000220.1:0-7684 GCA_043743145.1 Rhodospirillales bacterium
TCGGACCTCGTCTTCGCCGCCTTTTCCGCGGCAGCCACGTATCGCAATAGTGATAAGCGTGGCGGCGCGAACGGCGGGCGACTGGCGCTGGCGCCGCAGAAGGACTGGCCCGTGAACAAGCGCGCGATCCCCGTGGTCGCGGCACTGCAAAGCGTCATGGCGGATTTCAACGGAAAGCGGTCGGATGGCACGCGGGTATCACTTGCCGATTTGATCGTGCTGGGAGGCTGTGCGGCGATCGAGAAAGCTGCCGCCGATGCGGGTGTCGAGCTGCTCGTCCCGTTTACTGCGGGTCGGCGCGATACGACGCAGGCCCTGACCGATGTCGAAATGTTCACCTGGCTCAAGCCCGTGGTCGACGGGTTTCGTAACTATACCGACGATGGGTTTTCGTCGATGACACACGATGTTTCGCCGGAAGAGTTGTTTCTCGATAAGGCACAACTGCTGGCGCTCACCGCTCCCGAATGGGTGGCGCTGGTTGGCGGGCTTCGTGTCATGGGCGCGAATTACGATGGATCGGCGAGTGGCGTTTTTACCGATCGGGTCGGCGTCCTCTCAAACGATTTCTTCACCGTGCTCACCAGTACGGATTATGAGTGGAAGAAGGCGGATGAAGCGGGCATGACGTTTTCGCTCGAAGACCGCACGACGGGCAAACCGCGTTTCAACGCGACGAGAAACGACCTCGTCTTCGGCTCCAATAGCCAGCTTCGCGCCGTTGCCGAAGTGTATGCGGGGAGCGACGGACACGCGCGGTTCATTAGGGCCTTTGTAAAGGTCTGGGACAAGGTCATGATGCTCGATCGTTACGACATGCGGCACTAAGTCGCATCACGTGACAAACAGCATGGGGTTCGCCGCATCGGCGCGCCCCATGCTAGCGCATCACTTCAAAACCGAGCCGATCGAGCATCTCAAAATCGTCGGCGTCACTGCGTCCTTTGGTCGTTAAGTAATTTCCGAGGATGAGCCCGCTCGCGCCGCCCTGCATGCCGAGATCTTGTAAACCGCGCAGCGTAATCTCGCGGCCTCCGGCAAAACGGATGAGCGCACCGGGCAACGCGAGGCGGGCCATCGCGACGTACCGCAGCGCCTCCATCGGCTCCATCACGCTGCGATCGGCAAAGGGCGTGCCCGGCCGTGGGTCGAGAAAATTGATCGGGACTTCCGTCGGTTCGAGCGCTTGGAGCGCGCAGAGAAAATCGATGCGGTCGTCCATCGTCTCCCCCATGCCGATGATACCGCCGCAGCAGAGTTCGAGCCCCGCGCGCCGCACGCGCTCGCACGTTTCGTAGCGCTCGGCATACGTGTGCGTCGTGCAGACCGAGGGAAAGTATCGTTCCGAACTTTCGAGATTGTGGTTGACTTTGTCGACCCCGGCTGCGGCGAGTACGGCGAGGTGCGCGTCGGTGAGAATGCCGAGGGAGACCGCCACTTCGAGCGGTGTCGTTGCTTTGATGACGCGCACGGCTTCGGCAACGCGCATCAGCAGCGCGGTCGAGGGCCCGCGGACGGCAACGACGATGCAGAACTCGCCAGCTCCACGCGCCAGCGCTTCATTCGCCGCGGCGACGAACTCGTCGACGGTTTTGAGCGGCTCGGGATTGACGTCGCTCGCGAAGCGCGCGCTCTGCGAGCAGAAGTGGCAGTCTTCGGAGCAGCCGCCCTTTTTCGCGTTGTAGATCACCTCGACGTAGGCGCGTTGACCGCAATAGTGGTCGCGGACTTCGGAAGCGAGACCGAGCAGCGCTTCGATCTGATCCGACGGAAGCGTACTCATCGTGACGAGTTCGTCGCGCCGGAGTGGGCGACGGTCGACGATGAGGGCGCGGCGGGCGGTGTCGAGGGCGGGATGCATACGTTCGATCTCCAGGGTCAACGGATGAAGGTCATGGCGCCCGCGGCTCGAGCGACGCTACGGGCGGCATCGCCATCGAATGGCACGTGCACGATCTGCGGCTGCCCCGGTTGCGACGTGCCCCGATGGCGCGCGGTCGCGAGGTCGAGGGGCATCTTCGCGGTCAGCACGCGTTCCACTTGGCCGCGGTACGCGGCGTCGACGGCACCCCACGGTTCGGTGAGGGCGATACACGGCACGATCGCCGATCGAGCGGCGAGATACGTAAGCGTGAGGATCGCATGGTTGAGGCAGCCCAGCCGTAAGCCGACGACGAGGATCGTCTCCACATTTGCGATGCGTGCGACGTCGTCGAGCGATTCGCTTGCGTTGAGCGGCACGGCGGCGCCGCCCGAGCCTTCGATCACGAGATCGCTGTCGATACGATCGAGTTCGTTGGCGAGTTCGATCGCACGGAGCGGCTCGCACCCGTCGACGAGCGCGGCGGTCCAGGGATCGGCGGGTTCGCGAAAGCGACGGAGTTCGCGGTTCGCGCACGGCACGAGCGCAGCGGCTTCATATGCGTCGGCGTGTTCGTTTGGGTCGACGCCCGTCTGCACGAGTTTCACGATCGTGACGTCGCCACGCTCGCCCGCCGCGCGTCGTCGCGTTACGAGCGCGCGAGCGACGGCTGCCGTGACGCGCGTCTTCCCGACGCCGGTATCGGTGCCGGTAATGTAATAGCGCGCGTTCATCGCGTTGTCACGAGCGCCGCTGCGAGCGCACGCCCGAACGCGCGAATGTCGGCTTCGGTATGGTCGCTTCGTAACGTGACGCGCAGTTGCGATTCGCCGCGCGGCACGGTTGGGGGACGGATTGCAGGGGCGAAGATGCCGCGCGCTTCGAGATCGCGACCGATCGCGAGTGCTGCGGCGGCATCGCCAATGGGAATCGGCACGATCGGACCGTCACTTGCGGGCACGACGATGCCGATCGCGGCGAGCTCGCCGATGAGCGTATGCGTGCGCGCGCGAACGATTGCACGACGGGCGTCGCCATCATCGCTCGCGACGTGCGCGAGCGCGACACGCAACGCGCTCGCCACGGATGGCGGCATCGCCGTATCGAAAATGAATGTTCGCGCGGCCGTCGCGAGATAGGCGATCGCATCGCGCGCGCCCGCGACGAAACCGCCCGCGCCACCGAGCGCTTTCGAGAGCGTGCCGATGACGACGATGCGCGGGTCGGCGAACGACGCGCAGAGCCCCGCGCCTCGTGGCCCCGCGACGCCGAGCGCATGCGCTTCATCGACGACGAGGATATCGCTCGGTCCGAGTTTCGCGAGCATCGCGCAGATATCGACGCGCGTCCCCGTCATGCCGAAGAGCGACTCGGTCACGACCATCGTCGGTACGTTGCGATACGGCACGTAGTCGCCGTGCGGATAGACGCTGCGCGGCACGTTCGTCAATCGCACCGCATCGATCGCACACGCGTGATTGCGCTCGTCGCTCGCGATCGCTTCGACGAACGGCGCGAGCGTGACGATCGCGCCGATCACCGCGAGATACCCGGAGGAGAAGAGCAGTGCGCGTTCGCGGCCCGTCCACGCCGCGAGTTCGGTTTCGAGTGCGACATGCTCGGGATGGGCGCCCGAGAGTAAGCGCGACCCGCCCGACCCCAGGCGTTGGGCCGCATGCAGCGCCGCGAGAACGGCGGGTTCGTGCGCCATGCCGAGATAGTCATTGGACGAAAAGTCGATCGCGCCGATGGGTACGGCCGCGCGCACGTCGCGTAGGAGCGAGCCTTCGGCGAGATTGTCGAGCGTGAAGCGAACGCGATCGAGAAAGCTCACGCGGAGATTACCGCCAAAAGTTCGGTAGCGAATGAATCGAGCTCGTGCGTCTGCGACGAGAGCGGCGGCACGAGCTGAATCGTCTCACCGATCGGTCGCGTGAAGTGCCCACGATCGTAGAGCTCGCTTGCAACGTGGCGTCCGTACGAAATCGGTTTGTCCCATCCGAGCGGCGGAAGAAGTTCGATGCCGCACATCAGCCCCGCGCGTCTCACTTCTCGAACGCGTGGATGCGACGCGAGCGGTGCCAGAGCGTGCGCGAGATGCGCGTCGAGTTCGGTGACGTGCGCCATCGTACGTTCTGATATGAAGAGCTCGAGAGTCGCGATTGCGGCCGCACACGCGATCGGATTGGCGGCGTATGAGTGGCCGTGAAAGAAATGTCGTAACTCGCTCGCGCGCCCGAGAAATGCATCGTAGATGCGCGCGGTCGCGAGCGTTGCGGAGAGTGCGAGGGTTCCACCCGTAAGGCCTTTGCCCACGCACAGCAGATCGGGCGCGAGCCCGAGTTGATCGAAAGCGAACATCGTTCCCGTGCGACCGAACCCCGTCGCAATCTCGTCGACGATGAGGAGCGGATCGACCTGCTGTAGCAGCGCCGCGTATGCCGGGTGCGGCACGATCCGCATCCCCGCGGCCGCCTGGACGATCGGCTCGACGATGATGGCCGCAATATCCTCGCGCGCGAGCACGGTCGTAAGGTCGTCGGCAACGACCGACTCGAAACAGACCGCGCCGAATTCGCGCTTGAACACCGCGATATCGGAGACGCTCATTGCGGCAACGGTATCGCCGTGGTAGCTCGCGCGCAGATGGACGAACGTCGAGCGCTGCGGTTCGCCCGCGAGTCGCCAATATTGTAACGCCATCTTCATCGCCGCTTCGATCGCGCTCGCGCCGTCGCTCGCAAAAAACGCGTAATCGAGGCCGCTCATCGCGGCGAGTCGCTCCGCGAGGTCCTCGGCGACGGGATTGCTCGCCCCCAGCGCCGTCGCGTGATCGAGTAGCGACGCCTGACGCGCGATCGCGTCGACGATCGCGGGATGTCCGTGCCCGTGGATCGTCACCCAAACGGATGAAATCGCATCGAAAAGGGTGCGTCCCCGCGCGTCGGTGAGCTGCGTGCCCTCGCCGGAAACGAATGTTCGTTCGCGAGCATCGAACTCGGCCATTTGCGTGAACGGCAACCACAGGTGGGACGGCATCGCGTGTCGTTCTCCATCGACTGGCTTGAGCCCTAAGCGAGCCGCGGGTGATGAGAACGGAGTGCGAAACAACTTTGCGATCGACGATACTGCCGCGCCGCGTGCAGCAGACGCGAGCCAAGACACTGTCGTGCTTGCCAACGACGATATTTTGTTTGACAATACAGGAAGCTCTCGGCGAAGGAGACAGCCATGGTACGTGTATCCTTGATGCTCGTCGCAGCAATCACGCTGGCATTTTTGCTTCCTACGCGTGGGTGGGCAGACACCAACCTGACTCCCGTCCCCAACGATGAGCGCGCGCTGAGCGAGAAATTGTTACAGCGGTTGACGCCGATCAATCGTGCGAAAGTGCATGCCTTAAGTATACGCGTCGGCAGCGAATCGAAGACGCAGTCGGGCGACCTCGAGGCGATGGTTTCCTTAGCCGTGCGCGACGAGTTTCCCGATTTACACGAAACGGACAGCGAAGCCCTCGCTTTTCTGGTCCTGATGGGTGTGACGCAGGACTTGGATCGAGATCTTTCGATGATCGGTGAAGTGAAAACGTCGCGTCACGCCAAGAATCGACTTGGCAATTCGGAAATATTAACGACGACGAAAATGAGGCCGCACGTCGATCCAACCGGACCCGCCAGCATGAACGAAATGTCTGAAATGACGTCGCTGCGCTTGCAAATGGCGATGGACCGCCGGAGCAAGCTCGTTTCGACGCTGTCGAATGTCATGAAAAAGATTTCGGAAACCCAAGACACACTCGTCCAGAACCTGAAATAGCGTCTCGAGATCGCGAAAGAGCGCGGCGAGATCGACGTCGAGGTCGGGATACGCCGCAAAGCGCGGACGATCGCCCGCCGCATACGTTCGTCCCGAGTTCGGGATCGACGACGACGACCGCGCGTGATCCGAATGCGAAATACAGGGCGATCTTCTCGCGCAATCGCTTTCGCGCATCGCTCGGAGAAAAAAAATCGACCGCGATATCGGGCGCGATTGTTGGTTGTTCGCGTCGCCGTCCGAGCGACGTTGGCTCGTCACCATCACCGAAGAGATAACAGCGCCATTCCGTACCGACCTCGCCGTAGCTACCGGCCCAGTGCGTCAGCGCGGTGCCCATCCGGCTCTGCGCGAGCGAACGTCGGCGTTTCGGGCTCACCTTCTGATGCCACTGACCGCGAATCTGCTCGATTGCGGGTTTGACTTCAGGGATATCGAGAAGTGGTGCGATGTCCATGTAATCCTCGCGACGACGTTATCATGCGTCCGCACCGGTCCGCAAGTCGCGCACGCAACGAAAAAAAGCGAGGCGCCGCATTGCTGCGACGCCCCGTCAACATCACGTGCGCTCCGCGAGCGCGCGCGTCTAGTCGTTGATGAGTTCGAACAAACCGGCGGCGCCCATACCACCACCGATGCACATCGTCACGACGAGCCACTTCGCCTTACGGCGACGGCCTTCCATGATGCCGTGCAAGGCGAGGCGCGCGCCCGACATCCCGTAGGGATGGCCGACTGAGATCGCGCCGCCATCGACGTTGAACTTCTCGTTGTCGATGTGGAGTTGGTCGCGGCAATAGAGCGTCTGCACGGCGAAGGCCTCATTGAGCTCCCAGAGATCGATGTCGTCGACCTTAAGGCCATGACGCTCGAGCAACTTGGGCACCGCGAAGACGGGCCCGATGCCCATTTCGTCGGGCCGCAGTCCCGAGACCGCCATGCCACGATAGTACGCGAGCGCTTTGAGATCGTGCTTTTGCGCGTAATCGTAACTCGTGAGGACCATCGCGGCCGCGCCGTCGGAGAGTTGTGATGCGTTGCCCGCGGTGATCGATGATTTCGGATTCGAAAAGCTCGCACTCTTGAGCTTGGCGAGCCCTTCGAGATTGGTATCTTCGCGATTGCCTTCGTCTCTCAGGAGCGTGTTCATCACCTCGGTCACGTCGCCCGTCGCCTTATCTTCTTTGTACATGTACGCGGGCAACGGCACGATTTCGGCATCGAAACGTCCGGCGTGTTGCGCGGCTGCGGTGCGCTGTTGCGACTGCAACGCGTACGCGTCCTGGGCGTCGCGTGCGACGTTGTACTTGCGCGCGACGAGGTCGGCGGTTTCGATCATCGGCATGAAGAGATCGGCCTGGTGGCGCAGGAGCCACTCTTCAGTAAAGAACTTAATATTCGTCGCGTTTTGCACGAGGCTGATCGACTCGGCACCGCCCGCAACCATCGCCGGTGCACCATCGACCATGATGCGATGCGCGGCTGTCGAGATCGCCTGAAGGCCTGAGGCACAATAGCGGGTGATCGTCGTCCCGGCAACGCTGAGGGGAAGGCCCGCGCGGACGGCGGCGTTGCGCGCGAGATTGTGGCCGGTCGCGCCTTCGGGCATGCCGACGCCGATGACGGTATCTTCGATATCGTGCGGGTTCACGCCCGAACGTGCGACGGCGTGCTTGATCGCGTGCCCGGCCATCGTCGCGCCATGCGTCATGTTGAATGCGCCGCGAAACGCCTTACCGATCGGCGTCCGTGCGCCGGAAACGATGACTGCTTCGGTTACCATGATTACTTCGATCCGATCTTGGGACGCGGCGCGAACGTACCGTTCTTCTCCGCGACGTCTTTGAGATGTGGCGCCGGCTGCCAATGTTTGCCGAGTGTGGCCTGCCACTGCATGATTTGGTCGTAAATCTTTTTCGGTCCGATCGTATCGGCCATCCACATCGGGCCGCCTCGGAACCACGGGAAGCCATAGCCGTAGATCCAGGCGATATCTTCATCGCCGGG
>JAYTXC010000221.1:0-13710 GCA_043743145.1 Rhodospirillales bacterium
CTGTATCGATCGAAGATCGCGGGCCCGCGACCGACGATCATCACGATCTACGGTGGTGCGTGGCTCTTTGGCAAACGCGCCGACAATACAAGCATCGATCGGGCGCTCGCCGCACGTGGCTTCACGGCGATCTCCGTCGACTACCGACACGCACCGAAATATCGTTTTCCAACCGAACCGAACGATATCGAAGATGCCATTGCGACGATTGCGAAACATGCGCGTGCGTGGGGCGTCGATCCCGATCGCGTCGCGCTCTTCGGCCGTAGCGCCGGTGCCGAACTCGCGTTGCTCGCCGCATATGCGCCCGAACCCGTGCGCGTTCGCGCCGTCGTTGCGTACTACGCTCCGACCGATCTCGTCGATGGGTATCGCATTACGCCAAATCCCGATCCCGCTAACGTGCGGCGCATCTTACTCGCGTATCTGGGCTCGCAGCCCGAGGGCCGGATGGCGGCGTACCGCGCGGCGTCTCCCGTTGCGCACGTCCGGGCGGGGTTACCCCCGACGTACCTCATCATCGGTTTACGCGACGCGCTGGTGCGACCGGAGCAACAGCGCGAATTGCGCGACGCGCTCCGCGCGCACGGCGATGCGGTCGCCGCGATCGAGCTTCCGTGGAGTAATCACGCCTTCGACACGCTCCCCGGCGGCCTCGGTGGCACGCTTGCGACGCAGACGACAGATCGTTTTTTGCACGCAACGCTCGAGAGATAAATACGTGTGCACTCGAACGGTACGGTTCTGAGAACGATCACCGCAGACGTCACAGATCCGCTAAAGCGCGACGGCCGCGAGCAACGGCTCGCCGCGTAATCCGGCGACGGCGTTTGCGATACACATGCGCGCCATCGCCATGCGTGTTTCGACCGATCCCGTGCCGATGTGCGGCGTGATCGAAAACGTCGGCAATGCCAGGAGTGGATGATCCGCACCGATCGGTTCGGGATCGAGCACGTCGACGGCGGCACCGGCAAGCCGACCGCTCGCGAGCGCATCGTGAAGTGCTTGCGTATCGACGAGACCGCCGCGCGCGGCGTTAACGAGATAGGCACTCGGCTTCATCTTCGCAAGCGCGGCAGCGTCGATGATGCGACGCGTCTGCGGTGAGAGCGGTGCGAGGATGCAGAGGCAATCGGCGGTCGCGAGAAGCTCGTCGAACGTGCAAAAGGTCGCATCCGGTGCGTCGTCGCGCCGATTCCGATTGGCATAGGCAATCTTCATGTTGCTCGCACGCGCGCGGCGCGCAACCGACATACCGATCGCGCCCATGCCCAAAATGCCGAGCGTCTTTCCCGCAAGATCGTTTCCGAGAACATCCATGCCACCCGTCCATTTTCCGGCGCGCACGTAACGATCGCCCGAAAACATGCGCCGCATGACGCCGAGGATGAGGCCGAACGTGATGTCCGCCGTCGCTTCGACGACGACGCCCGGTGTGTGGCCGAGCGGAATGCCGCGTTCGCGCAGTGCCGCAAGATCGATATTATCGTATCCGACGGCGACGGTGGAAACGACGCGTAAATGCGGCGCAGCGTCGATCACGGCCCGCGTGATGGGCGCGAAAGGATGGCAGAGCAGGGCGACTTTATCGGCGATCGCGGCGAGCATTTCGGCTTCGAGATCCTGGCGTGGCGCGCGCTCGACCGTTACGCCGATTGCTTGGAGTGGCTCGAGCAAGGGGGGTGGGCAATCCCACGTGATGAGAGCGCGCGATGAATCCGACATTTGTACGAACTTCCGGTCGGCAGTCCCACGACCATGCACGACGGGGTTTGATCGCGTGGGCCCGGAACTTTACGGCCGTTGTGACCTTCACTCAAACCGACGACCTCCGCATCGCTGAAATAAAAGAGCTCGCACCACCGCGTCATCTCCTCGATGCATTACCGTGTTCGGAACGTGCCGCCGGGGTCGTGACGAGCGCCAGGCGGGCGACGCACGACATTCTGCACGGCGCGGACGATCGGCTCGTCGTCGTCATCGGGCCGTGTTCGATTCACGATACGGCAGCGGCCCTCGCATATGCGCGCGGCCTCCTCGCGCAGCGCGAGCGCTTGAGCGATGCGCTCGAGATCGTCATGCGCGTGTATTTCGAAAAGCCGCGCACCACGGTCGGCTGGAAAGGCCTCATCAACGATCCGCATCTCGACGGCAGTTTCGCGATCAACGACGGCCTGCGCGTTGCACGCGGTCTCTTGCTCGAAATCAACGAACTCGGGTTGCCCGCAGGATGTGAATTCCTCGATACGATCACGCCGCAATATCTTGCGGATCTCGTCGCGTGGGGCGCGATTGGCGCGCGCACGACCGAAAGCCAGATCCACCGCGAACTCGCCTCGGGACTGTCGTGCCCGGTTGGCTTCAAAAACGGGACCGATGGAAATATCAAAATCGCCCTCGATGCGATCGCGGCCGCAAATCACACCCACCATTTTCTCTCGGTCACCAAAGACGGGCGCTCGGCGATCGTCTCGACGACGGGGAACGACGACGCGCACCTCATTTTGCGCGGCGGCGTCACCCCGAATTACGACGCTGCCTCGGTCGCCAGCGTGACGACGGCGTTGCGCGATGCCGAAGTGCCGACCGGGCTCATGATCGATGCGAGCCACGGAAATTCGAGTAAGAAGCACGCGAATCAAATTCCGGTCGCGCACGATATCGCGGCGCAAATCGCGGGTGGCAATCGCACGATTTGCGGCGTGATGATCGAATCGCACCTCGTCGAAGGCCGACAAAACCTCGTTCCCCATACCGAGCTGACGTACGGCCAGAGTATCACCGATGCGTGCATCGGTTGGCCCGACTCGATCGGCGTCCTCGACGCGCTCGCCGACGCCGTACGTACGCGCCGTCGCGGATGAACGCACGCTTCGGGCCCGGCATCGATGTTTCGCGCGCGGCCTACGTCCACGAGAGCGTCGTGCTCTACGGCAAGATGCGCGTCGCCGAGGGCGTCTCGATTTGGCCCAACGTCGTCGCGCGCGCCGAGACGCAAGAGATCGTCATCGGTGCGTACACGAATCTTCAAGATTTCGTGATGGTGCACGTCGGCTACACCGCGCCCACGATCGTCGGCGCGCACTGCTCGGTCACGCATCGCGTCACGCTTCATGGCTGTACCGTCGGTGATAATTGTTTGATCGGCATCGGTGCGACGCTCATGGATGGCTGCGTGATCGGTGAGAATTCGATCGTCGCAGGCCACACGATCGTTGGCGAAGGCGTCGTCGTACCACCGCATTCGATCGTCGCGGGCGTGCCAGGCAAAGTCCTGAAAACGCGCGATAACTTTATCGCCAATCGTCTTAATGCGTGGATGTACTATCGCAATGCACTCGCCTATGCGGCGGGCGATCATCGTGCGTGGGCGGATCCTGCGGCGCTCGCCGCGTTCGCCGAAGAAGAAACACGGTTGCGCGCCGAGCGCGGCGCGACATAACGATGCGCAACGAGCTCACGCGGATGCTCGACGTGCGCTATCCGATTCTCAACGCGCCGATGACACCGTATGCCGGCGGCTCGCTCGCGCGGGCCGTGAGCGACGCGGGCGGTTTCGGGATGCTCGGTTTCGATGAAGGCGAGACGACGGAGAGCATTGCGGAGCAACTCGCCATCTTGCGCGCCGGTGACTTACCCGTGCACTTCGGCATCGGGCTCGTGTGCTGGGTGCTCGACCTTCGGCCCGAACTCGTCGATCTCGCGATCGCGGCGAACCCCGCATTCGTGTCGATCTCGTTCGGGGATCCCGCGCCGTACGTCCGGCGCTTTCACGGTTCGGGGATTCTCGTCGGTGCGCAGGTGCAATCGCGCGCGTGGGCACGAACGGCGCTCGCGGCGGGTGTCGATATCCTCACGGCGCAAGGCACGGAGGCGGGTGGCCATACGGGTTCGGTCGGAACGTTGCCGCTCTTGCAGATCGTGCTCGAGATGGCGGGCGACGTCCCGGTGATTGCGGCCGGCGGAATCGCGACGGGACGCGGGCTCGCCGCGGTGCTCGCGGCGGGCGCGAGTGGCGCATGGATCGGCACGCCGTTCCTCGTGGCGCGCGAAGCGCGCAGCAACGACGTCGCGCGCGAGCGCATCATGCGCAGCGACGAAACACAAACGGTGCTCACGCGTGCCTTCGATCGCGTTTCGCAGAAAGCGTGGCCGACCGAATTTCCCGGTCGGGCATTGCGTAATGCGTTCACCGACCGGTATCACGGGCGCGAAGGCGAGATCACGCCGTCGACCCGCGACGACTTCGAGGCTGCACGCGCGCGCCGAGATTACGATGTGGCGAATCTCTACGCGGGACAGACGGTCGGGCTCGTGGATGCGGTTGAACCTGCAGCGGTCATCGTCGCGCGGATCGTCTCCGAAGCGCAGACGCGCCTACCGGCCGCGCCGCGTATCGCGAGTAGTGCCGATGAATTGGCCATCGACGAACTTACGGCGCGGTTTTTCAATACGCTTACAAATCGCGACGGCGTGATCCCGGACTTCGATCGGTTCGACGAACTCTTTATCCCCGAAGCGACGATCATCAAGAATGTCGGTGGCACGCCGGTCGTAGACGATGTCGCAAGCTTTCTCGAGCCGCGGAAAACGATCCTCACCGACGGTACGTTACGCGAATTCTCGGAGTACGAAACGTCCGCGCAAACGCACGTGTACGGAAATATCGCGCAACGCTTTAGTCGCTATGAAAAAAACTGGATCGCTTCGGGCGTCCGTGTCGAAGGTCGCGGCGCGAAGGCGACGCAGTTCGTCCGAACCCCACAAGGGTGGAAGATTTCATCGGTAGCGTGGGACGACGACGCGTGATCGCGCCTCGCAACCGTGGCGCGAGATTTACTTCTCCGCGACGAGCTCCGAGATCGTGACGTTGAGTTCGTCGTCTTGCGAATCGCCGACGATGGTCTTACGTAAACGCCCGTGGCGATCGAACACGAGTTGCGTGGGCCACGCGCTCACGCCGTATGCGTTCCAGATCGTAAACGAATTATCGATCGCGACGGGCCAGACGATGCCTTGGCTCTTGAGATTTTCCACGACGTTCGCGCGGTCTTTTTCGTATGGTGTCTCCGGGCTGTGGATACCGACGATCGTGACGTCTTTCGAACGACGCGCATTGACCGCGCGAAGATTCGGCACGACGTTACGGCAGTTGTAACAGCCGAACGTGAAGACGTCGACGACGACGACTTTGCCGGCGAGTGATGCGGGCGATACGTGGCCGTTGAGCCATCCTTCCGAGGCCGCCAGAACGGGCGCGAGCGAGGGTTTGCTCTGCGCGCCGAGCGGTGTGGCCGGAAGCATCGCGACGGCGAGCGCGAGGGCGATCGAGGCGTACGTCTGCATGGCCCTATCGTATCGCAGAATCGTGCCGAGCCACGTAAGGATCCTTACGCGACACGATCGCACGGACGGCGATGAGGCCGCGCGCAGAATTGCCGACGAAGAGCGTCGCCGCATCTTCGAGATCGCGCGCGACGAGTCGCATTTCACGCGCCCGACCCGAAGCCAGCAGCGATGCGCGCAAGATTCCCGCAAGGGCGCCCGCCGCGAGCGGCGGCGTCGCAAGCGTGCCGTCGCGCATCTCGATAAAGAGCGTCGTGCGCGATCCATCGGCAAGTTCGCCATGTTCGTTTGCGAGGAGCGCATCGAAATGGCCGTGGGCGCGGGCGTACGTGGAAGCGGCGTCGTAGGCGTCGCGCGCGGTCGTCTTGTGTGCGAGCGCCGGATCGCTCGACCGTACGCGAATGGGTGAGAGCGCGATCGTCGGATCGCGTAATGGGTCGACGAGCTCGCGTTCGCTCGACGACAGCGTGCCATCGGGACCGAGTTCGATTCGCACGAGTGCCGGTGCGAGACGCGTCGTGCGCCGGAGTGCTGCGAACAGCGCGGCGACGCGCGCATCGTCGTGCGGGATTCCGAGAGCGAAGGCACTGCGCGCGAGGCGCTCGCGATGCGCGTCTGCCAAGAGAAGTGTGCCACGGGGTTCGATGCGAAGCGTTTCGATGAGGCCGACGGCGCGCGCGTCGCTTGCGAAGACGCGTCGCTTCACGAGCACTTCGGCCCATTCCGCATCAGCCGTCGAATCGGCGACGATCCCACCGCCGATGCGCACGGTGCCACGGCCCGTCGCGCAGTCGAGGTCGGCCGTGCGAATCGCGACACTCCATTGCCCGCGTCGTGGGCCGTCGCAGTAACCGATCGTCCCCATCGCGATACCGCGCGGCGCACGTTCGCGTCGCGCGATTTCGTTCATGGCACTACGTTTGGGTGCACCCGTGATGCTGCCGCACGGAAAAAGTGCGGCGAAGATATCGCTCAGGCGCACGTCCTCGCGCAGCATGCCATCCAGTGTCGATGTCATCGTCGCAAACGTCGGATAGGCTTCCACTTCGAAGAGTGGCGCGACGTCGACGCGCTCGCAGATGCGGTGCAGATCGTTGCGCAAGAGATCGACGATCATCACGTGTTCGGCGCGATTCTTCAACGAGGCAAGCGCACTTGGGGCACCAGGCGTCGCGGTGCCCTTCATCGGTCGCGCGCGGACGTGCGCGCCGTCGATTTCGAAGAAGCGCTCGGGCGAGAGTGAGAGCAACGCGCGATTTCCATGGCGCACGTAGGCCGCATATGGGACATTCGCGCGTGCACGTAAACGCGAGAAGAGCCGCCGCGGATCGCCCGCATACGAAAACGCAAAGGGCACCGTGTAGTTGACTTGATAGACGTCACCCGCATGGAGCGCGCGCGCGATTGCGTCGAGGTCGTCGTGGTAGCGTCGTGCTTGAATCTGTGCCACGAGAGGCCCGAGCGTTTCGGCATGCGCTTCTTCGAGCTCGAGCGAGGGATCGTCATCGCGCGACGCGCTGCCCTTGGCGCCATCGCCCGCCGATGGCGCGTAGACGCCAAGGGCCAACAACGGCATCGCTCCGGTTACCGCTTTTGTCGCAACCGGCACGAACGCGGCGCCCGCTTCATAAGCGAGGTAGCCCGCGATGCAGTAGCCCTCGGCGAGCGCGGCATCGGCACGCACGAGCGCGGGCCCGACCTCATCGACGGTCTGCGCTTCCAAACACGCAAGCGGCTCAGCGAACCGGCGCGGCGCGGGGCCGTACCAACATACCTCCATCGCTGCGGTCTTCGCGGCCGAGGGTCCGCGCGCTTGCGCGGGCAAAGGTCATCGGCTCGCCCCTGACCCGTAAGGAACCCGGATGTCCTACGTCTACACGATGCAACGCGTCGGCAAAACCGTGCCGCCGAAAAAGTATATTCTGCGCGATATTTCACTCAGTTTTTTCCCCGGCGCGAAGATCGGCATTCTCGGAACGAACGGATCGGGTAAGTCGACGCTCCTTCGCATCATGGCGGGTGTCGAAACGGAATTCGACGGCGAAGCAAAGGCGCAGAACAACCTGAGCATCGGGTATCTCGAACAAGAACCCAAACTCGATCCCGACAAGACGGTGCGCGAGATCGTCGAGGAAGCGCTCGGCCACGTGCTCGCGGCGCGCAAGCGTCTCGAAGAAGTGTATGCCGCCTATGGCGATCCCGATGCAAATTTCGATAAGCTTGCGAAAGAGCAGGAGCGCCTCGAAGCCGAAATCTTCGCCGCCGACGGCGACTCCCTCGATCAGCAACTCGAAATTGCGGCCGATGCGCTACGTCTCCCACCGTGGGATGCGAAGATCGGTCCGCTCTCGGGCGGCGAGAAGCGCCGCGTCGCGCTCTGCCGACTGCTGCTCTCGAAGCCGGGCATGCTGCTGCTCGACGAACCGACCAATCACCTCGATGCCGAGAGTGTCGAGTGGCTCGAAAAATATCTGCAGGCGTTTGCCGGCACCGTCGTCGCCGTCACGCACGACCGCTACTTTCTCGATAATGCGGCGGAATGGATCCTCGAACTCGATCGCGGTCGCGGTATCCCTTTCAAGGGCAACTACAGTTCGTGGCTCGATCAGAAGCAGCAGCGTCTCGCCCAAGAAGAAAAAGAAGAGTCCGCGCGACAGAAGGCGCTCAAAAAAGAACTCGAGTGGGTCCGCACCAATGCGAAGGGCCAACAATCGAAAAACGCTTCGCGAATGGCGCGTTTCGAAGAGCTTTCGAGCTACGAATACCAAAAGACGAACGAGACGCAAGAAATCTTCGTCCCGGTCGCCGATCGGCTCGGCTCGCAGGTCATCGAGTTCAAAAACGTCTCGAAGAGTTACGGCGATCGCCTGCTCATGGACAACGTGAACTTCATTATTCCCGCAGGCGCGATCGTCGGCATCATCGGGCCCAACGGCGCGGGGAAGTCGACGATGTTCCGCATGCTCTCGGGTTCCGAAACGCCCGACACGGGCGAGATAAAAATCGGCGCGACGGTCAACATGGCCGTTGTCGATCAGTCGCGTGAATCACTCGACGACACGAAGACGGCTTGGGAAGCGATCAGCGGCGGTCGCGATTACATCATGGTCGGCAGGTTCGAAATGCCGTCGCGCCAGTATTTGGGTCGCTTCAACTTTAAAGGCGCCGATCAACAGAAACTCGTCGGGACGCTTTCGGGCGGCGAACGCGGCCGCTTGCATATGGCAAAGACGTTGCTGGCTGGCGCGAACGTCTTGCTGCTCGACGAGCCTTCCAACGATCTCGATGTCGAAACGTTGCGCGCGCTCGAAGACGGCCTCTCGGAATTCGCGGGAACCGTTCTGGTGGTGAGTCACGATCGGTGGTTCCTCGATCGCATCGCGACGCACATCATCGCTTTCGAGGGCGATTCGAGCGTCTTTTATTTCGACGGAAACTACACGGAGTACGAAGCGAACAAACGGATGCGTCTTGGAGAAGAAGCCGCAAAGCCGCATCGTATCAAGTACAAACCGCTCACGATCAAATAGCGACGAGCGGAGCCGTCACGCGCGATAGCCAATTCGCCGGTATGATGGTTCCGCGGTTTTTCATGTGCTTGGTCGCGATCTTTGCGGTCGTAACCGGGGTCGGGCGTGCCGCAAGTGCGGAGGGACCCGTGGCATACGCGACCTTCGTCAAAGGTGCGACACCCGAACGCGGGCTCTTTACGATCTGGCGCAAAGACGGCAAACTCTACATCGAACTTGCCGCGAACCAACTCAATCGAGAATTCGTGCAGACGATCGTTCCCGCATCGGGTGTTGGCGGCCAAGGCGTCGTGTATGGGAACACCGATCACTTACCGACCGAACTCGTGCGCTTCGAACGGACGGGTAATAACGTCGCGATCGTCTGGCCGAGTCCGTATTTCGTCGCGCCCCACGAACCGTCGGCGCAACGTGCGATTGCGGGAAGTTTCGCGCGCACGATCGTCGCGCTCGCGCCGATCGCCGCCGTCGATGCAAAAACGGGCGCCGTCGTCATGGACGCCGCAGCCTACCTCGACGATCAGCTTAACCTCAAAGCCATCCTCAAAGCCAATATTCACGACCAGCCCAAAGCCGATGCCTACGTCCTTGATAAAGAACGCAGTTACTTCGGCATCACGAAGGCCTTTCCGAAAAATATCGTGATTCACGCATTGCAGACGTGGAACTCCGAAGAGCAGCGCATCGCCGATGTGTTGCCGGATCCGCGTCATGTCGGCATCGACGTCGTCTACAACATCGCTGAATCCCCCGGATCGAGCGATTACAAGCCGCGCTATGCCTACGACCGAGTCGGTATCTACGACGATATCTATCTCACGTACGATAACGATGAGGTTCTCTCGCGGAAACTCCGCTACGTCGTGCGCTGGAATCTGCAGCCGTCGGATCCGAGCAGAGCGCTTTCACCCGCGACGCATCCGATGGTGTTTTACATGAGCAACACCATTCCCGAACGCTACCGCCCGGCGATTCGCGCAGGCGTCCTAAAGTGGAATGCGGCCTTCGAGAAAATCGGCATCAGCGATGCCCTCCAAGTGCGCGACCAACCCACGAGTCCGGATTGGGACGCCGACGACATTCGCTACAACGTGCTTCGTTGGGTGACGGAGTACCGAGCGAGTTTTGGCGCCGATTCACAAACGCTCTACGATCCACGCACGGGCGAAGAGTTTCGCACCGGGATCCTCATCTCGGCCGATGTGCCGATGGGTGCGCTTCGCGAATGGACGCACATCATCGATCCCGTTCGCTTCGGTCGCGTGAGCGATCCCATGCCACAGAAGTTCCTGGACGACACGTGGCTCTCGGTCATCATGCACGAAACGGGTCACAATCTCGGCATGCAACACAATTTCATCGGCTCGCGCGCGTATACGGCAAAACAACTTCAGGACACGAGCTTCACGGCGAAGTTCGGCATCGCGTCGACGGTCATGGAATACGCTCCGACCAATCTCTGGCCGCGCGCGTACGGGCAAGGCGATTACGAACAGACGGCACTGGGGCCGTACGACTATTACGCGATGAAGTGGACGTACGGTCGCATCCCTGGCGCGAAGACGCCCGAAGACGAGATCCCCACCCTCACGAAATGGGCGAGCGTCTGGAGCGATCCGCTGTACCGATACGCCTCCGACGAAGACGTGAGCTGGAGCAACGGGCACGCTTCGGACCCGCGCGTCGAACAGGGCATCCTCACGAACGATCCGCTCGCGTGGTGCGACGTGCAACTTAAGATGAATCGCGATCTCCTCGGTGAGCTCGGCGCGTATTTTCCCCGTCCGGGTGGCGCATACGAAGAAATGAGCGATGCATTTCGCGACGTGCTCGGTCGCTATCGCGGATGCGCGGAGATGCCGACGCATTACATCGGCGGCCAATACGTCTCGCGCGCGCATCGCGGCGACCCGCAAGCGGAACCCGCAGTCGTTCCCGTACCCTTCGCACTTCAGAAAAGCGCGTTTGCGCTCTTGGACCGTTACCTTTTTGCCGCCGATGCATTTCGGATCTCGCCCCAGTTGCGGACGTCGCTCGGATATACCGAGTGGTCGGGTTACGGATACGTCGCGCTCGAAGGCTACGGTAATCTGCCGCAGTTCGCATACAGCCCACCCGAACGCCACGACGTTCCCGTTGCCGAAGAGATCGCCGTAATGCAATCGGCAGCGATAAAACAGATGTTCTTACCGATCGTGCTCGCGCGTGTCGCCGATGCAGCTGCGGAGACGACCTCGGGCCGTGCGATGCACTTGAGCGATCTCTTCGATTGGATGCACGCGAGCGTTTTCACCGAACTTCGTGGGCCCGCATCGCGGCCGGTGAATGCCCTCCGTCGCACGCTACAGCAAAGCTACGTCGATACGCTCGTGGCGCTACTCACCAAGCCCGACGCCCACGCACCGACCGATGCACGTGCGCTCGCGCGAGCGGAACTCGTCGCGTTGCAAGGCGAAACGGCGCGTGCCGGACACGGATCGCGAATCGATCGCGAAACGCGTGCGCATCTCGCGGACTTGCACGCGCGCATTCATGAGGCGCTTCACACGGATCACCCCGAGAAAACGTGAGCGCAGCCGAACGCACGCATCGTGGTGCTGCGTTTGGTGTGGCGTTCGCAGAACTCGCTGCACGTGTCGAGGGGCGGACGGGGCCCCAAGGGCGCAGGCTTTGCGCATGGTGCGAGACCGAACTCGGGGCCCGGCGGCGCGTGTGGTGTCGCGATGCGTGCGCCGACGCATTTTGGGATTCGGCGACATGGCGCGGTTTGCGGTCGCAAGTCGCGCGCCGAGATCGCGGCATTTGCCGCATCTGTCGGACCGATTGTCGTCAGATCCGTCGAGAATACGCGGCGCTACCCGCGGCAAAACGGGCAGCCTACGCGCGTCGCTACGAAATTCCCAAACGCCGACTGCGCAAGACGTGGTGGGACGCCGACCATATCGCGCCGATTGCCGAGGGCGGCAAAAATGAGCTCGGCAACCTCCGCACGCTCTGCATTCGGTGTCACAAGGCGGAGACCAAAGCGCTCGCTTTGCGTCGTGCCTTGGCACGGCGGGCTCCAGCTCCCGTCGATCTCCTCGCCCGCGCGAACGCCTTGCTCGACGGCATCACACGGGCGGGCTCGCGAGAGCGGCGGTCTAATGACCACACATGAGCGTTAAAGCACAATTTCCGGCCGAGCAATCCGCTTCGGGTGAATTCCAGCGGCAGGGTGACGCTTTTGGTGGGCGCGTCTCCGCGCATGAAGGTGCGCTCTTTCCCGTGATCGCCAAACGCTATCATCTCTACGTCTCGCTTGCTTGCCCCTGGGCGCATCGCACGATCATCGTACGCGCATTGCAAGGCCTCGACGATGCGATCGGCATGACCGTCCTCGACCCGATCCGCAACGACGAAGACGGCTGGACATTTCGCGAAGGGCGCGGCCACACGATCGATCCGATCAATGGCTTCGCCTATCTCCGCGATGCCTACCTCGCGACCGATTCGAGCTATCGCGGGCGCGTAACCGTCCCCGTGTTGTGGGATACGCAGACGCATCGTATCGTCTCCAATAACGACGACGACATCATGCGCATGTTCGAGACGGACTTTACTTCACTTGCGAAGCATCCGCACGACTTTTATCCCAAAGAACACCGCGCCGAGATCGACGCGCTCAATGCGACGATCTATCGCGACGTCAACAACGGGGTCTATCGCGCGGGCTTCGCATCGACGCAGGCGGCGTACGAGCCACCGGTGCGACGACTTTTCGAGCGACTCGACGAACTCGATGCGCGTTTGGCGACACGACGCTATCTTTTCGGCGCGGCACCCCTCGAAACGGATTGGCGGCTCTTCGTAACGCTCGTGCGCTTCGATGCGGTCTACGTCGGGCATTTCAAATGCAATCTGCGCCGCATCGCCGACTATCCCCATCTCTCGGGATATCTCCGCGATCTGTACCAAACCGACGGAATCGCGGGGACGGTCGATTTCGACCACATCAAACGCCACTATTACGCGACGCACGATGAGCTCAATCCCACGCGTATCGTACCGCTCGGCCCGCTCCTCGATCTCGACGCGCCGCACGGCCGCGAGCACCTCGCCTGAGCCTCGGGCGAAACTTCTGGCGACGTGGGAACCCTGGAGCGAGCGGCCTCGTTCTCCCGTTCGGAGGTTCTTTTATGACGCACTCATTGGCCCGGCCCCGAACGAATTCGCGCTTTACGGCGCTCGTCGCGGCTTTTACGCTCTTCGCGATGCTCGTGGGCATGGCGCCGCGCCCGGCAAAAGCCGACAGCGCATCGACGACGGCGGTCTTGCTTGGCGGCGCCGCAGCCGTTGCCGCGATTCTCATTTCAAACAACATTCGCAAGAAACAGCAACAGGCGAATACGCCGGTCGGTCGCACACAAGATGGCGGCACGATCCTCGGTGATGGTCGCATCGTGTACCCGAATGGCGATATTCTTCGCACGGGGAACAACGGCCAACCGTGCACCTTCGACGGCTTCGGCGTGCCGTGCAACAACAACCCGACCGTTTATTACCCGCGCGATTACAACGGCGGTCGTCATGATAATGGCCATCATTACGGTCGGTACAAGCATCACCACCATGATGATGACGACAACCAGGGCGATGAGGGCAATCACGGCCACGGTCACGACGACTAAATCGCTTCGTCGCATACGATAGAGAAGAAGCTCGACGGATCACTCCGCCGGGCTTTTTTTCCGAGATCGAAGACCGGGAGGCTCTACGTATTGCTGCGAACTTCAATAAAGATGAACCGCTGCGCAATCGTCCTCTCCCTCATTACGGTGCCGATGCTCGGCGC
>JAYTXC010000222.1:0-2157 GCA_043743145.1 Rhodospirillales bacterium
CCGTCGGCGACGCCGACACCGGGACCCATGGACGCACTCGCGTGGCGCAACGTCGGCCCGACGATTGCGGGTGGGCGGCTCGCCGCGATCGCGGGCTCCGATACGGCTCCCGCGCTCGTCTATATCGGCTCCGCAGGCGGCGGCGTTTGGAAGAGTACGAACGGGACCACGAGTTGGAAGCCCGTTTTCGACAAGGCTGCGGTCGGCTCGATCGGTGCGATTGCGATCGCGAAGAACACGCCAAGCGACGTCTGGGTCGGGACCGGCGAATCCAATCCGCGCAATGACGTGAGCTACGGCGACGGCATCTACCGCTCGCACGACGGCGGCAAGACGTGGGCGCATCTCGGTCTCGAGAACACGTACGCGATTTCGAAGATCTCACTCGATCCGCGCGATCCGCAGATCGCCGTCGTTGCGGCGCTCGGCGATCCGTTCAAAGACAGCGCCGATCGTGGGATCTATCGCACGATCGACGGCGGCAAAACCTGGACGAAGACGCTCGAACTCGGGCCATCCAGCGGTGCTGCCGATCTCGATCGTAGCGCGAGCGAACCGAACGTCCTCTTCGCATCGATGTGGCAATTCCGGCGCTCGTCGTGGCATCTCACGAGCGGCGGCGCGGACGACGGTCTCTTCAAGAGCAACGACGGTGGCGCGACGTGGAAACGCGTGAACGGCAATGGGTTTCCCGCCGGAACGCTCGGCCGGATCGGCGTCGCTGTCGCAGCGAGCGATCCCAAGCGCGTCTACGCGATCGTCGAATCCAACGACGGCATCATCTGGCGCTCCGACGACGGCGGCTCGCACTGGCAACTCGCGTCGACCAACACGCTCGTCGACGAGCGTCCGTTTTATTACACGCGCATTTTCGTCGATCCGAGCAACGCCGATCATCTCTTCACGACATCGGTCAAACTCGCTGAGAGCATCGATGGCGCGCGCACGTGGAAGGTCAGCGGAAAACATCTTCACGGCGATCATCACGGCATCTGGTTTTCCGCCGATGGCAAGACGATACTCGAAGCAAACGACGGCGGGCCCGCGATCTCACGCGACAACGGCGAGACGTGGGAATGGCGCAACAACGTCCCGATCGCGCAGGCGTATCGCATTGCAACCGATACGAGCACGCCGTACGGCATCTGCGTCGGCCTGCAAGATAATGGCGCGTGGTGTGGCCCCTCCGACGGTCGCAGCGATGACGGAATCTTGCCGCTCGATTGGCGCAGGGTCGCGGGCGGCGATGGAAATTGGACGATCCCCGATCCGATCGATCCGGCGATCGTTTGGGCGTCGGGTGGCGGCGGCGATAACGCGGGCTCGCTCACGCGCTACGACACGCGCACGCGCACCAGTCGTGACATCTCGCCCTATCTGCGCAATCAAAATGTCGTCGCGCCGAGCGAACTGCGCTATCGCTTCAATTGGGAGAGCCCGCTCGCGTTCTCGCCTTTCGACGGGCACGTCGCGTACTACGGCGGCAACGTGCTCTTCCGCACGATCGATTCGGGCGCGCACTGGAGGCGCATCTCGCCCGATCTCACACGCAATATCAAAGCGCGGCAGGGTCTGTCGGGAACGCCGCTACGCCTCGACGTCACGGGTGCGGAGACGTGCGATACGATCCTCGATATCGTCCCATCGAGCGTCGCGCGCGATCAGATTTGGATCGCAACCGACGATGGCAAAGTCGCGCTCACGCGCGATGGCGGCGCGCGGTGGCGCGACGTCACGATGCCTGCAGCCGACGCCGATGCACGCATCCCGACGATCGAAGCCTCGCATCGCAACGCCGCGGTTGCCTACGCGGTGCTCGATCGTCACTTCACGGGTGATCGTACGCCGTACGTCTACGCGACGCGCGACTTCGGCGCGACGTGGACGAATATCGCCGCAGGCCTACCACGTACGCAATTCGCGCGCGCGATCGTCGAGGATCCAAACGACGCAAACGTGCTTTTCGTCGGTCTCGAGAATAGCATGTGGTGGAGCGCCGATCGCGGCACCACGTGGCGGAGCCTGCAACAGAATCTCCCGCCGACGTCGATTCGCGATCTGCGGATCTCAGGCGGCGGACGCGATCTCATCGCCGCGACCCACGGCCGCGGCGTCTGGATTCTCGACGACATCGCGGCCCTCGAGCGCGAGACGCCA
>JAYTXC010000223.1:0-2689 GCA_043743145.1 Rhodospirillales bacterium
CGAATGACGGCGATGAGTCCGACGATGAGAAACGGTTCGGCTTGCAAGACCGCGCCGCGGAGCGAGAGGATCACCGTGTAGGCGAGCTCGACGATCATCAACACGAGCAGCACGACGTCGAGAAATTGCGAGCCGAACTCGGTCGTCGGCAACCCAACGAAGTACATTTTGAAAAGCACCGTCGCGCTCTCTTTGAGCAACGCGAGTGCGCCGAGAAAGAGCAAGATACCAATCGCAAAAAAAACGAGGCGCTCGGCCCAGATGAGCGAGAGGACCGCGCGTTTGATGAACGGTGTGGGCGAGGGTCCGGTCGGCGTGGTTCTCGGCATTGAGAGTGCCGTTAGAAGTCTCTGCCGTGCGACCTGCCGCACATCAATTCGGAAGGCTCGTGGCCCCTACAGCAGAATCATAACCAGCGTATGCGAAGTGCCAAATTCCTCTCAGGCGTTCTGCTCGCGAGTCTGCTCGTTGCGGGATGCTCGAAAAACGAATCCTCGGAAAAAGCCCCGAAAGAACCGATGGGTCCCATCACCGATGCTGGATCCACGGGCTTGCGACCGGTCGAAGGCGCGAAGATCGCGCTCGGCGATCCGACGCACGGCTCGGCCATCTTTGGGCAGAACTGCTCGAGCTGTCACGGTGCCGGGGGCGTGGGCGGCGGAATCGGTCCCAAGCTCGTGGGCGAGAAGGGTCGCAAAGATTACAACGCCGCGATCGCGTGGATTAAAAATCCGCAACCGCCGATGCCGAAGCTCTATCCCGCGCCGCTGAACGAAAGCGACGTTGCCGACGTCGCTGCGTACGTCGAAAGTCTCTAGCCCAGCTCGAACACTCCATCTCTTCCGGCGCGATCTGCGACTCGTGGATCACGCTGGGTTCGCCGAGGCTGCGCGCTACGGGGAGATCGTGCCGGCGCTCGTTCTCGATCCGCTCGACGACGCGCGTCTCGCGCGAAATGCACGTCGTGCGGAGTATTACGCGGGTGCCGTCGCATCGCTCGAACGTGACCTCGGCGCGTTCGAGGCGACGCTCGTCGTGCGGCGTGGGTCGTTCGAAACGACGATCCTCGCTCTCGCACGCGAAGCGGGAGCGGCCACCATCACGTGGTGTGCTGCGTACGATGCTCGCAGCGCCACGCGCGATCGCGCGCTGCGCGCGACGTTGGAAGCCGCGGGCTTCCGCGTTGCGATCGTTCACGACGCACCAGCCGTCGCGCCCGAAGTCACGGCCGCCTTGCGCGCCGATGAAGACGGTCGTGGCTATCGTGCGTTCGCGGCATACGAGGCCGTGTGGGCGCAAGCCGCGCGCGCGCCGATTGCCGGTCGATTCACGTTCGCCGCGCACGGTCTCGCGAGCGATCGATCGTGGCAAGCGCACGAGCACGGAGATTGTGGCGACGAATCGCCCGATCCCACGCGTGCGCTCGCGGCATTCGATCGGTATCTCGCGGGCGCGGTGCTCGGCTATCCGAGCGCGCTTGCGATTCCCGCGGGTGAAGCGACCGCGCGGATTTCGGCAGCTCTGTCGTTCGGCGTGCTATCCGCGCGCACGTTACTCGCGCGCATCGATGCACGGGCGCGCGATCCGTTTTTGCTGACGGAAGAGAAGCTCGCTCTCGCCGCCTTTGTGCGCGCACTCGTGCGTCGCGATTTTTTCTTGCAACTCGCGTGGTACTTCGACGAAACGGGCGACGTTGCGTTGCAACCGCGCATGCGCAATTTTCCGTTCGCGCTCGATCACCCCGCGCTCGCGGCATGGCGCGATGGCGAAACGGGATATCCACTCGTCGATGCGGGAATCCGCCAATTGCATGCGACGGGCTGGATGCATCCGCGTGCCCGCGCCGTCGCAGCATCATTTTGCGCCTTCGATCTCGGCGTCGATTGGCGTGTCGGTCGCGATATGTGGGACGTGCATCTCGTCGAAGACGACGGCGCGCTACGACGGGAAATTGGCAGTGGATTGTCGGCGTCGGTGCCGATCTCGCGCAGGTTCCCCGCATCTACAATCCACGCAAACAGCTACGCGAAAGAGATTCGCGCGGGACCTACGTTCGCCGGTGGATTCCCGAACTCGCACACGTCACCGATGCCGATCTTCTCGATGCGTCGCCCGCTCATCCGCGGCCCCAACTCGCGTTACCGCTTTACAGCAATGCCAAATACGCTCCGCCGATCGTCGATCACGATCGCGTCGCACGCGTGTTCCTCGAGCGTTATGCGGAGTTCGTCGCGCTGCAGCAAACCGCGGTGCCCTTGCCGAGCGTCTTCGCCGAATAGAGTGCGCCGTCGGCCGCTGCGAGCAAGGCGCGAACGCTCGCGCCGTCGTGCGGATAGGTCGCGATGCCGATACTCACTCCGACCGCATAGACGCCCTCGCTCGTTTCGATCGGCGGGGTGACGGCATCGATGAGCCGATATGCGAGCGCGAGCGCTACGTCGTCGTTGTGCGGTGCGGCGATGATGACGAACTCGTCGCCACCGATCCGTGCCACGGTATCACTTTCGCGCATCGACGCACGCAAGCGATGAGCGATCTCGCGGAGCACGGCGTCGCCCGTAGCATGCCCACCACGATCGTTGACGCTTTTGAAACCATCGAGGTCGAGATAGAAGATGGAGAAGCGAGCCTCGCCACGTCCGGTCCGAGCGATCGCGGCTTCGATGCGTTCGAAGAGCTGCGTCCGATT
>JAYTXC010000224.1:0-12953 GCA_043743145.1 Rhodospirillales bacterium
CCCTCGAAGAGAAGTGGGGCGTTTCCGCCGCCGCTCCCGTTGCCGCCGCAGCTGCCGGTGGTGGAGCAGCCGCTCCCGCAGCGGCCGCCGAGAAGACCGAGTTCGATGCCGTGCTGACCGAAGTCGGCGCTGAGAAGATCAAAGTCATTAAGGCTGTCCGCGAAATCACGAGCCTCGGCCTCACCGAAGCCCAATCGTTCGTTGAAAGCGCACCCAAAGCGATCAAGACCGGCATCCCCAAAGACGAAGCCGAGCAGATCAAAGCCAAGCTCGCCGAAGTCGGCGCGACCGTCGAAATCAAGTAAGACTTCCCCGTTCGGGGTGACCGTACACGTGCGGTCACCCCGAACAAGAAAAGAGCCCCGGCGTCGTGCCGGGGCTCTTTTCTTGTGTCTCGCGGGTCGCGGTCGCGGCAGCGCGATTATTTCGGCGCGCAGCAGTACGCGGCGTGATAGGCGGCGTGGTGTTTTGCCACGTGATGGGCCGACGCATAGGTCGGGTGCGAGCGAGGGGCGTGATAGCCGCTCGCCGAGCTATGCACGGGGATTCCCGTCGCGATGTCGGATGAGAAACGACCGAAGAGGCTCGGACTTGCGGCGAATTCGCGCTGCAGATCCTCGATGCGATGGTCGTCGGTCGGGTGGTCGGAGAGCGCTTCCATCGAGCCTCCGGCGCCGGCTTTTTCGAAGTTTTGGAAGAGCCAGACCATGCCCCACGGGTTGTAACCACCCTGCGCACACGTCACTGCGCCCTTTGCATCGGCATCGTGTTCGACCGCGCGCGAAAATTTGGTCGTCTGGAGTTGGTAGGCGATATTCTCGCCGAATTGACCGAGGCCGCTCTTATCGAGACCCGTTAGCGCGCCGACGATGCCGATGATCGTACCCGTCGTTTGTGCCTTTTGCATATTGTTGAGCACGTCGTGATGGATATCGTGCGCGGTTTCGTGGCAGAGCACGCCCGCGAGTTCTTCTTTGTTCTGCACGAAATTGACGAGCGAATCCGTCACGTACACGTTTCCACCGGGGACCGCGAAGGCGTTGGGCTGTTTCTCGTGCACGAGGATGAATTTAAACGGATAATCGTATTGCGAATCCGCCACGCCTTTGATGCGCGTCGCGATCGGATCGAGGACCGCGTACATCGCGTTTGGACGCGGAATGATTTCGCCTTTTTTCGCGAGTTCGGCGTACACTTGCGCGCCGATCTGCTGCTCCTGATCTTGAGCCTGCGCGAATGCGGGCGCCGCGTTCGAGGCGGCGGCGAGAAGCGCGGTAAGGGTGAATGCGACGATGCGCTTCATACGACGGGTCCTCCTAAGATGGGATACGCTCGTCGTACCCCGATGCACCGCAAACGTAGCACGAGGTGGTTTTGGTTCTCTTTCGGCAAGCGGTATCGACCGGTCTTTGTATCTCGGGTGCGAGCCGACGAAGAAAACGGCCGGTCCGCGCGCGCGGCCGACCGTTTCGTTCGCTGCTGCTCCGGATTTAGTGAACGAGGAAGCCGACCAGCAGCAACGCGAGGATATTGAAGACTTTGATCATCGGATTGATCGCGGGGCCAGCCGTATCTTTATACGGATCGCCGACCGTATCGCCCGTGACGGCCGCTGCGTGCGCTGGAGATCCTTTACCACCGTAGTTCCCGTCTTCGATGTATTTCTTCGCGTTGTCCCACGCGCCGCCACCGCTTGTCATAGCGAGCGCGAGGAAGAGCCCCGTGACGATCGTGCCGACGAGCGCGCCGCCCATCATTTTCGCACCGCCAAAATTTGGCAACACGTACGAAAGCAAGACGATGATGACGGGAACGCCGATCGGAATGAGCGCGGGTAAGATCATCTCTTTGAGCGCCGCGCGCGTCACGATATCGACGGTCGTGCCGTAATCGGGTTTTTGCGTCCCGTCCATGATGCCCGGCATCTCGCGGAATTGTCGCCGAACTTCTTCGACGACGGCGCCTGCAGCGCGGCCGACCGATTCCATCGAGAGCGAAGCGAAAAGGTACGGACATAAACCACCGACGAGCAATCCCGTGAGCACGTAGGGATCGCCGATGTTGAAGAAGCTGTTGAAGACCGACGCGTCTTTATTGCAGTACGCACCGACCGTCGTGTGACAGCGATCGAAGAGCTCTTGCAGAAACGATGCGAAAAGCACGACGGCGGCGAGACCCGCCGAGCCGATCGCGTAACCCTTGGTGACGGCTTTTGTCGTATTGCCGACCGCGTCGAGGGGATCGGTTACGTTGCGTACCGCTTCGGGCATGTCGGCCATTTCGGCGATGCCGCCCGCGTTGTCGGTGATCGGTCCGAACGAGTCGATCGCGACGATGATTCCCGCCATCGAGAGCATCGACATGACCGCAATGCCCACGCCATAGAGTCCCGCAAATCCGTTCGCGACTAAAATGCCGACGACGATCGTAAGCGCGGGAAGCGCCGTTGCCTGCATCGAGACGGCGAGTCCCGCAATGATGTTGGTGCCGTGGCCCGTCACCGACGCCTTGGCGATATTACGGACGGGGGCGAATTGCGTGCCCGTATAGATCTCGGTGATATACGTAATCGCGCCCGTGACCACGAGTCCGACGAGGGCGCAGACGAAGATGCCGATATAGGAGATATCCAGATCGCCGATGCGCACGCCCGCGCCGAACTCGGCTTTGGTAACGAAGTAGAAGGCGATCGCCGAAAGCACGCCCGCGACGATGAGGCCGCGATAGAGCGCGTTCATAATGGAGCCGCGCGCGTTGTTACCCATGCGCACGAAAAGTGTGCCAATAATGCTCGCGACGATCGAGACGGCACCGAGGATAAGCGGAAAGGTCGTCGCGCTTTCGAGTGTTTTTCCGAGGACCAAATGCCCGAGCAACATCGCGGCGACCGTCGTGACGACATAGGTCTCGAAGAGATCGGCTGCCATGCCCGCGCAGTCGCCGACGTTGTCGCCGACGTTGTCGGCGATGACCGCGGGATTGCGGGGATCGTCCTCGGGGATCCCGGCCTCCACTTTGCCGACGAGATCGGCGCCGACGTCGGCGGCTTTGGTGAAGATGCCCCCGCCCAGTCGTGCGAAGACCGAGATGAGCGAACAGCCGAACGCGAGCCCGACGAGCGCGCCGAGCGAATCGCTTACGGGGTTCGCGTGGCTGGCATTGACGCGGAGCATGATCGCGTAATAGCCCGCCGTCGCAAAGAGCCCGAGGCCGACGACGAGGAGCCCCGTGACGGCACCGCCGCGGAAGGCCAGGGCAAGTGCGGGTGCGAGTCCTCCCCGAGCGGCTTCGGCCGTACGCACGTTCGCGCGCACGGAGACGATCATGCCGATGAATCCGGCCGCCCCCGAGAGCGTTGCGCCGATGGCGAAGCCGAATGCGGATTCCCATCCCAGCGGCGCCGGCGCGATTCCGATAATCAAGAAGAGCACGCCCGCCACGATCGCGACGGTCGTGTACTGGCGTTTGAGGAAGGCCATCGCGCCCTCTTGGATCGCCGCGGCGATCTCTTGCATGCGCGCGTTCCCCGGCGACTGCTTCATCACGAGGGTGATGAGAAAAACACCGTAGAGAATGGCGAGCACGCCGGCCCCGAGGCCGAGCTCTATGGCAAGAGATGCGTCCAAAGTCGCTCCTGTTTGGAGAGAGCTGGTAGGGGCGACGAAACTCACCCGGCACCCAGCCTCTTGAAAGTTCATTGCGGCTTCTGGGAGGTCGAGGTCGCTCCTGGGTCTTTCCGCGCTTCGTTTGGTAACGCGGAGAACCGAGCAGCGCCGCGAAACGTCCGACAAGCATGCGAGAGGTCGACTTTTTGGTGGTCGGGTGTGGGCCCGCAGGCGGCACCGCTGCGCGCGAAGCGGCTCGCGCGGGCGTCGAGACGCTCGTTCTCGAGCGCGACCCCATCATCGGCGCTAAACGCGTATGCGCAGCGGGGCTGCGGCCGGGGTTCTGCGAGGATTTCGATCTCCCGCGCTCGATTTTGCACTGCGATACGCCGACGATCTCCGTCCGCGGACTCTCGGGGCGACGGTACGATTTCGCGACGGCTGGAAACGCGCACACGACGACGCGAGAAGAACTCGACGGCACGATTGCTGCGCTCGCGTGTAGCGAAGGCGCCCGCATCGAAACGCAGATGCTCTTTCGCAAGTACACCGTCGACGGCGAGCGCACGATCGTCGAATACGCCGACTTACGCAGTGGCGAACGCCACAAAGTTCGCGCGCGATCCGTCCTTTTCGCGCAAGGGTCGAGCGCGCGTTTCGAACCGGAGACGCCGCTGGATTATGGCGCGTGGAGCGCGGGGCTCATCACGTGTTATCAGTACCGAGTCTATCTCGAACGACCGGCAATCGACCAGACCTACCGCATGCTCGAGATGCATTACTACTTAACGAAAACGGGTCGCAACGTGATCGCCTGGATGTTTCCCAAGCGCGATCATCTTTCGATCGGTCTCGGTATTCAAGGGAAATGTTCGGGAAAAGATTTGCGCGCCGAACTCGATGCATTTTTGCCGACGGTCCAGGCGCGACTCTTTCCCGGCATCGCGTACACCGTTCGCGAGGAGGGCAATCTCCTCTACGGCGGCGCGCCGCGACCGCGCATCAGTCACGGGAACGTGATGATCGCGGGAACGGCGGCGGGGCTCGTCGACGCGACGACGGGCGAGGGCATTCATGAGGCTGCGTTCTCGGGGCGACTCGCGGCGCAAGCGGTTGCCGATGCGCGGCACGGCCGGTCCAACGCGCCCGCGCAGCGGTACGAGAAGGCGCTCAAAAGCGTTTTTTATGGCCGCCTGCGGCATCGCCATAAACTGATGACGTTTCTCGAACGCAAACCGGTCCGCTTCGATGTGCTCTTCGATCAGCTCGCGCGTACGCCGCGCTTCGCGACGATGTTGCAACGCGATCGCAACGATTTCTCGCTCGGTGAGTGGATGTATCTCTACGCACAAGCCGCGCTCTTTTCGATCCGCGCGATTCGCGCATGACGACATTCCTCATACGCCGCGTCGTCCGTCTTGCCGGTGTCCTCGTCGCGATCACGCTCGCGAGTTTCGCTTTCATGCAGGCCATCCCGGGCGATCCCATTACGCTCCGTCTTGGCGATCATGCCACGCCCGACGAAGTCCGATCGTTACGGATCGCGCTCGGCCTCGATCGGCCCTGGTACATTCAATTGGCGTTCTATTTTGGCGCATTGCTCCACGGCGATCTCGGGCGTTCGCTCATCGACGCGCAGCCGGTCGCAACGAAACTCGCACAATATTTTCCGGCAACCATCGAACTCACCGCGGGCGCCTTGCTCGTCGCGGTCGCGATCGGCGTGCCCGCCGGCATCTTTGCCGCACTACGCCGTTCGAGCGCGCTCGATATCCTCACGATGAGCGCGGTGCTCGTCGGCGTATCGATCCCCGTTTTTTGGCTCGGGTTCATGCTCGTCTATCTCTTCGCCGTCGTCCCGACGTATTTCGGGCTCGACCTCTTCCCGATTTCGGGCCGCATCTCGCTTGCCTACGTGATCCCCGCGCGTACGCACCTCGTCGTGATCGATGCGCTTCTGGCCGGAAATGGCCGTGCGGCGCTCGATGCGCTGTGGCATCTCGTGCTGCCCGCGATCACGCTCGGCACGATTCCGCTTGCGATCGTCGCGAAGATTACGCGCAGCGGCATGCTCGACGTGCTTCAGAGCGATTACATCCGGACGGCTCGTGCGAAGGGGCTCACGCCGCAGAGCGTCGTCGTCAACCACGCACTGCGTAACGCCCTCGTTCCGATCCTCACCGTGATCGGTTTGCAAACGGGACTCTTACTCGGCGGAGCCGTGCTGACCGAACATATTTTTGCGTGGCCTGGCGTCGGGCGGCTCGCTTTCGATGCGATATCCAATCGAGACATGCCGCTCGTCAACGGGTGCATCTTGCTCTTCGCGACGGTCTTCGTTGTGGTCAACGCGATCGTCGATCTGCTGTATGCGGCAGCGAATCCGAGGATCCGCTATGGAGGTTAAAATCGGTTCGCCTCTTCGGAAGAGTCCGGCACGACGTGTGGAATGTTATCGATGTTGAAGATTGACGCGAGCTCACCGTACATCATCGCGGGGACCCGCTACACGCGGGAAGAGGTCATCCACCGCTACATTCACCTCGTGAAGTATGTAGCCGGGCGTATTTCCGTCAATCTGCCGCCGAACGTCGAACTCAACGATCTGATCAACGATGGTGTGGTCGGTCTTATTGATGCGATCGAGAAATACGATGACGATCGCGGCGTGAAATTCGAAACGTATGCGATTACGCGTATTCACGGCGCGATCATCGATGCGCTACGGGCGCTCGATTGGGTGCCGCGTGCGGTCCGCCAGAAGGCACGTGAACTCGAACGGACCCAACACGAACTCGAAGCCGAAACCGGACGCCTGGCGACCGACGACGAGGTCGCGGTTCGCATGGGCATTCCCAAGCGCGAACTCGAGACGCTGCAACAAAAAGTTCGTGGAACGTCCCTGCTCTCTCTCGAAGAACATCTGCCGAACGATCGTGGCAACGATATTCCACTGCTCGATACGCTCCGCGGCGACGATGGCGATCTCGGCTCCGACGTCGAACAACGTGAGATTCGAGACGCGCTCGTCCAAGCGGTCGAAGCGCTTTCGAAGCAAGAGCGCACCGTCATCAAGCTCTATTACTTCGAAGGGCAAACGCTCAAAGAAATCAAGAGCGTGCTCGCCGTTTCCGAATCGCGCGTATCGCAAATCCACGCGCAAGCGGTGATCCATCTTCGGCAAAAGCTGCGCGTCCTTCGCGCGGATCTCGGTTTTCGGGAGAACGATCCCACCGTCAAGCAAAAATATGTCCGTCGTCCGGTTCCACCTGGAACGGAGATCGCGCGCTAGCTCGGGTGGCCGTGCGGCGGGTGCGTGTGCGAGGCGCGGGAGAACCGTCGCTTTTCGCCGTCCCACCAACCGAGACCGGGATCGATCTTGCGGAATCTGGCGGGGATCTTTGCCTCTATCGCGCGTGGTTCGCTCGCGAGCGTGCAGACGCGCTCATTGCGACGATTCTCACGACGACGTCCTGGACGGCCGAGCGGCGCAAGATGTACGATCGCTTTGTCGACGTTCCGCGCGAACAAGCGTGGTTCGGCGACGATCGCGAGCGCGCGTTCACACCCGAACTCGCGCGTTTACGTATCGAACTCGAAGCTTTTGCCGGAACGCGGTTTTCGTACGTCTTGCTCAATCGCTATCGTGACGGTGCCGATCGTGTTGCCTGGCACAATGATCGAGAGATTCCGGGGCGGCCGCGACCGATTATCGCGTCGTTGACGCTCGGCGTAACGCGAGCGTTCGATATCCGCCCGAAGGCCGACCGCACGCGCATCGTCTCCGTGGACCTCGATCACGGCGATCTCGTCATCATGCGCGGGCGCGCACAATCGGACTTCGAGCATCGGATTGCAAAAGATCGTCGCGTCGCAGGTGAGCGGATCAACCTTACCTTTCGGCAGTTGCCGGATTAACGCAGCAGCGCTCGCAATCGAACAGGAGTTCGAGCGGCCGCCCGAGTACGGCTTCCTCTGATGGGTTGGCTAACGAAGCTCAAAAGCGCACTCGGTCGGTCGCGGGAGTCGCTTGCAGGCGTCGAGACGCTCGCCAAGGCGCGTCGCCCGCTTAATAGCGATTTCTGGGATGAATTCGAAGAAATTCTTATTGCCGCCGATTTCGGCGTCCCGACGACCGAGAAGATCCTGGACGGCCTCAAGGTCGTTTCGCGCCAGGAGTTCTGGAGCCGAAGCGACCAGGCCGTCAAGCGCTTTAAAGAAGACGTTCGCAAGTTTTTGACGCTTCCGGGCGGGGCGCTTGCCTTACGCGGCCGTCCCGCCGTTATTTTGGTGGTCGGCGTCAATGGGAGTGGCAAGACGACGACGATCGGCAAGCTCGGCCGGCTCTTGTCATCGCAAGGCAAACGCGTGATGTTCGTAGCGGCCGATACGTTTCGCGCCGCCGCAGCCGAACAGCTCGAAATCTGGGCGGAACGGAGCAGCGTCGAGTTCGTCCGCGGCCGTGAGGCTTCCGATCCCGCGTCGGTCGTTTTCGATGGTGTCGCCCAAGCCAAGGCACGCAACGTCGACGTCGTCATCATCGATACGGCGGGACGCCTGCAAACCAAAACCAATCTCATGGAAGAGCTCAAGAAGATGCGGCGCATCATCGAGCGCGAGACGGGCGCACCGCCAGGCGAAACGCTCTTGGTCGTCGACGGCACCACGGGCCAAAACGCGATCTCACAAGCCAAACTCTTTCACGAAGCGACGGCGCTCACGGGCGTCGTCGTCACGAAACTCGATTCGACCGCGAAGGGCGGCGTACTCGTCGCGATCGTCGATACGGTCGTCGTCCCGATCAAGTTCATTGGCCTCGGCGAAGGGATCGACGATCTCCGCCCCTTTGATCCCGCCGCCTTTATCGACGCGCTTTTCGAACCCGCTACCGCAACGGCGTAATCCATAATGCCACGATGGTGGCACGGCGGCCACCTACACTCACACCACAACGACTTAAAGGAGCATCCCAAACGTGGCAGACGATAAAGCGGTAGCGCTCGGAAACGCGCTCGCCCAGATCGAAAAGCAATTCGGCAAAGGGTCCATCATGAAGATGGGCGATTTCGCCGAGCGCATGCAGATGGACGTCATTCCGACGGGTTCCATCGCCCTCGATCTCGCGCTCGGCGTCGGCGGCGTTCCACGCGGCCGCGTCGTCGAGATCTACGGCCCGGAATCGAGCGGTAAGACGACGCTCTCGTTGCACATCATTGCCGAAGCACAGCGTCTGGGGGGCACGGCCGCATTCATCGACGTGGAGCACGCACTCGATCCCGTCTACGCAAAGAACCTCGGCGTCGATCTCGACAATCTGCTCGTCTCGCAGCCCGATACCGGCGAACAGGCGCTCGATATCGCCGAGATGCTCATCCGGAGCAACGCGGTCGATGTCGTCGTTCTCGACTCGGTCGCGGCGCTCGTCACGAAATCCGAGCTCGAAGGCGATATGGGCGATGCGCATGTCGGCCTTCAGGCGCGCCTCATGTCGCAAGCCTGCCGTAAACTCACGGCGGCGATCTCGCGCTCCAAGTGCGTGATGATCTTCATCAATCAGTTGCGTGAAAAAGTCGGCGTGATGTTCGGTTCGCCGGAAACGACTTCGGGCGGCCGCGCGCTCAAGTTCTACGCGTCGGTTCGCCTCGATGTGCGCAAGCTCGAGCAGATCAAAATTGGCCAAGACGTCGTCGGGTCGCGAACGCGCGTGAAGGTCGTCAAGAATAAAGTCGCGCCACCGTTCCGTCAGGCCGAATTCGATATTACCTACGGCAAGGGGATCTCGAAGATGGGCTCGATTCTCGATGTCGCGCTCGAACGTAACATCGTTGCCAAGAGCGGATCGTGGTACACCTACGGGGATCTGCGCGTCGGACAAGGTCGCGAAAACTCGAAGGCGTTCCTCGAAGAGCACACCGATCTCGCCGAGGAGATCTCCGCGAAGATTCGCGCCGCCCTCGCGGCAACGGCAACGCCGAACGGGTCGGCCAAACTTGCCGCGGTCGGTGCGTCGAGCGACGAGTAATGGCGAAGGCGACGTCGCGCGGCCAAAAACGAAGGCCCGTGTCGTCGCCCTTCGCCTTCTCGCTCAACGCCGGCTGACCGAGGCGCAGCTGTGGTCGCGTTTGGCGAAACGCGGTTATCCCGAAGATGAAGTGCGCGTAGCGGTCGAGTCGTGCAAATCCGATGGCTTCGTCGACGATGCTCTCTATGCGCAGCTTTTCGTCGACGGCCGTTCGAAGGCGGTCGGCAACCGGCGACTCGTCGCCGATCTCGTGCGTCGGGGTATCGACCGCGACGCAGCACAGCAGAGCGTGGCATCGGCCGAGCGTGAGGAAGACGAGCGGCTCGAGGCCGCGATCGAGAAGATCTTCCGCATTCGCGCGAATGTGAGCTATCCGAGTGCGGCACGTGCGCTCGAACGGCTCGGGTTTCCGACACCTGCGATTTATCGCTTTTTGCGTGTTCGGGCCGCGAGCGCGTTTTCGGACGCTGAGCAGACGCCATGATGATAGGCTGTCGGAACGGGCGGATTTCGCGCGGCTAACGATGGGGAATGGCGGATGCTTCCAGCATACCGGTATATGCGAAAGGCGATTTTGCGCGGGCTTATCGGGCGCGCAGTCGCACTCATGTGCGCCTTCGTGATCGCTCTTCCGAGCATCGCGCCCGCGCAGACGTCGACATTTTCCGTGCCAATCTCGGTCACGCTCACCGCATCGCCGACGAGCGCATTCATCAACGAGTTCATCGTTTTCACGGTCCGCACGTCGGCCCCGGTCGAGGGACTGACGATTAATTACGGCGACGGCGGGGGCGACGAGCCCGTTACCGTCACGACGCAAAAGATCGGGACGGCCGAAGGTACCGCGCGACATGCCTACACGCGCGGCGGGACCTATACCCCCTACGTGAACCTCATCCGTCCGGTCGCGCGAACTACGGTGAGCATTCGTATTCCGCAACCCACACTCGTTGCGACGCCGTCAACGACGACCATCGGCAATAGCGTGGTGTTTTTGTTTACCGCCGAAGGTGCGGGCGAACTCCAGCCGATTCCCTTCGATTTCGGTGATGGCACGACCGGGAGCCTCGTTCCCGATCCGGTTATCGCTGGTCGCCCGCCAACGGCTCGCACGACGCACGTGTACGAAAAGCCGAGCAATGCCGACGGATTCGCCGGGTGCATCGTTCCAAATCAGGCGCTCGCGTACATTGCCGTCCAGAACTCATTGTGCGCCCGCGTGATCGTTATGAATCCGCCCGCGACGCCCGCGCCCGTTCGACCGACGCCAACGGCCGCACCGCCTCAGACGCCGCCGCCGACGGCAGCACCGCGGGAGACGCCACCACCAACCCAAGCCCCGACGAACGCGCCGAGCGCCCCTCCGGTCTTCCGCGCGACACCGACGCCGGTACCGCCCGCTCCAACGCGCACGCCGGTGAGCCTCTTACACATCGTTGGCGCCGCGCTCTCATGGCCGAACGGCTCGTCCCGTGTGACGGTCGCGTCGGGCGATCTCGTGCCGCATCCCGTTGCAATCGTGCGTGTCGATCGCCCCGGGACGATGATCTTTCAATGGCTCGTCGACGGTAATCCGTTCAAGACGGTCTACGTGCCGTTCGCGCGGCCGCCCGCGCTCGCGTCGGATACGCCGCTTCAACAGAAGCTCGAACTCGTCGATACGTTGCCTGCGGGCGCGCATCGCGTTTCGATCGTCTTTTTACAACCGGCCTCAAATCCGTTGACGGGGCCCGAACTTCCGGCGGCGATTGCCTACAGCACGTCGGAGCGCGCGCCCGTCGTCGGCTTTGCAACGCCGACACCCGGACCGAACGCGACACCCACCTCGAAAGTCGGCTTCTACGACGGTCCCATTCCGACGATCGATCCGAAAAATTTCGAAGAAACGGTCGTACCGCACGGCGTTATCGATCTTGCGTCACCCAAGTGGGGAAAGCGGCACGAAAGCAACGGGGATCTTTTCTTGGACGCCGATTACGGCACGCCGATGCTCGACGACCAGACGCGCTTCGAGTGGAGAGAAGAGAATCCGGGGATCGCCGACACGTTTGAATTGCGGCTCATCGATCGCGCCGGCAAAATCATCGTGACGCGCTCGCTCGATGGTTCGCAAACGTACTTCTTGCCGGACGCAAAATTTTTCTCATCCGCTTTCACGTCGTCACGCGTACACGCGAATTCGGGCGCCGTGCAGGTCGCGGCCACCGCCAACGGTCGTGCGCTCGGGAGCGCGAGCCGGTACAAGTTCGATCCGCGTTTATTGCAAGGTATCGATCGTATCGATCTCAAGTTGATCGGGGCATTGCAGGGATCGGATTTGTCGTGGGAAGTTCACGGCTTCAAAACACTTCTTGGGAAATCGGTCGATGTCGAGAAGTCGCCGCGCTGGCCGCTCAAGCGCCCCGATGACGCAGGTGGGATCGCATCGTGTAATCCCGAGACGCCATTCGCAACCGACATTTCGACGCTCAATAGCGATGCGACGGGTACCCGCGGTGGCGGAACGGCCGACACCGGCGGCGGCTCGAACCCGGGAGCGCGCGTGGGGCGCGTCGCGATCGGCGGTCTTGCGCGCAGCAGCAGCGTCATGTCAATCGTGACCGGAAGTTCCGCTACACGCATCCTCGCACGTGATCCCGAACTCTTCGGTGGTGGAAAGCCGCCGTCGGCGACGGTCGATGCCGTCGATTACATTTACGATCACATCGGTCTCGTTGGAACGCTGAATCTCCAGCGCTCGCCGTATGTGGCGCAATTTCCGACACCGCATTTCGTCGCTAACGCGGCAAAGGACTCATTCGCTCCTCCGGTCGCTGCGTTCACGTTTCCCAACGTTTACGTCGATTGGGGCGATGGAACGATAGAGCCCGTCACGGGCGCACCGCCGGTCGGGACACTCAATCAACCGGGCTCCGCATTGATGCGGAATCTCACCTTTAAGTTGCAAGATCCCAGCGCCACACCGTATATCCAGCATCAATATTCGCGCAAGAATACGTACGCGATTCGCGTGTTCCAAATCTCAGACGGTGACGCGCAGCATGTCACGCCGTCGCAACTCGGATATGCAATCGACGGCGGCGCGCTCGCCGCGCAGGATGCGTACTTCCGATTTGCGGGGATCTCGACCAATCCGGTCTCGGTCGCTCCAACGACGTCGCGTGGGAGTGCGCGCAGCAGTCGGATGATCGCGGGGCCGTCGTCGCGATTCGTCGGCGCCACGCTGACAATCGCGCCATCGCCGAGCGAAGTGACCGGTCGCGCCTACATGCTCATGTGTAAGACGATCACGATTCACGAGGGTCTCGACAATACGGCGATCGGTC
>JAYTXC010000225.1:0-12015 GCA_043743145.1 Rhodospirillales bacterium
CCTCGCCGTTCACTATAACGACGATCTCGTCGCGCGCCGTAAAGAATATGCGACGCTCGAAAACGATCTGAATGCAGCGTTACGAGACGCTCAATTTGAGATGTACTATCAACCGATCGTTCGCAGCGGCTCGCACGCGATCGTGGCGGCCGAGGCCTTGATCCGCTGGAATCACCCGTCGCGTGGAACGATGCTTCCCGGGGAATTCATCGCACTCGCCGAGACGAATGGCGCGATCATCGCCATCGGAAATTGGGCGCTCCGTGAAGTCTGTCATGTTCAACGTGTGACGCTCGATGCGGGAAGACACGCATATCCCATTTCCGTCAACGTCTCGCTCGTCCAATTTCGGACACCCGGATTCGTCGAGGTCGTGCGAGATGCGCTCGCAACATCGCAAATCGACGCACATCTCATCGTCCTCGAACTCACCGAAAGTATCGCGAGTGGCAACTTTTACGAGACGATGCGGACGCTCACCGAACTCAAGCTGCTCGGCGTCAAGCTCGCGATCGACGATTTCGGGACGGGATATTCGTCGCTTGCGTATCTCAAGCACTTCCCGATCGATTTTATCAAACTCGATCGTGCTTTCGTGATCGACATCGCCCGAGGTCCGCTCGATCGCGCGATCGCGGATACGATCGTCGCACTCGCTTCGAAATTGGGACTCGACGTGATCGCGGAAGGGATCGAAACCCGCGAACAAGCGACCTGTATGGAAGAAATCGGGTGTCACCGCTTACAAGGCTATCTCTTCGGCCATCCCGAGCCGGCGGTATCGATGGAACGGCTCGCCAAAACGGCACCTACCGAGGAGCCATACTCGGCTTCGTGAATCTCCGAAGATGACGCGAAGCTTTGCCGGTCGGACGTTCGTCTTACGCATCGATCGAAGCGCGGTCGACGAATCCTCGACGCTCGCGAACGATCTCGCGTTTCTCATGCAGCACGACGTTCGCCCGATCGTCGTCGCGCCCACTCCCAACGATGCGCGCACTTACGTCAGAGCGCTCAACCGCCAAACCAATCTCGCGGTCGGCCTCTGCGGTGCCGATGCCGCGCTCTTACCGGCCGCGAATGGCGAGAGCGTCGGGCGCGTGCAAACCAGGATCCTCGAGACGTTGACGTCGGCGGGATATATTCCGGTCATCGAACCGACGGCGTACGGCCTCGGGCATCACGACATCGCGATCGGCCCCGACGACGTTGCCGCGGCCGTTGCCGCCGCGACCGATGCGGCGCGAGCGATCTTTTTCCATGTTGCCGGCGGGGTGCTCGATCCGGCGACGCGCGCGCTCCTGGCCGAACTCACGCCGGCCGAAGCCCTCGCGCTCGTCGATGGCGAGACGCTCGAACCGGAGTTACGCGCCGTGCTTCGCGCCGCCGCATACGGCGTCCGCGCGGGTGTCAACGCCGCACAAATCATCGATGGTCGCATCTCGCATGCGGCGATCGTCGAATTGCTCACCGAACGACATCTCGGCACGCAAGTGACGGGCGCCGTCTACTTGGGCGCCGCATGACGCGGACGCGCGCATTCGCGTTCGTCGCATCGATCGGCGCCGTCGCCGCGGTCGCGACACTCGCATCGCACGCGACCGCGGCGAGCGATCCCGGCGGCTACGTGGGCCGGGGCCAAATCGTGGTACAGACGGCGATTGCGGGCATCGACAAACTCACGGTCGGTGGCGAGATCGCTTTCGAGCAACGAGGGCCGCTCGCACGCGTCGACATGCTCTCACTCGGCCTCCCGGGGACCGATCCGACACTGTCGGCACTGCTGGGAACGCAGCTCTTTCCACCGGGCGGATTTACGATCGTCTACGACCGAACGGCCGCAACGTACGTGGTGTGGTCCAACGCAAAGCGCGCGTACTTTACGAGCGTCGCAACGCCCCCCACGGGCTCGACACCCGCGCCCGTGGCGAGTGCGTCTGCCGCGCCCGGCGCATCGTCGCCGTTTAATTTTCTCAAAACGATTCGCGACGACACGGCGTTTTCCGTAACGCTGAGCCTTAGCGGACACGGACCGATTAACGGCCACCCCGCGACGGGCATCGACTATCGAATGGCTCGCACGACGAAAACCGGTGATACGTCGGATTTTCACGGACGCGTGCAGCTTGCCGACGATCTCGACGAACTTCCGATCGAAGTGACCGCGAGCGTGAAGACGAAATCCATTCCTCAAAGCTCGCTCCGGCTCGATCTCACGTCGATCGCGAAGCAGACCCCGAATGAAGCGGACTTCGCCGTCCCCCAAGGGTACGCGCGTGCCAGCGACCTCGGGAGCGTCCTCGGAAAAACGCTTTCGCTATAGGTCGACCGCTCCGTCGCCGATGATCCCCATATCACACTTGCGGGACGGGCGACCATTTGTCGACGACCGAACGATCTGGAGCGTCAAAGCCGCTACGATGTTCTACGAGTTTTCTTTTCCCGATCTCGAAATCGCGATCGGCGAGGACCGTTCGACCTTTGACCTGGGCGTAGAGGAACTCGACGCCCTGCCGATCGGCGTCATCACGCTCGACCGTCGCGGAAATGTGTTGCGGTACAACCGAACGGAAGCGGAGTACGCTCGGCGATCGACAGACTCCACGCTCAGCAAGAATTTTTTCACTGACATCGCACCGTGCACGCGCGTCCAGGAGTTCCGGGGGCGCTACGAAGCCTTTGCCGCCATCAACGACAACGGCTACGAACGCTTCGACTTCACGTTCCCCTTTCGCTGGGGCCACCGCGACGTCGAAATCTTATTCTGCCGACGGCGCGACGTCGAGCCGATCGACATCATCGTTACGTCCCGTCATCGTCCGACGCTCGAACTCGATATCGATGCGCCCAAGGCCATCACGCAAAGGCGTGAACGCGAGCCCGTCACCGTGCGCGTCATGAGCCACGACGCCGTTTGGCACGACGATCTCACGTCCGCCCATGCGGTATGGTCGCGCGAATGCTACGAACTCGCCGAACTCGACCCGCACGTTGCGCCGCCGATGGGCGGCTTACGGGCGTTTGCGGATCCAGCCGCCGCCGCACAACTCGACGTCCTCGTACGAGCCGCTATCGACGCGCGCGCGGCGTACAGCTTCGAGCACCGTATCATCACCGCGCGAGGCAACGAGCGATACGTGCAGGTCAACGCGTCGATCACCCGCGATTCGGCTGGTCGCGCGATCTCCATCGCCGGCCGAGCCGCGGACGTCACCGAGCGTCGGCGCGAAGAGACCGATCTCTGGCAGAAAGCGAATTTCGACCGTCTCACCGGCCTCGCCAATCGCATCCGCTTCGAAGCCAGCGTCGAAAACGCGCTCAACGATACGCGCAACATCGGTCGAACGCTCGGCGTCGTCTTCATCGATCTGGACCGTTTCAAAGCAATTAACGATACGTTCGGTCACGTCGTCGGCGACGAAGTCCTCCGCGTCGTTTCGCGTCGACTCGAAGCGTGTACGCGGCCCGAGGATCTCGTCGCGCGGCTCAGCGGCGATGAATTCGTCATGCTCATCGCGGGCTTCGACGATGAGGGAATCGTCGACTTGCTGTGCGCCCGCATCTCCGCGCACTTGGTGAAACCGATCGTCATCGAAGGTCGCGCGTTCGAAATTACGGCGAGTCTCGGCGTCGCGCTCTATCCTCGCCACGGCGTAACCGTCGATGACTTGTTGCACGCAGCCGACGCCGCGATGTACGAAAGTAAGTCGTCGTCGACGGTGAGCGTCGTGCGATTTAACGAAGAACTCCGACACGAACGACAAGAACGCGCGACGCTCGAACACGACCTTCACCGCGCGATCGCCGACGGCACGCTCGAGTTGTATTATCAACCGATCGTCACGAGCGGCACACACGTGATCGCGAGCGTCGAAGCGCTCATTCGATGGAACCATCCCACGCGCGGGATCATATCGCCCGGCGAGTTCATCTCGATTGCCGAACGCAACGGCGACATTTTGGGGATCGGCGCTTGGGTGATCGCGTCGGCTTGCACGCGAGTGCGCGAATCGATCGACGCGGGAAGCCCCGCACGATCGGTCGCCGCGAACGTCTCGCTCATCCAATTTCGCTCTCCCGGTTTTGTCGCGAGCGTCCGTGACGCGCTCGCGCGTGCGAACATCCCGCCCGAATTTCTCACGCTCGAGCTCACGGAAAGTGTCGCGAGCGGCAATTTTTACGAAACGATGCGCACGCTCGCGGAACTCAAAACGCTCGGCATCAAACTCGCGATCGACGATTTCGGGACGGGGTATTCGTCGCTCGCGTATCTCAAGCACTTCCCGATCGACTTCATCAAACTCGATCGCGTGTTCGTCGCCGATATCGTTACCGATCCGATCGATCGTGCGATCGCAGAAACGGTCGTCGCGCTCGCCAAGAAATTGCACCTCGAAGTAATCGCGGAAGGCGTCGAAACGATCGAGCAGGCGCGCTGCATGGAGGCGATCGGCTGTCACAAACTTCAGGGTTTTCTCTTCAGCCAACCGATTTCTGAACGCGATTTTTTCGGCGCTTTCGCAATCGCTGGTTCCTAAACGCAGGATCACTAGTTTCGATTACGGTAGTTCGCGGCATCCCCGAGAAGACGAACGGCGGCAACGATGTCCGGTAACGACGATCAGGCCATGTTCGCGTTGTCGCTCGCGGAACTCGATGCGCTGCCGATCGGCGTGATCACCCTCGGTCGCGACGGCACGGTCCTGCGCTATAATCGCACCGAGGCCGCCTACGCTCGGCGGTCGATCGATACGACGCTCGGCAAGAATTTCTTCACCGAGATCGTGCCCTCGATGAAGATGCGCCCCTTTCGCGACCGCTTCGTCGCGTTCGCCGCAACCGCAGAGAGTGGCTACGACCGCTTCGATTTCACCTTCGAATTCGCGTGGGGTCATCGCGATGTCGAAATTCTCTTCTGTCGGCGACGTGGCGTCGCACCGATCGACATCGTCGTCACGACCCGCAATCGACCGATCCTCGTCTCCGATACGCTCGCGAGCGACGAAGCGACGCGTGTCGCCGGGCGTTGGCAGCAGCCACAGTCGGGGGTTCGTGCTGTAGCGCGCGTCGCGTATTGGCACGACGATCTCCTCACACGTACGACGGTTTGGTCACCGGAGATGTACGCGTTGTGCGAACTCGATGTCGATCGCGAGTTGCCCGTGGGCGGACCGCGCGCCTATAGCACCGCGGACGATGCCGCAGCGGTCGAACTCGTGATACGCGGCGCGCTCGATACACGCGATCATTATGCGTGCGAATACGGCATCATCACCGCGCGCGGAAGCGAGCGATTCGTGGAGGTGCGCGCCACGATCAGCTATGACGCCGCGGGAGCGCCCACGGCGATCGATGGCCAGTCGACCGATGTGACCGACCGACGACGCGAGGAACACGCACACTGGCGCTCGGCGAACTTCGATCGCGTGACGGGGCTCGCAAATCGTCACTATTTCGAACAGCAGCTCGATCGGGCCGTTGCCGTGGCCGCGGATGCCGCCGCAACGGTCGGTCTCGTCTTCGTCGATATCGATCGCTTCAAAATCGTCAACGACACCTTCGGTCACGTCATCGGCGATGCGGTCCTGCACGAGGTCGCCGCGCGCATGCGCCGGTGTACCAAGCGGGACGATCTCATCGCGCGACTCGGCGGCGACGAGTTCGTCATCCTCATCGAAGATCTCGTCGACGACGAACATCTGGCGACGGTCTGCGCACGCGTCCTCGCGATCTTCGGAACGCCGTTTACGATCGGCAGCCGGTCCATCATCCTTACGGCGAGCGTCGGCGTGAGTATCTCGCCCACGCACGGAAAACACGTCGACGATCTCATGCGCGCAGCCGAAGCTGCGATGTACGAATGCAAACGTTCGCGACGGCACGACGTCGTGCGCTACACCGAGGCGATGCAGCGCGGGCGACGCTCGAATCCGAACTCGCACGCGCGCTCGACTCAGGGCAGTTCGAACTCTACTATCAGCCGATCGTCGATCCAACGACGTACGAAATGGTCGCAGCCGAAGGTCTCTTGCGATGGAATCATCCGACACGCGGTATCGTGCGGCCCGATGATTTCATTTCGATCGCCGAGCACAATGGCGAGATCATCCCCATCAGCGCGTGGGTGATCGGCGAGGCGTGTCGCGAGATCCGGCGCGCGATCGACACGGGCGACGGGCCGATCCCACTTACCGTCAACATTTCGCTCGTGCAATTGTGGACCGCGGGTCTCACCGATGTCGTACGCGAGGCGCTCGCCGATTCGGCGATCGATCCGGCATTGCTCATGCTCGAACTCACCGAGAGCGTCGCAAGTGGCGATTTCTACGTAACGATGCGCACGCTCGCCGAGCTCAAGAATCTCGGCGTTCGGCTTGCGATCGACGATTTTGGGACCGGGTATTCATCGCTCGCGCATCTCAAATATTTTCCGATCGACTGCATCAAACTCGACCAAGCCTTCGTCGCCGACATCGCATCGGATCCGCTCGATCGGGCGATCGCGCAAACCGTCGTCGCCCTCGCGCACACGCTCCATCTCGATGTCGTTGCCGAAGGCGTCGAGACGCTCGAACAAGCGCGTTGTATGGAGAGTGTCGGGTGTCAGCGGCTGCAGGGGTTTTTGTTCGGCCACGCCGTTCCCGCGCACGAACTCTTCACCGATAGACGCGAAGCCACGGCTTAATCGCAGGGATCGGGGTGGCCGAGAGCCCGTGCGATCCGCGTCCCGAGCGGCGGACTGTTGTAGAAGTACCACCGACTCAAACGCGAGGGACAGAGTTGTCCGAGCGTCTCATCCGCGATACGCACGTAGACGCGCACGGCCGACGCGCGATCGTTCGTGAGCGCGAGCGCGTAATCGTCGGCGAGCGCTTCGAGATGACGCGAGTAGCCGTTGTAGATCGGGGTCGCGACGAGGGCGAAAAGGCCGATGAAAAAGAACACGAGCGGTAGCCGTGCGAGCGGATCGTCGTCGCGTCGAAAGCCCACGCGGTCGGCGAGGACGACGGCGAGCGCGGTACACACGATCAAAAGCGATGTCCAAAACAGCGAGAGACGAAAATCGTCGCCGTGGACGTAATGCCCGAACTCGCGAGCGGCGAGCACGAGCACTTCGCCCGGTGTCGCGTTCGCGAGGAGCGCATCGGAGAGCACGATCCGTTTCGTCGGTCCGAATCCCGCGATATCGGCAATTGCCGCCGTCGTCCGGCGCGAATCGTCGGCCACGTAGATCGGCGCGTTGCCGATGCCCGCGCGTAGCGCGAGTGTTTCGAGGCGTTCGCGAACCGCCGCACCACGCGGCAGCGGGTGGAACGTGTTATAGAGCGGTGCGACGATCACGGGTTCGACGAACGCCATCACGAGCGCCACCACGAAGAGTCCCGCCATCGCATAGAGATACCAGACGCGCGTGCGATCGACGAGTGCGAAAACGACCGCGACGGCCGCACCGACGACGATCGCGTCGAGCGTTACAGCGATGAGGCCATCGCGATACCACGCGGCCGCCGTTTCGGTCGTAAATCCGTAGATGTAGTCGACGCGATACCGCGCGAGCGATGCGGGAAACGCCGCAAAGTTTGCGATGACGAGCACGACCGCGCCGAACACGACGCGCAACGCGACGATATTTCGGATGCGACGACGCATCGCGTCGCGCAGGCGCGCGGCCGTGCCCGATCGCCAGAGATAGAACAGCATCGCGATTTGCGAGAACGCCCACGCGAAATAGAGCGGTCGAACGAAGCGGCGCGCGTGTTCGCCCGCCCGTTGGCGACGCGGATCGACGAGCTTCGCCGCCGGCCGCGCGAGCAAGGTCGCATCGGAGATCGCGGTGACGCGTCGCTCGACGTACGGCGCCGCAGCCGCTCGCTGCGGCATCGCTGAGATGGCGGCGAGTGCGACAAAGACGACGAGAACGAGCCGCACGAAAAAACGCGCGACTCGCTCCGTGGCGCCGAACTTAGCCGAGTTTACGCAACTCGTCGAAGATCTGCTCTTCGTCGGGTTGCTCTTCGATATCGTGGACGTCAATGTAGCGAGCGATGCCTTCCTTATCGATGATAAAGATGGCGCGTTCGGACATCCCTGCTTCGCGCAGAACGCCGTATTTTTCGGCGACTCCGCCGTGCGGATAGAAATCGCTAAGAAGCGGATACGTAAATCCGCCGAGCGATTTCGCCCATGCTGCTGCAGCTGGAACCGTGTCGATCGAGATACCCACAACTTGGGCATCATAGCCTTCGTAACGATCGAGGTTTTCCTCGTACGAAGGCATTTGCGCTGCTCAAACGGCGGTAAATGCGAACGGGTAGAACGCCATCACGATGTTCTTCTTGCCCTTGTGATCGGCAAGCACGAACGAGTCGCCGTGATGCGAGCGAAGCGTGAATTCCGGCGCCTTGTCTCCGACCTTGAGGGTCTTCGTCTCGCTCGCCATGGTTTTGCGGCCTTTTAAAATTGCCATATAAGTGTTGTCACCCCCCTTCGGTGTGGTGTTGCGGTCGGCTTAGGCGAATTCTCGGATCGAACCAGGTTCGATGGGATCGTAAAGCGCCGCAAACGTGCGCTCGAGGAGCGCGCGTTGGCCAGCGATGTCGCCCGCTTTTCCGACCGGCGTACCGATCGCGTTGAACGTCGGGTACACCGCGCGTGGCGCGCGGGCTTGAACGGTTTGCGTCGGCTCGACGGTAATGAGGATCGTCGGGATCCCGATGGCTTCGATGGCGCGTTGAACATGCACGACCGTGCGATGACACATCGGTCAACCACCGGTGAGAAGCACCAAATCCGTGGAACTCCGTTCGATCTTTTTGGCGATCGCGGGCGCCGTCTCGTCGAGCACTTGCTTGAGTTTGAGCGTGTAGCCCATCATGCCGAAGAACTCGGGATTGAGGCCTTTGAGCGTGCCATCTGCGACCATTTCGCGTAACCGCTCGATGGGGAAGACCGCGTTGACATCGCGGTCGCCTGCGCTGTGATCGTAATGATCGTGAGTGATCGTCAGGTCGGCAACGTTGCTGTCTGAGGGGATAATCCGATACGAACCATCACCGAGGACATCGAACGGTTCTTGCGATCGAAGATGAACGCCGGCCGTACTCACGAGCGCGACCGTTGTCTCCGAGAGGGGACGGTCGAACGGGGTGTACGGGATCGCTCGCCGGGCAAGCTCCAAGGGCAACGGATCGTCCTCCGGTCGGGCACGCGCCAAGCGCATAAGTGGGATTCCCACCTAGAAGAACAATGCTGGCAAAATTGGTTGCACGTCGCCGCGGGCTCAGGCCCTTGCGGGTCGCCAGAGGTGCCGCCCTAGCCCGCCATCGCCGCCGTTTGGTGATCGGCGACGATCTCATCGCTCGCGCGCGTCGGCCCGTCTTCGGTGATCGTCGTGACGCGCCGCGCCGCGACGGGGTTTTTCACGATCACGTACCGCGGACACTCAGGCCCATTTGGCTCGTTGCAATACCCGCGCACGCACGTCGCCCCGGCGCGCACGAAGAGCGACGGCGCGGCGCGCTTCACGAGGCGCAACATCGCGAAGCTCAGTTCACGGATCTCCCACTGCGCGTTATTGCACGTCCGGAGGGAGAAGAAATCGAGCAGGGCTCGCGCGTTCGCGGTAACGACGATCTGCGTTTCGGCGGCATTGGGCAGCACGAAGCGCGCGTCTTCGGCGGGCAATCCCGCGTCCATCGCGTCCTGGTAGAACGCGGCGATCTGCTCCATCAGCACGTCGTATTTCGCCTTGATCTCGGGGCGCGCACCGATCGATGGTGGCGTGATGAACTCGAACTGGCCTTTGAGAGCGATATAGCGCTGGCTCTTCTGTTCGTAACTCATATGCCGATGACGCACGAGTTGATGCGTGAGTGCGCGCGAAACGCCGCCAACGCCGAAGGTGAACATCGTGTGCTCGAACGTCGAGAGATGGCCCGCATCACGCACGCGCGCGACCATCTTCTCAATCGCGTCGGGCGTCCAATTTTCGTCGATCGACTCGACGTCGCGCGGACTGTAGCAGTTGCGCGCCGCGGTTGCGACCGCACGCTCGGGTTCGGGTGAGTGCGAGAGTAACACGACCTTGAGCGCCATGCCCCATCTTTCGCGGTCGCAAGCCGCTCGCCATTGCGGACCGATCCCAAACGGGGCATGCCTGCGCCACGCACGAACGGGCCGCGCATGAGCGACGAACTCTGGCAACTCTCCGCACGCGATCTCGCACGGGGAATCGCGCATGGCGACTTTACGAGCCTCGCTGCCGTCGACGCGCATATCGCCCGCATCGAATCCGTCGATGACGCGATCAACGCGGTCGTCGTGCGCCGTTTCGACGAGGCGCGTACCGAGGCGCGGGAGGCGGATGCCCGACGCGAACGCGGTGAGCCGCTCGGTGCGCTCCACGGCGTGCCCGTCTCGATTAAAGAATCGCAAGACGTTGCCGGCACGCCCGCAACCTACGGTTTGCCATCGCGCGACGACGACGTCGCCGAAGCCGATGGCCGCCATGTCGCGCGCTGGCGCGACGCGGGCGCCGTCGTCATCGCGAAAACGAACGTGCCCCAGCTCTTGATCTACATCGAATCGGACAATCCACTTTATGGCCGTACGAATAATCCGTGGAATACCGCGCGCACGTGCGGTGGCTCGAGCGGCGGCGAAGCGGCGTTGATCGCCGCCGGCGGCTCGCCACTCGGATTTGGCACCGACATCGGCGGCAGCTTGCGTGTCCCCGCCGCGTTCTGCGGCATCGCGTCGCTCAAACCAACGACCGGTCGGCTCGACGACACCTCGCGACTCGAGGCGTTCAAGGGACAACGCGCGATCGTGAGTCAAGAGGGCCCGCTCGCGCGCACGACCGCCGATCTCGCACTGGGCTACCGCATCGCCTGCGGCGACGACGTCCTGGGTCACCACATCGCGACGCGCGCGAACACGCCTCGTGCGACGACATCGGCCGATGCGTTGCGCGCCGATGCCGACCGCTACGATACGCGCAACGATCCCGAGACCGTGCGCGCGCGCGTGCGCGGCTTGCGTGTTGGTTGGTACGGGAGCATCGGGCACTTCACGGCTTCACCCGCTCTCGTGCGCGCGTCGCGCGAAGCCGCGGCCGCCCTCGAAACGCTCGGCGCGCACGTCGTTTCGTTCGTGCCGCCGCTCGTCGAGGAAGCGCTCGCGATCTTTTACGGCATCCTCAGCGCCGACGGCACGCGCAGCGCGAGCGACGCACTCGGTGAGAACCCGCGCGATCCACGCGTCGCGCAGCTCTTGGGGGTCGCCTCGAAGCCACGAGCGCTACTCGCATCGCTCGAACGCATGCTCGCATTCGGCGGACAACGCCACCTCGCGAGCGTCGTGCGAACTTACGGCTATACCGATACGCACCATTACTGGAATCTCGTCAAGGCGCAGGCCGCCTACGTCGCGCTCTTTGAGCGTGCGATGAACTCTTCTGGCGGCGGCCCGCTCGATCTCATCATCGGGCCACCGGTCGGCATGCCAGCGCTCGTTCACGGTGCCTCAGCCGACCTGCTCACCGCCGGTGCGTATGCGCCGCTCTACAACGTGCTCGGGTATCCCACCGGGACCCTCCCCTTCACGCGCGTCCGCTCGGGTGAAGAATCCCATCGTCGCTCGTCGATCGACGGCGTCGACCGTGCGGCGAAGAAGACGGAGCACGGGAGCGTGGGGTTGCCGATCGGCGTGCAAATCATCGCGCGCCCGTGGTGCGAAGATCTCGTGCTCGATGCGATGGCCGCGCTCGAATCGGTCGCCCGCGATCGCAGCGATTACCCTTTAACACCAATCGATCCGCAATCGTCGCGGTCATAGACGGATCCGCGCGACGTACGTGCGATTCGTCCTCATACGATTGGTCAATAGCGGCACGTGCCTTTTGCGGGTAGGGTCTATCAATCACTGGCAACCCGGCTCCACCTTGGAGTCGGTTTTTCTTGCCGGAACACTCGGAGGCAACGATGTCTACCATTATCGAGGCGGCGCCAACCGCCG
>JAYTXC010000226.1:0-6703 GCA_043743145.1 Rhodospirillales bacterium
GCTCGCATACGCCTTGCTCGGCATCGGCATCATCCTCGCCGCAATCATCATCGTGATGTTCTACGGTCGGCTCGTGTATCACAAAGTTCCCGACGCCCCGCTCGTGCCCACGATGTGGATCGTCGTCGGTCCGCTCGGCCAATCCGTCGCCGGCATGATCGCTCTGGGTTCCGCGTCGCGCGCGGTGTGGCCCGAACTCGGCCACGGCTTGCAGATGGCGGGCCTTGCATACGGTGTGCTCGTCTGGGGCTTCGCGGTGTATTGGATTACGATGGCGATCGCGATGACCGTGCGTGCCGCGCGCAAGCATCTTCCCTTCACACTCGGCTGGTGGGCATTCACGTTCCCCGTCGGCACGCTCACCGCCGGAACCGACGCGCTCTACGGCCTCACACACGCGCATATTTTCGCGATCGCTTCCGTCGCGTTTCTCGGTCTCCTGGCAACGATGTGGATGCTCGTCGCGAGCAAGTCGATCGGCGGCGCCATACTCGCGCTACGCGTCGATGCGCAATCTCGATTCGTACCATTGCAAACGGCGATCGCGAAAGCGTAACAGCCCCTTTATTATGGAGCGGGCGGTATCTCGAAGGACATCTCGTCGATCGATTCGCGGAGCGCCTCGAGCACGATCTGCGGATTGGTCGGCTCGGACATGGCGGCGGCTTGCGCATCGTGACGGTTGACGATCTCCGGATGATCGGCGCGAAGCTCTTCAAGAAGAGCGATGACTTTGGCAAGTTTTTGTTCGGCAACGAGCGAGACTTGCAACGTGAGGTGCGCGCGTTCTTCGGCGAGCCGATCGAAGCGCCGTTGCGTCGAAAGCACGAGAATGGTCAGGCAGAGCGCCGTGAGAGAAACGGCACCTTGGAGCCAAAAGAACGGCGGCGCGTCGACGACCACGAGATGCAACGCCGGCGCTGCGACGTTGCCCACAATCCAGACGGTGACGAAGAGCAGGACGCTTGCGAGGATCGCGGGCCGGCCCAAAGCCGAGACGAGCCGCCCGGCGAATCGGTCGCCCCGCGTGGCACCTCTCTCGTGTTGGGATTTTAACTCGACGATCGAGCGAACGCTGTCGCGCGCGTGCTGCGGAAGCGAACTCTCGTCGTCGGGACTCGGTTGAGATGTCTGCACGATCTCCCTTTGCCCACCGAATGCGCGGAGCTCCCCCTCGCGTCCGGCAGGCATCGTGGATTAGTGCGGGTTGGTCGCGTCGAACGCAAGCGCCGCTTCGAGCTGCGCGTCGGCTTGATTGAGGAGATTGATAGCGCTCGCGCGATGGCCGCCGTAATCGCGTTGATCGCGATTGAGCGAATCGATGATCCGCTTGAGGCGACGTTCGACATGGGCGATATCTTGGGCGCTGCGACGTTCGCCGCGTAGATGCGGCGTCATCGCGCCGTTCTGGACCGGCAGGTTGACGTTCTGCGCGGAGGCTTGTGACGTGAAGGCGGCCCCGGCTCCAAAGCCGAGCACCGTGAGGGCGAGCGTTGCGATTCCACGACGGAGAAACATCGATGATACTCCTTGACCGACACGATCGTGCCGGCGGGTGATGAAGACGATATGGCGATCCTACGCATCGGTGATCCCGTAGGTAAGCATCGCGCTCGAAGTCTCATCGCATTTTTAGGCTGCTTTAACGCTCGCCTAATGGTCGACGGTCGCGAACTCCGCATTTGCTTCGATAAACGCGCGGCGCGGAACCACGTCGTCGCCCATGAGAATCGTGAATGTTTCGTTCGAACCTGCGGCGGCGTGAGCGCCGTAACGAATGCGGCCGAGTTGGCGTGTCGCGGGATCCAGCGTCGTCTCCCAAAGCTGCTCCGCATCCATTTCGCCCAGACCCTTAAAGCGCTGAATCGTCCAGTTTCCCGGGCGCTTGCGCATGAAGCGTTCGAGTGCGGCGTCGTTACGGATGTAGTGTGACTCTTTCCCCTTGATGACGCGGAAGAGTGGTGGCATCGCGGAGTAGATATGACCGCTCGTGATGAGTTGCGGCATGAACCGATGGAAGAACGTGAGCATGAGCGTCGCGATGTGCGCGCCATCCACGTCGGCATCGGTCATCATGATGACTTTGTGGTAGCGCAACTTCGTGACGTCGAAATGTTTGAGCACGCCGCATCCGAGTGCGCGCACGAGCGTATCGATCTGTTCGCTTTTGAGCGCTTTCGCGACGTCTGCTTTTTCGACGTTGAGGATCTTTCCGCGCAGCGGTAAGATCGCTTGGAACGCGGAGTCGCGGCCGCTTTTCGCCGTACCGCCCGCCGAATCGCCTTCGACGATGAAGATCTCCGAGAGTTTGGGATCGCGCTCGCGACAATCGGCGAGCTTGCCCGGAAGCGACGTCGAATCGAGCACGGTCTTGCGTTTGATAACGGTATCGCGCGCGCGGCGCGCGGCATCGCGCGCTTTCGCGGCGAGGATCGCCTTCTGCACGATCGCTTTGGCGACACTGGGATTCTCTTCAAAGAAGCTCGCGAGCATTTGATAGGTCGTCGATGAAACCGCGCCGTTCGCTTCGGAATTCGCGAGACGCTCTTTCGTTTGTGCTTCGAAGCGCGGCTCGCCGAGACGAACGGCGATCGCGGCAACGAGGCCTTCGCGCACGTCGTCGGCGGTGAGCGCGTCTTTGACGAGACTATTGTTTTGCGCGTAGGTGTTGATCGCACGCAAGAGAGCGGAGCGGAATCCCGCTTCGTGCGTGCCGCCGAGCGCGGTTGCGATATTATTCGCATACGTCGCGACGATCGTTTCGTCGGCATCGATATAGCGTAGCGCGAGAAAGACTTCGACATCGCCCTTATCGGTCGCGACACTCTTGCGCGTAGAGATCGGAGGCGAGAGTGGGGCGGTAGCCGTCGTGATGAGATAGCCGAGAATTTCGGCGAAGTCTCCCGCTCGGAAGATCTCGCGCGTCTTTGCGACTTCGTCGACGAACGTGAGTGCGAGACCGGGATTGAGGAACGACGAGACGCGCAATCGATCGCGCACGATTGCGGGATCGAAGCGCGTGATATCGGTGAAGATCGTCGTGTCGGGCCAGAAGCGAATGCGCGTGCCGTGCGCGCGCGTCGGTTTGCCCTGGCGGAGTTTCGCGACGGGCCGCCCCCCCTCATGAAACGTTTGCTCCCACGTGAATCCGTCGCGTTGGATCGTCATCTCGAGTTTTGTTGAGAGCGCGTTGACGACCGACGCGCCGACGCCGTGCAGGCCGCCCGACGTTTTATACGCGGCGCCCTCGAACTTGCCGCCCGCGTGCAGCACGGTCATCGCGACGGTCGCTGCGGGCATCTTTTCGGTCGGATGCATATCGACGGGAATGCCGCGGCCATCATCTTCAACCGATGCGGAGGCGTCGGCGTGGAGCGTCACCACGACGGTCGTCGCGTGACCGGCGAGCGCTTCGTCGATGCTGTTATCGTAGATCTCGGTGAGGAGATGATGGAATCCACGCGATTCCGTATCGCCGATATACATGCCCGGCCGTTTGCGCACGGCTTCGAGGCCCTTGAGCACGCGAATCGACGATCCATCGTAGGCGGCCGTCGTCGCAGCACTGGGCACCACGTTGACCGGCACCGCGGTAACACTTGAAAAAAGGTCGAGATCCCTCGGGTTTTTTGCCACGGGTTAGTCTTGCGTTTCTGCAGTAACGATGCGGGCATCGACCACGGCATCGTCGCGGTCGAGTGTGACGAGCGAGCTTCCGCTCCAACTGCGCGGCGTCGTGCGTACCGCATCGACGTTCGCACGAACGAGCGCGCCCTTTGCCGTGATGACGATGAGGTCGGCCGCACCTCGCGCGCCGACGATGCGCGCGAGCGGGCCGGATTTGGGGCTCGGGGTAAATGCAGCGACGCCTTTGCCGCCTCGTGCCTGCACGCCGAACTCGGCGAGCAACGTTTTCTTGCCGACACCGCGCATGCCGATCGCGAGCACGAAGAAATCGCGATCCATCACGCGCGTATTGAGCTCTTCGACACGTGAGACGACGCCATCGACGTCTTTGCGCACGACGTGCAGCTTTTGCGCTGTCCCATCGCCCGCAACGACGATCGCGCCCGCGAGGATATCGCCCTTCTCGAGCTTGATGCCACGCGTGCCACCCGCGCCGCGGCCCATCGATCGTAGTTGGTCTTCGTCGATGACGAACCGGATCGCTTTCCCGTTCGAGCCCGCGAGCACGACGTGGTCGTAGTCGCGGCATATTTCGGCTGCGACGAGTGCGTCGTCGTCGTCGATCTTCATCGCGCCGATACCGCCGCGTCGTATGGCGCCCGCATACTCAGCGAGTTTCGTGCGTTTGATCGCGCCGGTGCGGGTAGCGGTGATGAGATGCGCGTCGCCCTCGAAGGCTTCGACGACGAGGAGCCGCACGATCGTATCGTGCGCGTCGATGCCGTCGATGACGTTCCGGACGTGGCGCGCCTTGCCGTTCGGAGCGGTCTCCGGGATATCGAAGATTTTGCGCGCGTGCGCCTGACCGCGCGCGGTGATCGCGATGAGATAGCCGTGCGTGGTCGCGGCATGGACGTCGTCGACGTAATCGTCGGCTGCCGTCGCGAGATGCGCGCGCGAACGGACGCCGCGCGTCGTGCGTTCGGCAACGCTCGCGGGCACGCGCCGCACGTAACCATTTCCCGTGACGACGACGAGCACGTCTTCGCGCTCGATGAGTTCTTCACGCGAAAGGCGCGCGATCGTCTGTTCGACTTTGGTTTGGCGATCGCGACCGTGCTCGTCGACGACGGCGCCCAGATCCTTGCGCAAGACCGCCGTCTGGCGACGCTCGCTCGCGAGCAGGCCTTCGAGATCTTTGACCTCGGCGGTCACCGTCGCGTGCTCTTTGCGGATCGCTTCGAGTTCGAGACCGGTGAGTTTGGCCAAACGAAGTTCGAGGATCGCCTGCGATTGAATCTCGTCGATCTCGAGAAGATTCATGAGCGCGATCTTCGCTTGGGGCGCGTCTTTACTCGCACGGATCGTCGCGATGACGCGATCCATGAGGCCGATCGCTTTGATGAAGCCCTCGAGGACGTGCAGACGTTCGCGCGCCTTTTCGAGATCGAAGCGCGCCGCACGGCGGATCGTCTCGAGCCGGAATTCGACCCAGCGCTCGAAGATTTCGCGCACGTTCATCTGGCGCGGCTGTTTGCCCGCGAGGAGCATCGCGTTGTAGGCGATCGTTACTTCGAGACCGGTCCGCCGCGCGACGAGTTGATTGAAGAGCATCTCTGCCGACGTTCCGCGGCGCAATTCGACGACGATGCGGATGCCTTTTTTATTCGATTCGTCGCGAAGATCCGTGACGTCGTCGACGGTCTTGGCATTGACGAGCTCGGCGATTTTTTCGACGATCGTCGATTTGTTCGATTGGTACGGCACCGAATCGATGACCAGGAGCGTCTTGGTTTTGACCGTCTCTTCGTGCCACGTGCCGCGCAACTTGACCGATCCGCGGCCCGTTTCGAGCGCGGTGATGTAGCCGTCGAGATCGTGCACGACCCCGCCCGTCGGAAAGTCGGGCGCGATCATGATCTGCGCGATCTCGCGCGCCGTGATCTCGCGATTATCGAGATAGGCCGAGACCGCAGCGGCCACTTCGCGCAAGTTGTGCGGTGGCAGCGACGTGGCCATGCCGACCGCGATACCGTCGGTGCCATTGATGAGGATATTGGGGAAGGCGACCGGCAAGATCACGGGCTCGGTCGTCATGCCGTCGAAATTGTCGCGGACGTCGACCGTGTCTTTATCGATGCCGCCGAAAAACGACATCGCGATCTTCGCAAGTTTCATCTTGGTGTAGCGATACGCGGCAGGTCCGTCGCCGTCGATCGAGCCGAAGTTGCCTTGGCCTGTGATGAGCGGATGGAGGAGCGACCACGGTTGCGCCATGCGCACGGCGGCATCGTAGACCGACGTATCGCCGTGCGGATGATAGAGCTTGAGCACTTCACCGACCACGCCCGCGCTCTTGCGAGTCGGCTTCTCCGGCGTGAGCCCCATCTCGCGCATTGCGTAGAGAATGCGGCGATGGACGGGTTTGAGACCGTCGCGCACGTCGGGCAACGCGCGGTCTTGGATGACGGACATCGCGTAGTCGATGAACGATTTACGCATGTGGGAATCGACGGAAAGGTCGACGACGGTCGGGGGCTGCGAACTCACGAGGCCATCAGTAGCGGATGGGGATGCCGCCGTCCTCTCGCGGGTCCCTTGCCTCGCTCACCCGAACCCCGCCGCCATGACGACACCGCCCCCCACGAAACCGCGCCGCTGGAGCATCGAGGTCGACGGCATCAAGTGGTTGCCGCGCATGATCGACAAGGCTCGGATGCGCGAAGCGGGCGTTCTCGGCTCGTATCTGCTCGGCCATTCACCCGTCGATCGTTCGTTACTCGGTCGCCTGGGAATGTCGACGGATGAATTCGCCGCGCTCGCATGCCGCTGCGCCGACGACAATGCGGCGCTCGCAGCACTCCGCACGCGTGGGTTCGATGAGGCACGCGTGCGCAAATGGTCCGACGCATTCGAGACGCGATTCAAGGCCTACATCCCGCTATGGGATCTCGATGAAGGCTACCGCGAACCCAAAGCCTTCGAGAAGCCGATGATCGCACTCGCGCGCGTCATCGAAGGGCCGCTGATGGGGCTCGCACGCAAGTTCCTCAAGGCGCCTTAGCGCGGCGCGATC
>JAYTXC010000227.1:0-7306 GCA_043743145.1 Rhodospirillales bacterium
GGATGCGAACGATCCGCACGCGGACGATGCGATCGCTCGCATCCGCCATGTGTTGCTCGACGCGCGCATGCATGGACTCGGATTGCGCGCGCCGCGCGATCGTCGCGATGCGCCCGCCGCTCGCGAGACGCGCGCGCATGCACGCGCCGTGCGCGATGCGGTCGTTGCGTGGTGGGACGCGTGATCGCGTGCGTGGTTCACGATCTGCTGCGCGTCGATGCGCGCGCGCTCGACGATGATGCGACGCTTCCCGCGTGGGCGCGCGCGTCGTTCGCGCGCACGCCATGGGTCGTCGTGCGCCGCGCGTACGCGGACGACACGATTCCCGTCGGCATGCGCGGCACCACGCGCGCCGAACGTCATGGCACGCGCGTGTCGGCCCAGTACGTGCGCGAGGTGGTGACACCCGCATCGCTCGTCGCGCGCCTTGCCGCGCGCGGCATCGCGCGGCCGATCGATCGCGCGGCGTGCGCGTTGCGCGATGCCGCGCGCGACGCGGGCCTCACGCTCGGTCTCGGCGGATCGTACGGCTTCGAACTCGCGACCGGCACCGTCGTCACGCACGCCGCGAGCGACATCGATGCGATCGTAGGTGTCACCGATCGCGCGGTCTTACGTGCGTTCGCAGCCGTCTGCGCCGCAATCGAAACCACGACGGGCGTGCGCATTGACGTCGAGGTCGCGCTCCCGCGCGGCGGTGCGGCGCTTCACGATGCGATCGGCACGTCGACGATGTTGCTCGTAAAGACCGATGCCGGTCCCGCGTTCGTGCCGTGTCTGCCGTAGCGTCGCTCGCGCGCGCCGCAACGACGGCGCTTTTGGACGAGCTCGCAACGACGCCCAAGCCCGGGCTCGTGGATCTCGAACATCGCGGCGCGCACCGCGACCTCTGTCTCGATCGCCTGCGGACGTCGGCACACGCACTCGAGCCGTTCTTCGCCGAAATCGCCGCGTGTGCGCGTGACGCATCGCCGTCACTCGCGCTGCGAGAAGAGATCGGCAATCTCGGCCGACTCGGCGAACGCGCGATGCTCCGCGCGAGCGGCGGCCCAAACACGCATCGCGGCGCGCTCTGGTCCTTGGGTTTGCTCGTCGCTGCAGCCGCGGCCGCGGGCACGAGTGACGCGCACGCGATCGCCGCACGCGTCGCCGCCTTCGCACGTTTACCCGATCGATTTCGTGGCGATGCGCCGAGCAACGGTCGCGGCGTTGCGCGCCGGTTCGGGACGCGTGGCGCGCGCGGCGAGGCGGAATCCGGCCTGCCGAACGTCGTAGGCGTTGCGGTGCCGCTCCTACGCGCGGGGACACCGCGTGCCGACGTGCTCCTCGCGCTGCTCGGGCGCGTCGATGACACGTGCGTGCTGCATCGCAGCGGCGCACACACGCTCGCACTCGCGCGACGCGACGCACGCCACGCGCTCGCACTCGGCGGCACGCGGAGCGCCGCGGGTTTACGCGCGACGCGACGCCTCGACGCGCTCCTCGTCGCGCACAACGCGTCGCCCGGTGGCTGCGCCGATCTGCTCGCAGCCGCGTGCTTCCTCGAAGCCGTGGCCGTGTGATCGCGTTTCTCTTTCCGGGCCAAGGTTCGCAGAGCCCGGGCATGCTTGCCGCGTGCGAGCGACGTCTCGGCGCGACCGCGACAGCAACGATCGACGAAGCCGCCGCGATTCTGGCGCGCGATCTGCGCGCCGATGATACGGCGGATGCCTACCGATCCACGATCGCGACGCAGCGCGCCGTGCTCGTTGCAAGTATCGCGACGGCCCGCGCGCTACGCGCGGCGAATGCCATGCCCGATGCCGTCGCGGGGCATTCCGTCGGTGCGTTCGCCGCTGCCGTCGCAGCCGATGCCCTCGATTTCGAAGACGCGCTGCATCTCGTTGATATGCGCGCACGCGCGATGGAGGCGGCATTTCCCGCCGCGTACACGATGGGCATCGTGAACGGTCTCACCGAGAGCGAGGTCTGCGCGATCGTCGCGCGCGTATTCACCGCGTCGGCTCCGCTCTACACGGCGAACGTGAATAGTCCCGCGCAGATTGCGATCGCGGGTGCGACGGCGAGCGTCACGCAGGCGCTCGGCCTCGCGATCACCGAGGGCGCACGTAGCGCGCGCACGATCGATGTGCCGATACCATCGCATACGCCGCTGATGGACGACATCGCGCGTCGTCTCGAGTTTGCGTTGGAGTCCGTCACGCTGCGAAAGCCGCGCGTTCCCATCGCGATGAACGTCGACGGCCGCATCACGCGCGATCCACATCGTTTGCGGTACGATCTCGCGGTATCGGTCGCGCGTCCGGTTCGCTGGGCGGATGCGACGCGCGCGCTCTACGAACGAGGCGTTCGTTGCTTCATCGAGATGCTGCCGGGTCACATCCTCGCCGATCTCGCGGCCGTCGCTTTCGAAGACGCCCGCGTCGCCACGGTCGAGACAGCCGGCCTCGCATCCGCAATCGCCCTCGTCACGCAATTCGCGCGGTAGAGATGCGCCCGCTCGACGTGGAATCGACGCATATGCCGCCCGATGTGCCCTCGTCGCCGTCGTTCGATCGCGCGTTTTGCGACGATCTCGAGCGACTCTTCGCGTGGCGCCGTGACGTGCGCCGTTTTTCGTCGCGCGCGCTTCCCGACGGCGCGCTCGAAGAACTCGTGGCGCTCACCGCGTACGCACCGTCGGTCGGCTATAGTCAGCCGAGCCGTTTCGTTCGCGTTCGCGATGCCGCGCGCCGAACCGCCGTCATCGACACCTACGAACGCGCCAATACCGAGGCCGCAGCGACGTATCCCGATGGGCGTCGCGCGACCTACACATCGCTCAAACTCGCGGGCTTGCGCGAGGCACCCGTGCATCTCGCGGTCTTCGTCGATACGGCAACGACGCGTGGCGAGGGGCTCGGGCGACGTTCGATGCCCGAGATGCTCGCGTACTCAACCGTCCTTGCGGTGCACACGTTTTGGCTCGCTGCGCGTGCGCGTGGCATCGGCGTCGGGTGGGTTTCGATCGTCGACCCGCACGCGGTCTCACGCGCACTCGATGTGCCCGAGGCATGGTCGCTCGTGGCGTATCTCTGCGTCGGATATCCCGCGGAAGAGCATCTCGATCGTGAACTCGAGCGCAACGGGTGGGAAGCGGCTGAATCCGCGGCGACGACACTCGTCGAGCGCTAGTCCACGCGCGCGAGCGCCGCGCGCAGCGCGCCGATCAGTCGCTCGTTATTGGCAACGTCGCGCACGGCGACGCGGATGAAACGATCTGGCGCGAGACCCGCGTACGACGAACAATCGCGCACGACGATTCGATGCGCCACGACGAGCTCGCGCGTCAACTCGGCCGCCCCAGAACCGATCGGGAGTTCGACGAGCAGAAAATTTGCCGCCGACGGAAACGTTCGCAGCCCGAGCGCCTCCAATTCTGCGCGCAAGTACGTGCGATCGCGCTCGATCGTCGCACGCGTGGTTCGGGCGTAGGCGGTATCGCCGAGCGCGGCGATCACCGCCCGCATCGCCATCGTCGTCACAGGCCATGACGGAAGTGCGGCGCGCATGCGCGTGGCAAGCTGCGGCTCGCAGACGCCGAAGCCGACGCGGAGCGCGGGGACGGCGAAAAACTTCGTTAGTGAACGAACGACGATCGTGTGTGGCGCGGTCGCGGCCTGCGCGATCATCGTGGCGTGCGGAGTGAAATCGATGAAGGCTTCATCGATCACGAACGTCGCCGACGCGCGACGCGCGCGTTCGCGCAATTCGGCGAGTGTTTCGGGCGAGACGAGCGACCCCGAGGGGTTGTGCGGTGTCGTCACCAAAAGCGCGTCCGCTGCGCGTGCGTCGAGGAGTCTCGCGATCTCGTGCGTGGGCAACGCGAAATCGTTCGCCGCGTCGAGCGTGACGGGGACGAGCGACACGCCCGCCGCCGCCAGGGCGTGCGCGTCTTCGCTAAATGCGGGCAGCGGGACGATGCAACGCTCGCCCATCGCAACTGCGGCCGCGACGCCGATGATCGCCGCCGCCCCGTTTGCGACGACGATCGATGCGGAGTCGATGTCGTGATGCGCGCCGAGCGCGCGGCGGAGCGTCGCCGCATCAGGTTCGGGATAGCGCGCGAGTTCGTGCACATCGGATGCGGCGGCGGCGAGTGCGTCGAGCAACGCCTGCGGTGGTCCGAGCGGGTTGAGATTGGCGCTGAAATCGACGAGGTCGTCGCGTGCTACGCCGTAGCGTCGCGCAACGGCGTCGAGATCGCCGCCGTGCACCGCAAGCGCGGGCGCATCGGGCACGCGCAGGTCGTTAGTGCGCATCGGGTCGACGGCGACGTTCGCGTCGCCGATCGCCGAGCGCGCGCAACGTCGCGAGCGAGATCGCGCATGCGACCGTCACATACGCAACCGCGCGTCGTGCGCGAGCGATATCGGTCACGTCCGGCCGTGCGAACGGCGCGCCGAGGATCGGCGTCGTCCGCGCGATGCCGTCGTACGTATTCGTACCGCCCAGCGAGACGGCGAGCGCACCCGCCATCGCCGCTTCACTCTGCCCCGCATTGGGACTCGCGTGCCGCGCGCCGTCGCGGCGCCATGTCGCCCATGCCGTCGCAAACGCCGAGGTCGGGGGCACATGCGGTCGAGCGACGAATGGCGCGAGCGCGGAGATCGCAAGGGCCGTCAAACGAGCGGGTCCGTAGCACGCGACGTCGTCGAGTCGCGCGGCGACCCGGCCGAAGTATGTGTACGGCGCTTCGCTATGGCCGATCATCGAATCGAGCGTACTCACCGCTTTGAAGGCGAAGGCGAGCGGCACGCCACCGAGCGCGAGCGCGCAGAGCGGCGCGACGATGCCGTCGCACGCGGATTCGGCAAGCGACTCGATCGTCGCACGCGCGATCTCGCTGATCTCGAGTTGCGCGGTGTCGCGGCCGACGATTCGCGCGACGCGCGCGCGTGCCCGGTCGAGATCCCCCGCCTCGAGTGCCGCGAGCACCGTTCCCGATTCCACGAGCAGGTCGCGCGCGGCAACCGTCGTCCACGCGAGCGCGACCGCGAGTACGACACCCGTACGTTCGTCGCGCTCGGCGATACCCGCGAGTGCGAACTTCGGAAGGGCGAATGCGCCCGCAACGATCGCTGCGGTGAGCAGACCGCCCGCGATGAGTTCGCGCGTCGGTTCGTCGCGCGTAAAGCGCCGCGCGAAACGTTCGCCAACCGAGCACGCAAGACCGAATCCACGTACCGGATGCGGGAACCACGGAGGGTCGCCCGCCACGGCGTCGGCGAGCACCGCACCCGCGAGCACGAGCGCGGCACTCACGACGTCACCGCACACGCGCGCAGGAGACGCGGCATGTCGACTGCGGCACGCACGTGATCCGCAAGTCGATCGAGCTTCGCTTCGCGTTCGGCCGAGAACGCGACGCGCGCACGTGCGGGATGGAGACCACTCGCACGCCGCACGCCATCGAGAAACGCGTGCCGGAACGCATCATCGACGAAGGCGCCGTGGAGATACGTGCCGAGCACGCGACCATCGTGCGAGATCGCGCCATCGTCGAGCGACGCGCCATCGCTCGTACGCACGATGCGCGCGAAGCGCGCGGCACCGGGCTCGTAGATCGATTCCCCGACATGAATTTCGTAGCCGTCGATGCGGCGTTCCGCATCCGGAAGGACGCCGTTTACACGCACGTACGTCGTCCCCGCGGCACGCTCGGCGACCTTTTCGCGCGCGAGCGTCGTGCGCAACGGCAAGAGCGCGAGGCCCGGCGCGCTGCCGCCGCCTTCGACGCCGAACGGATCGGCGACGTGTGTTCCAAGCGCTTGCATTCCGCCACAGATTCCGACGACGATGGCACGTTGCGCGTGCGCGCGAATGGCGTCGGCAAAGCCTTCGCGATCGAGCCACGCCATGGCTGCGAGCGTCGATTTCGTGCCGGGCAAGACGATAAGATCGGCGCCTGCAAGCGCTTGCGGTGCGCTCGCATACACGAGTTCGACATCGCCTTCGGCGGCGAGCGCATCGAAGTCGGTCACGTTGGCAACGAGCGGCCAGGCTACAACCGCAACGCGCAAACGACGATCGGGATCGGCATCGGCATCACCCCACCGTCGGTCGTTCGCGCGCGCGATCGCTTCGAACCCGACACCATCTTCTTCTTCGAGGCCGATATCGCGCAGATACGGCACGACGCCGAAACACGGCTTTGCCATGCGCGCCTCGATCGTCACGAGCCCGGGCCGCAAGAGTTCGACATCGCCGCGAAATTTGTTGACGATGGTGCCCACGATGCGCGCACGATCGGCGTCATCGAGAAGGGCCAGCGTGCCGTACAGTGCTGCGAAGACACCGCCGCGATCGATGTCGCCCGCGAGCACGCAACGCGCATCGGCCGCGTGCGCCATGCGCATGTTCACGAGATCGCTATCGCGCAAATTGATCTCCGCGGGCGAGCCCGCCCCTTCGAGCACGATCACGTCGTAGCGCATGGCGAGTCGCGCATAGGCCTCGCAGACGGTTGGGAAGAGTTCGACGATCCGGCGCCGGTGATAATCCGACGCGCTCGTATCGCCCCAGATCTTGCCCGCCACGACGACTTGCGAACGGCGATCGGAGGTCGGTTTGATGAGGATCGGATTCATATCCGTCGTCGGTGCGATGCCAGCGGCTTCCGCTTGCAACGCCTGCGCGCGGCCGATCTCGCCGCCTTCGGGTGTCGCCGCAGAATTGAGCGACATGTTCTGCGCTTTAAACGGGGCGACGCGATAGCCGTCTTGGCGCAAGATTCGACAGAACGCTGCCGTCAAAAGCGATTTGCCGACGTGCGACGCCGTACCGAGCACCATCATGCCGCGCGCGCTCACGTTGCTCACGCGCGCGCCGGCGCGTGCGTGGCACGCGTTCGCGCGTCGAGCGCGCTGCGCAACCATTCGATAGCTCCGGCCACGTCGGGAATACGTGCGACGTCACGATCGCCCGCCGGGCGTGCGATCATCACGATGGGAATACCGAGCGAACGCGCGGCGTCGAGCTTCGCTGCGGTCGCATCGCCGCCGCTATTTTTCGCAACGATGCAATCGATCGCGTACCGCTGGCAGAGTGCGAGTTCGCTCGCATAGGCGAAAGGGCCGCGCGCCAGCACGACGTGCGCGCCCGGTGGCAAGAGGCGCGCGTCCGGCGCGTCGATCGCGCGTATGAGCATGAAGCGATTGCGAATCTCCGCGAAGTGCGCGAGCTCTTGGCGACCTACCGTCACGAAGATCCGTCGCCCGATCTCCGCCGCGACGCGCGCCGCCTGCGCGACGTCGGGAACGTCGAT
>JAYTXC010000228.1:0-6669 GCA_043743145.1 Rhodospirillales bacterium
TCATCCCGTCGGTGCCTCGGGCGCGCGTATCGTCGGGTCGGTCGTGCACCAGCTGCGCAAACGCGGCGGTGGTTGGGGAATCGCTGCGATCTGTAGCGGCGGCGGTCAGGGCGACGCGCTCCTCATCAAAGTTGGTTAAGTAATGAAGCTTCTCGTCATCGGTGCGGGACAGATGGGTGGCGGCATCGCGCAAGTCGCCGCGGCCGCCGGTGACGAGGTAACGCTTTTCGATCGCGACCTCGCCCTCGTCGAACGCGGCCTCGCAACGATGCGCAAGAACCTCGATCGCAGTATCGAGAAAGCGCGCATCACCGTGGCCGATCGCGATGCGACGCTCGCGCGTATCGTTCCCGCGACCATGTGGGCGCAGTTCGATGTCGACGTTGCGATCGAAGCGGCGACCGAGAACGAAGCACTCAAGGACGAGATCTTCGCGAAGCTCGATACGCATACGCCGGTAAACGCGATCCTTGCGAGCAATACGTCCTCGATCTCGATTACGAAGCTTGCGGCGGCCACATCGCGCCCCGAACGCGTGATCGGCATGCACTATATGAATCCCGTGCCGGTCATGGCGCTCGTCGAGATCATTCGCGGAATCGCAACGTCGCAGGCGACGTACGAGACGATTCGCGCCCTCGCGGTTCGGCACGGAAAAACACCCGTCGAAGTGCGGAACTATCCGGGTTTTGCGAGCAATCGTATCCTCTGCCCGATGCTCAACGAAGCGATCTATGCGCTCTTCGAAGGCGTCGGATCGGTCGAGGCGATCGATACGGTCATGAAGCTCGGCATGAACCATCCGATGGGACCGCTCGAGCTTGCCGATTTCATCGGTCTCGATACGCTGGCATCGATTCTCGACGTCTTGCGCGAAGGACTCGGCGATCCGAAATATCGCGCGTGCCCGCTCTTACGCGAATATGTCGCGGCGGGTTGGCTCGGTCGCAAGAGCGGCCTCGGCTTCTATGACTGGCGCGCCGGTACGCGTGCGCTGCGCTCCGATCTCGGTCCAAGCGGCGTTCCCGCGTTCGCGTCGTGATCGAGCAGATGGCGGCGGGGCTCTTCGACGTCACGTCGGAGCAGCGCGAGATCGGCAATCTCGCACGCGATATCGCGCAGCGCGAGATCGCGCCGCACATTGCGGCCTGGGATAAGGCGCACTATTTTCCACGCGAACTCTACACGAAGCTCAACGCCGCGGGACTGATGGGAATCGTCGTTCCCGAACGCTACGGTGGAGCGGGTGCGGATTACGTGTCGTACGCGCTCGCGATTGAAGAACTGGCGCGTGTCGATGCGGGCACGGCCGTCACCCTGTCGGTTCACGCAATGATCACTTCGGCGATCGCGCGGCTCGGAACGGACGAACAGAAAGAGCGCTATCTCCCGCGACTCGCCACGGGCGATGTAATCGCTGGGTTCGGACTCACGGAGCCGGGCGCCGGATCCGATGCCGCCGCGATCACGAGCACGGCGCGCCGCGATGGCGATTCGTACGTGCTCTCGGGACGCAAACAATGGTGCACGAACGGGAGCTATGCGGGCGTGACGATGGGCATGTTTCGCACGGGTGCTTCGGGCTCCAAAGGCGTCTCGGCATTTTTAGTCGAGCGCGATACACCGGGATATATCGTCGAGAAGGTCACGGAAAAGCTCGGCATCCATACGAGCAACACGTGCGATATCGTCTTCGAAAGCGTGCGCGTCCCGCAAGCGGCGATGCTCGGCGACGAAGGCACGGGATTTTCGATGGCACTTTCGGCGCTCACCGCCGGACGGATCGGCATCGCGGCGCAAGCGACGGGTATTCTTGCCGCGTGTCTCGATGCATCCGTGATTTTCGCGCGCGAGCGGGAAGCGTTCGGAAAACCGATCGCAGCGTTCGAAGGCATCTCGTTTAAGATCGCGCAGATGGCGACCGATCTCGATGCGTCGCGACTGCTCGTCTACCGCGCCGCCTCACTGTGCGATCGTGGTTTACCGTTCGCGATTGAAGCGAGTAAGGCGAAGCTCTTCGCCTCGACGGCCGCACGCAAACATGCAGCCGAAGCGGTTCAGATTCACGGCGGGTACGGCTACACGACCGAGTTCCCCGTCGAGCGGTTTTACCGCGATGCGAAGATCACCGAGATTTACGAGGGAACGAGCGAAATTCAACAACTGATCATCGCGCGTTCGCTGCTTGGACGGTTCGACTAACGCGCGATGCCGGCGTTTCTCATCGCGGTAATCGCACTCTTTGCGGCCGCCTACATCGCCCTCGATGTCAACGCCCTGCACGCATTGCGGGCGAACCAAAATACCGGGCTCTATCTTCAAAGCGCGGTGAATTTCGTTCACGTCGGCTCGACGTTCGATCAGCCCGACGGCAAGCCGCACATGCTCGTTCACAATCAGTGGCTCGTCTACGCGGTGCTCGGCCCGCTCGTCGCGCTCTGGCCGCGGCCCGAAACGGCGATCGTCGTCGGCGTCGTTGCGCTCGCGGCGGCAGCGATCCCGCTCTATTTCTTCGCGCGTGCGTGCGGTGCGGACGTGCGTATCGCAACGATGCTCGCGGTCGCCTTTTTGATCTCGCCTTCGGTCCAGGGCTGGGCATACGACGGTTTCGTCGGCGAGGATCTCATCCCGATCGGAGCGTTCTCGCTCGCGCTCGCGATTCGCCGCGGGGCACTTCTGCCCGCGCTCGCGTGCGCCGAACTCTTACTCGGGATGAAAGAGGACGAGGTCTGGTTCGTCGCATGGTTCGGCATGCTCGTGGCGCTTGGATTTTTTCGCACGCGCGCGCATCGTCAACACGAAATCGCACGCGCCGATCGGCGGTTGGGCTTCGCGGTCGCGGGACTCGCCGCAATCAACGGCGTCGCATACTACGCAATCGCTGCGCGGTTCGGTTTCGTGCCCGAACATCCGCGCTACGGTCTGAGCGATCCGAATTGGTTCGGTCAGGCGACGTTCGTTCTCGAAATGCTCGTCCCGCTTGCATTCGCGCCGCTGCGCCTGCGGTTTCGTCTGCTCGCCGCGATGCCGCTTGTAGCCGAAGTGTTTCTCGCGCAAGATCGATCGTATCCGCTCTATCACATCGGTTCGTACTATACGGTTCCGCTCGTCGTGTGTGCCGCGCTCGCGACCGCCTACGTCGCCGCCGGGCAGCGGGCGATTGCGGGTTATGCGCTCGCGGGGTCGTGCGTGATGGCGGCGTTTTTCAATAACGCGAGCGTCCTTCATCTCGGGCGTCACCCGTTCTCGGCCGATCCGCAGTATGCGCGTGCGCTCGCGTGGGCGACGACGGCGCTTCCGGTCGACTTTCCATGCGAGGACGTCGGCGCGTGGACCGTCGCGTCCGCCAATCCCAACGCGCGGCTCGTCGGGTGCGGCACGTCGTCGCATCGCGCGCCGCGACCGGCATGGCGCGACGTCGCGCTCGGGGCGACGGCGACGTGGACGCGCGGTCCGCTTGCGTCGCACGATCGATGAGGTCTCTCGCGTTCGTTGCGTTTTGGTTTCTTCTCGTCGCCGCATTTGCGCTCGCGGCATCTCTCGCGCTGCGCATTCCCGCGCTTCTGGCGCGTATCGACCGCGTCGAGCCCACGCGTCTACGCGGACTCGACGGTCTGCGCGGTCTCCTCGCGATCTCCGTATTCGTGCACCACGCGTACCTCACACGTCACGCCGCACTCGTCGGTAGCTGGGGCACGACGGGCAACGCGTTCGTCCAGGTGCTCGGCCTCGGGTCGGTATCGATCTTTTTTATGATTACCGCGTTTTTGTTTTGGTCGCGCGTCATCGCGCGGAAAGGCCGCATCGCGCCACTCGCACTCTATCGCGCCCGGTTTGTGCGCATCTTTCCGGCGTTCGCGGGGTCGATCGTCGCGTTGCTTGCGGTCGTCGCCGTGCAAACACACGGGGTGCTCGCGGAGCCACCCGCGACCGTCGCGATCGAAGTCGCGCGGCAATTTTCGCTTGGTCTCGCGACGGGATCGATCGTGAACGGGTTGCCGCACGCCGATCTCATCGACGCGGGTGTCACGTGGAGCCTGGGCTTCGAAGCGGTTTTTTATGCGCTCTTGCCGCTCTTGGCGCTTTCCGTGCGCGTGCGACAATCGTGGCTCGCGATGCTCGTTATCGCGGCGATTTCCATTGCGTTCGCGCGGCATCTCTGGGTCGTCGCATTCTTTCTTCCCGGGATGGTCGCGGCGGAAATCGCGGTTCGGCCGCGCGCCGCCGCATGGTTTGCCGCGCGCGGTTCCGCGCTCGTCATCATCGGATTCGGCGTTTTCGTCAGCGCGACGGTCGCCGCACCGAGTGCGCTGTTCACGCTCGAGCACGGGCCGCGACCTGACGTCTGGCTGCAGATTGCGTCGCTCTGCGCGATCTTCGCGGGCGTCGTGCTCGGAAACGAACCGACGATCCTCGCGCGGCCCGCACTGCGTTTCGCCGGGACGATCAGCTACAGCGTCTACCTGCTACACGGTATCGTGCTCTATCTTGCGGCGCGCGCGATTGGCGCGTTCGTGCCGTTGGCGACGCTCCCGCTCTGGGCATATGTGGCGGTGGTTCTTGCCTGCGTCCCGATCATCGTCGCGATTGCGAGCGTGAGCTATCTCGTGCTCGAAGAGCCGGCGATGCGCGTCGGTCCGCCGGCTCGCGAAGGCACGGACGTTCTCCCCGTTCGCGCCTAAGGGGTCGAGTTCGATTGCGGCTACGACGACGCGACGGTGTTCCGGTCGAACGACCGCCACATTCCAAGAGTGCGCGCGTGCCGACGCGAATCACGCGACATGATCCGCCGTCTCAATGCCGCCATCTTCGCGTCGGTTTTCATCGTCGTCGCCGCCGCGCCGCTCGCGCCTCGAAACGTGAATGCGCGAAGCGTCGAAGCCGCAACGCTCGTACCGCACGTCGATCCCGCGCTCTATCGCGATTTGCGTTGGCGGAACATCGGGCCGTTTCGTGGCGGGCGGTCGGTCGCGGCCGCCGGCGTTACGGGCGATCCGCGCACGTTTTATTTCGGTGCGGTCGGTGGCGGTGTGTGGAAGAGCGAGAATGCGGGCCTCACGTGGCATCCGATCATGGATGCGATGAACGTGGCGTCGATCGGCGCGATTGCGGTGGCACCGAGCGATCCCAAAACCGTGTACGTCGGGAGTGGTGAAGCCGATATGCGCTCCGATATCGCGCACGGCAACGGCATGTATCGCTCGACCGATGCGGGTACCACGTGGACGCATATCGGGCTCGATGATTCACGTCAGATCGGACGTATTCTCGTCTCGCCGACCGATCCGAAAACGCTCGTCGTCGCGGTGCTCGGCCACGGCTACGGCCCGAGTGCGATGCGCGGCGTCTTTCGTTCGACCGATGGCGGAACGACGTGGGTTCACGTCCTCGCGCGCGATGCCGATACGGGTGCGATCGATCTCGCGAGCGATCCCGCGATGCACGAAATCTTCGTCTCGCTATGGAATACGCGCCGCCCGCCGTGGAGCGTCTATCCACCATCCTACGGACCTGGTTCGGCACTGTACCATTCGACCGATAGTGGCATCACCTGGGCTCCGGTTGCCGGTGCGGGTCTGCCGACGGAACGCGTTGGGAAGATCGGGATCGCGGTCGCTCCGAGCGATCCCAAACGTATCTATGCGATCGTCGATGCAAAAGCGGGCGGGCTCTACCGTAGCGACGATGGTGGCGACTCGTGGCGGTTGGTCGATAAAGATAAACGTCTCTGGGATCGTGGTTGGTATTTCTGTCACGTGACCGTCGATCCGCACGACGCCGCAAGCGTCTACGTCTCCGATACGTCGGTCTATCATTCAGCCGACGGCGGCGTGCATTTCGTCGCAATCAAAGGCTCGCCGGACGGCGACGACTTCCACCAACTCTGGATCGATCCGACCGAACCTTCGCGCATGGTGCTCGCGAGCGATCAAGGCACGAGCGTGAGCGTCGACGGCGCGCGCTCGTGGTCGAGCTGGTTCAACCAACCGACGGGCCAGTTCTACCACGTGACGGCTGATGCAACGGTGCCGTACCATCTTTTTGGCGCGCAACAAGATAACGGCGCGGCGATGATCCTCGCGCGCAGCGACCACCGCGGAATCGAGGAACGCGATTGGCGCGCGCTCGTTGCCGGTGGCGAGAGTGGCACGGTGGCCGTCGACCCGCGCCAACCCGATACCGCGTACGGCACGGTCGGTGGTGGCAGCGACGCCGTCGTCGTCGAGAATCTTCGCACGAACCAAACGCGCGCGATCAAGCCGACACTCGGCCTGCCGGGCCCATGGCGCGCCGAGTGGACGCAACCGATCGTGTTCGGTCGCGACGGCGCGCTCTACGCGACGAACCAACGCGTCTTCCGCTCGCGCGATCGCGGCATGACGTGGCGTGCGATCTCCGCCGACCTCGCGCGACCACGCGCGGGTACGCCCGCGAACCTCGATCGGGCGACCGCTACCGATATCGACGGCCCCGAGCCGCGCGGCGTCGTCTACGCACTCGCACCGTCACCGCGCGATGCGACGATGCTCTGGGCGGGAACCGATGACGGTACGATTCACCGCACGACCGATGACGGGCGCACGTGGCACGACGTGACGCCGACGACGTTCGTCCCGTGGAGTCATGTCGATGGCATCGAGGCGTCGCATTTTGATTCCGACGTCGCCT
>JAYTXC010000229.1:0-6858 GCA_043743145.1 Rhodospirillales bacterium
CTCGTTCGCTAAGACGACTTCGCCTGCGCATGCGGGCGGCCAGATGATTACGCAAGCACCGAGTACCACTTCACCGCAACAACTCGTGCCAATCGTGCGCGAGTTTGTTGCGGATGCGTTGACGCCGATCTCGGCGTATCTCGCCCTGGCTACGCCGGGGCGTTCGTGTCTTCTCGAGTCGGTCGAAGGCACCGACCGGATCGCGCGCTTCTCATTCATCGGGCTCGATTATCTCGAGTCGCATGCCTTTAACGACGACCCTGAGATGCTCGAAAATATTCGCGCGATCGTCGCGCGGTACGATCTCGATGCCGCGGGTCTGCCGTTCTCCGGTGGCGCGGTCTGCGTCTTTACCTACGACGCGGCGCGCGTGCTCGAAAAGATCGGGCCGAAATTACCCGCCGACGTCGCGTTCGCAGACGCCCTCGTCGTCGTGCCCGGGACCTGGGTCGTTTTCGATCATTTCACGCATAAGGTCACGCTTATCGGCTTCGCGCGCGATGCGTCGGAGCGTGCGACGATCGAAGTGCGACTCGACGCGTATATCGCGCAATTACTCGGCGTGCGGGCGACGATTCCGGGCAACGTGCGAGCGCGAGGCGTCGTCTCGACGTCCCTTTCGAAGGAGCAGTATCTCGAACGCGTCGCGCGCGCGCAACACGCGATTCACGAAGGCGAGATCTACCAGATCCAACTCGGGATCCGCTACTCGTGCGAACTCGACGGCACGCCGTTCGATTTTTACCGCCAGATTCGAACGCGCAATCCCTCGCCGTACATGTTCTACATCGAATCGGATGGTCGCGCGGTATTCGGCGCGTCACCGGAATTTCTCGTTCGTCTCGATGGGACGCGAGCGCGCGTGCGGCCACTTGCGGGAACGCGTCCGCGTGGCGCGACGCCCGAACGCGATAACGCGACCGCAGCGGAGCTGCTCGCAAACGAAAAAGAACGCGCCGAACACGTGATGCTCGTCGACCTCGGACGCAACGATCTCGGCGCCGTTTCGACGACCGGCACCGTGCGCGTCGACGAACTGATGATGGTCGAACGTTACAGCCACGTGATGCATATCGTCTCCAACGTCACGAGCGAACTTCGGTCCGATAAAGACGCGCTCGATCTCTTCGCCGCAGCGTTTCCCGCGGGCACGGTGACGGGCGCGCCGAAGATTCGGGCGATGCAGATCATCGATACGCTCGAGCCCGTCGCACGCGGCTTTTATGCGGGGTCGGTGGCGCATCTACACTTCGATGGCGACATGGATTCGTGCATCATTCTGCGGAGCGTGGCGACCGCAGGTGGCCGCGCATATTGGCAAGCGTCGGCGGGTATCGTGGCCGATAGCGAGCCCACCGCTGAATACGAGGAGATTCTTTCCAAAACGCGGATCGTGCGCGACGTGCTGGCACTCGACGTGAAGTCATGAACGTGTTGCTCGTCGATAATTACGACTCGTTTACGTATAATCTCGCGCATCTCTTCGGCTCGCTCGGCGCCACGGTCGACGTCGTGCGCAACGACGAAGCGCGACTCGATGCGGCGCTCGTCGCGGCGGCCGATAGCATTTGCATCGGTCCGGGCCCGGGGCGACCCGCCGACGCCGGCAAGACGATGCAGACGATCGCGTGGGCGATCGCGGCGAATCGGCCGCTGCTGGGCGTGTGCCTGGGCCATCAGGCGATCGGCGAATATTTCGGCGGTACGGTGACGTACGCGCCGCATTTGATGCACGGCAAAACATCGCCCATCACGCACGATGGCACGGGCGTCTTCGCGGGCGTCCCGTCGCCCTTCGAGGCGACACGCTACCATTCGCTGTGTATCGCTCGCGAGGGGTTTCCCGCGGAACTGCGCGTGACGGCGCACAGCGACGACGATGTGATTCAAGGGCTCGCGCATCACACGCATCCGATCGAAGGCGTGCAGTTCCATCCCGAATCCGTGCTCACGCCGCAGGGCCGCAATCTCTTTGCAAATTTTCTCGCGCGAACGACGACGGCCGTGCGCGCGGTAACCGCCCGCTCGTAATGGAATTTCCGACACTGTTGCGCACGCTGATCGCGGGGCACGATCTCGACGCCGACGCGATGGCGTTCGCGGTCGGCGCGATGATGGACGGCACGTGGAGTTCGGTCCAAGCGGCGGCGCTGCTTGCGGCGCTCGCAACGAAAGGCGAGACGACGGCGGAAGTCGTCGGTGCGGCCGAAGCCATGCGCGCGCGCAGCCTTCATGTGGAACATGATTTCGATATCGTCGTCGATACCTGTGGGACGGGCGGCGATGGCGCGCATACCATCAACGTTTCGACGGCGGTCGGTTTCGTCGTGGCTGGATGCGGCGTGCGCGTCGCCAAGCACGGGAACCGCGCGGCATCGAGTGCGTGTGGAAGCGCCGACGTCCTCGAAGCCTCGGGGATTCCGATCGACGCATCGCCCGAATCCGCACGCGTCGGCCTCGAACGCGACCATTTTGCCTTTCTCTACGCGCCGCAGTATCATCCGGCGATGAAAGCGCTCGCGCCCGTCCGGCGCGAGCTCGGCGTTCGCACCGTCTTCAACGTCCTTGGCCCACTTGCGAATCCGGCGCGCGCGACGCATCAAGTCGTCGGTGTCGCGACGCCGGGCAATCTCGCACTCGTGGGCTCGGCGTTGCAGGCCCTCGGTGCGCGCGCGGGTGCCGTCGTGCACGCGCAGAGTGGCATCGACGAGATTGCCGGCGACGTGCCGACGAGCGTTTATCAGTTCGATGCGTCGGGTGTGCGGACGTGGATCCTCGATCCTACCGACTACGGCATCGCCGCACCGGCTGACGCCCTCGCCGGTGGTGTACCTCTCGTCAATGCCGCCGCGCTGCACGCGATCCTCGCGGGCGAACGTTCGCCGCGCGCGGAGATCGTTGCGCTCAATGCCGCACTCGTGCTGCTCGTTTCCGAACGGTGCGATGACATCGCGGGTGGGCTTGCGCTCGCCCGCAACAGCCTCGCGAGCGGCGCCGCGCTCGCCATCTTCGACCGCCTTCGTACCCCTTCGGAAGTGGAGTTCGCATGAGTGATATTTTGCAACGTCTCTATGCCGCGAAAGCGCTGACGCTCGCAGACGACGAGGCGCGCGAGAGCTACGCGGTCGTCGCGGAACGCGGACGCGCGCGACGCGGTGAGCGGCGCGGCTTCGCGCACGCGATCGCAGGCGCAAGCGGACCCGCCGTGATCGCGGAAATCAAACGCGCGTCGCCATCGGTCGGGCTCATCGCGCGGAATTTCGATGCGGGCGTGATCGCGGCAAATTACGAGCTCGCGGGTGTCGATGCGATTAGCGTGCTCACCGAAGCCGATCATTTTCTCGGCGATCTCGCCTACCTCGATATCGCACGCGCACATAGCACGCGCGCAATTTTACGGAAAGACTTTCTCTCGACGCGCTATCAGATCGCACAAGCCGCGGCCTATGGTGCCGATGCGGTGCTCCTCATCGTTGCGGGTCTGAGCGACGAAACGATGCGCGAACTCTGCGACGAAGCGGCGCTCTACGATCTCGACACGCTCGTCGAAGTCCACGACGAGGACGAACTCGTGCGCGCCGTCGCGCTCCGGCCGTCGGTCATCGGGATCAATAACCGCAATTTACGCACGTTCTCAACCGATCTCGGCGTTACGACGTTGCTCTTGCCGGGCGTGCCCGCAGGCATGCTCGTGATTAGCGAGAGCGGCGTGCACGAGCCGAGCGATATCGCGGCGCTCCATGCCGCGGGCGCGCGTGGGTTTCTCATCGGCGAAGCGTTGATGCGCGCCGAGAACCCGGCCGCGTTCGTCGACGAACTCAAAAAAGCGCGGGTCGGCGCGGGGTGACGCGGATCAAACTCTGCGGCATCGCGACGATCGCCGATCTCGATGCGGCGATCGATGCCGGGGCCGATGCGCTCGGCTTCATCCGCGCGACGAGCCCGCGCCAAGTCGATCGCGCGACCCTCGCCTCGCTCGCAGCCGCGCTTCCGCCTTTCGTGGACGGCGTCGCGGTCTTCGCCGACTCCGACGCCGCCGATGTCGCGCACGCGCGCGCGCTCGGGCTCACGTTGCAGTTCAGCGGTCATGAATCGGCTGCGACGTGCGACGCGGCGAGCGACGGCCGCGCGTACGTGAAGGCGTTCCACGTCGCCGTCGATGCGTCGAACGATCCATCGCCGAGCGGCGAAGTCGATCGCGACAGCTACGCGCGCGCGCTTTGGATGTTCGATTCGACCGTCCGCGGAAAGCTCGGTGGGACGGGGATTGCCTTCGATTGGGATCGCGTCGTCACCATCGCGCGGGCGCGGCGGGTGATCGTCTCCGGCGGACTCACGCCGGAAAATGTGGCCGCATGCGTGCGGACCGTCCGGCCCTACGCCGTCGACGTGCGAAGCGGCGTCGAAACGAGCGGTCGCAAAGATCTCAGCAAGATGCGCGCGTTCGTTCGCGCGGTGAGGGAAGCAGATGAACAAGCCTGACGCACGTGGTTACTTCGGTGGAATGTTCGGCGGAAAATTCGTGCCCGAAGTGCTCGTCGGCGCGCTGCAAGAGCTCGAAGTCGCGATGGAGGCGGCGTTCGCCGATCCCGCGTTTTGGGCCGAGTATCATGCGATTTTGCGCGATTTCGTCGGCCGTCCCTCACCGTTGCTCGAAGCCGACCGTTTCATCGACGAGCCCGATGCCGCAACCGTGATCTTCAAGCGCGAAGATCTCAATCACACGGGCGCGCACAAGATCAACAACACCGTCGGCCAAGGTCTGCTCGCGCGGCGCATGGGCAAGAAGCGCATCATCGCGGAGACGGGTGCGGGCCAACATGGTGTCGCCACCGCAACGATCGGTGCGAAGCTCGGCATTCCCGTCGATGTGTACATGGGCGTACTCGACATCGAACGGCAATCGCTCAACGTGTACGTGATGAAGTTGCTCGGCGCGAAGGTACACGGCGTCACCGGCGGTACGCAAACGCTCAAAGATGCCACCAACGAAGCGTTCCGTCAGTGGGCCGCGCGCGTCGCCGATACGTTTTACATCATCGGTAGCGTCGTGGGCGCGCATCCGTATCCGTATATGGTTCGTGAGTTCCAAAAGGTCATCGGCATCGAATCGCGCGCGCAGATGCTCGAACGCTACGGTCGTTTACCAACCGACGTCGTCGCGTGCGTCGGCGGCGGAAGTAATGCGATGGGGATCTTCGCCGGCTTCGTGGACGATCCCGAGGTCAAACTGTGGGGCGTGGAAGCGGCGGGCCATGGGTTACATGCCATCGATACGGCAGCGACGCTCAATGCGGGGACGATCGGCGTGTTGCACGGGTCGCGTTCGTACGTGATGCAAACGCCCGCCGGGCAAGTGCTCAACACGCATTCGATTTCCGCGGGCCTCGATTACCCGGGGGTCGGGCCCGAGCATGCGTTTCTCAAAGATAGCGGCCGCGCGGCATACGTTGCCGCAACCGACGACGACGCGCTCGCGGCGTTCCATCGCTGTGCCGAACGCGAGGGCATCGTGCCCGCGCTCGAAACGGCGCACGCCCTCGCGTTCGCGCGCGATCTCGCACGCAAACGCGGCAAAGGTGGCCTCGTGCTCGTGAATCTCAGCGGTCGCGGCGATAAAGATACGCGCCAGGTGGAAGAGCACGAGGCGAATATGCGCGCGGCGGCACTCATCGAAACGGTTCGCGCTTGACGACCGCTCCCGCGATGACGGGCAAAGCGCGGATTACCGGTGCCTTCGCGCGCGCGCATGCGGCGGGTCGTGGCGCGCTCATTCCCTATCTTTGCGCGGGCGATCCCGATCGTGCGACATCGGCTGCAATGCTCGCGGCGATGGGCCCGGCGGGTGCCGATATCGTCGAACTCGGGATCCCCTATGGCGACCCGCTTGCCGACGGACCGACGATCGCGGCTGCGGCGCAGCGCGCCCTCGATGGCGGCACGACGATCGACGACGCGCTCGCGATCGCGGCGGAAGCCGCGAAGAATGGCGCTCCGCCAACGCTGATGTTCACCTACTACAACCCCGTTTTGCAGTTCGGGCTCGAACGATTTGGCGACGCGCTCGTGGCGGGCGGGATCTGTGGCGCGATCGTGCCCGACGTCCCGCTCGAAGAGGTCGACGACCTGCGGGCAGCCTTCGCGCCGCGCGGGCTCGCGTTGCCGCTGCTCATCGCGCCGACGACGCCCACGGAGCGCGCGCAAACGATCGCTGCGGCAAGCGACGGCTTCACGTATCTGGTCTCCCGACTCGGCGTGACGAGTGCGACCACGAGCCCCGATTTTGCGTGGATCGCGGATCGCGTGGCAACGTTGCGTGCGAAAAGCGCCGCACCGCTCGCGATTGGCTTCGGCATATCGACGGCCGAGCACGTCGCTTCGGCCTGTGCGATCGCGGATGGCGCGATTGTCGGGAGCGCGCTCATTGATGCGTACGCGGGAACGGTCGGCTCTGAAGCGGTCGAGCGCGCTCGGGCCTTTATAGGCAATCTGCACTTGGGAACCGTTCGAAGAGCCTAACAAAGCCGAACGATTGGAGGTCGTCGGTGCGTTGTTTAGAGTAGTGTAACGTGTTGAACGTTCACGTATCTGGAGGAAGCCCTTGATTTCATTTCGTGCCTTCGTGTCTGGCGCGCTCGCACTTTCATGTGTGGTCGCCCTGTCGCCCGCGCCCACGCTCGCCGCCGACAATACGATCGTCTTCGGCGCGGCGCTCGCCGCAACGGGTCGCGACGCTCGCGAAGGTGTGCTGACCAAAGAAGGCTACGAGTTTTGGAAAGACTACGTGAACGCGCACGGCGGTATCAAAGCCGGGGGCAAGACGTATAAGGTCGACATTCAGTATGCCGACGATGAGAC
>JAYTXC010000230.1:0-4115 GCA_043743145.1 Rhodospirillales bacterium
GGCGCGCCGCTGTCGACGAGTAAAGAGCCGCGGATGATGACGGCGGGCTCGCATCACGTCGTCGTCGATGCCGCAGGCGTACGCACCACGCGTGCGTTCACGGTCTACCCCGGTACGACGACCGATCTCGTATTCGGGGGCACGCCGCGCGTCGAACACCGCTCGGCCGTCGTCGCGCCGGCAGAAGATTATCTGCCGACGAATGCCTATGTGATCTCGGGAAAACGTATCGTCGTGCGCTTTCTCAAGCACGTCGTGATCGCGCATTTCGGCGAATCGCACGTTACGCTCGATGGGGCGGTCGTCAGCTTCGATAGTGCGCCCGAATCGATCGGTGGAAAGCTCTATCTGCCGCTCGAACTTTTGGAGCGGGTCACGGGAGACGGCTCGAAAAGCCAGTAGTCCGGGGCGGGGTGTCGAACGGCCGTATGCCCATGGCGAGTATCTATATCGAAACGTATGGTTGCCAGATGAACGAGGCCGATTCGCAATATATCGCGGATCGTGCGGCGGCGGCTGGCTATGCGGTGACGGACGACGCGGCGGCTGCGAATGTGGTCGTGATCAACACGTGTACGGTACGCGACAATGCCGAGAAACGTGCTTACGGGCGGATGGGGCAGTTCAAAAAGCTCAAGCTCGCCGATCCCGGTGTCAAACTCGTCGTTTGTGGGTGTCTTGCCGAACAAGATAGCGACGTGATGACGGGCAAGGCACCGTACATCGATGCCATCTTCGGGACGCGCGATCTCGCGCGACTCGGCGACGCGCTAGCGACGTGGCGACCCGAATTCGGCGACGACGAAATCGATCTCACCGAAGAGAATCTCTTACTCGGGAAGCTCGGCGGTCACGGCGATTGCGTCGGGGATGCCTACGCCCACGTCCGTGCGTTCGTAAACGTGCAACGCGGTTGTTCGTATTTCTGTACGTATTGTATCGTGCCGCACGTCCGCGGTCGATTCGATAATCGCGCGCTCGCCGATATTGTCGATGAGTGTCGCTCCGCGATCGCTCGCGGCGCGCGCGAGATCACGCTCGTCGGGCAGACGGTAAACGCATACAAAGAGCCTGCGAGTAATGCCGATTTCGCCGATCTCCTCGCAACGGTTTCCGCGCTTCCCGGCATCGATCGGCTGACGTTTCTTACCTCACATCCAAAAGACTACACGCCGAAACTCGCGGCGACGATGGGCGCGCTCGCGAATCTCAACCCGCGTTTCCATCTCCCCGTGCAGAGTGGCTCCGATCCCGTCTTGCGGCGCATGAATCGAAAATATACGGTCGCGCAATATCGCGAGAAGATCGCGCTCTTTCGCGCGACGTGCCCCGATTGGTCGCTCACGACCGACATCATCGTGGGCTTCCCGGGTGAAAGCGACGACGATTTCGCACAGACGCTCGCGCTTTGCGACGAGATGGCGTTCGCGCAAGCATTCATGTTCGTCTATTCGCCGCGACGCGGCACGCCGGCCGCGCTCTGGGAGCAGATACCCGCCGAGATCGGCGGCGAGCGACTACGGCGCCTTGCCGAGACGATCGATCGAAGCGTGCGCGCCTTTCACGCACCGAAGGTCGGTACGATGGTGCGCGCGCTCATTCAGGGTCCCTCGCGCAAAGATCGCTCGAAACTCGCGGCAAAAACGATCGATAACGTCACCATCATCGCGCCCGCGGGCGCGCTTACCGAGAACGACCTTCGCGAGCGTCCGTGGCTCGACGTGCGCATCGATGAAGCGTTCACGTGGGGTTGCGCGGGGGAGATCGCGAGCATCGCGGCTCGGTACGATGATCCCTCGCCGCTCGCGGTATCGCGACCGACGATCGATCTCGTGATGGCGCGCTGAGACTCGGCGCACGGTCCGGTAGCCGCGCGAGATGAGTGGTCTCGTGTATTCGCCGATGCTCGAGCAGTACTTCGCGATGAAGTCGCGTCACCCCGAGGCGATTCTTCTCTCACGCGTTGGCGACTTTTACGAAGCCTATGGTGACGATGCGGGCGCGATCGCGGTCGCCCTCGGGATCGCACTCACGTCGAAAGAAGCCGGGTCGGGCCAGCGCGTTGCGATGGCGGGCTTTCCGCACCCCGCACTCGATGCCCAGCTCGCAAAGCTCGTCGCGCAACAGAAAATCGTCGCGCTCGCCGAGCAACTGGAAGTTCCGGTACCGAACAAACTCGTGCGTCGCGACGTGGTGCGGCTCGTCACGCCGGGCACGCTCATCGAAGAACATTTGCTCGAGCGAACGAGCAATAATTATCTGTGCGCGCTCTCGCTTGCGGGCGACGCGATCGGTATCGCATATGCGGATATCTCGACGGGCCGCGCCGCGGCGACGGCCTATTCGGGCGACGGCGGCCTCGACGACATGCTCGCGGAGCTCGTACGCCTGGGCCCAGCGGAAATCGTCGCGGACGTGCCGCCGGAGATCCGTGCCGCGATCTCGCGTGAGTTACCGCTCGTCCGCGTGACGGCGCCGCCGCTTGCGGCCGTGGAGCGCAGCGAACGCGGCTCCATCGCCGGATTCTCACTCGACGAATCGCTCGCGATGCACCGCTCGCTCGACGGCCTCGGCGCCTTCGTTCGTCGCGTCGGATTTACCGCGCCGGACGGCCTCTTGCGCGTGCCGGATTTCTATCGCGCGCGCACGTTCGTCGCGCTCGACGCCAATACGCGTAAGCACCTCGATCTAATCCGCTCGCAGGGCCAAAATCCCAAAGCCACGTTGCTCGCAACGATCGATCGTAGTCGCACCGCGATGGGCTCGCGGTTACTCTCGCGTTGGATTCTCGCGCCGCTCGTCGATGTGGAGGCAATCGCCGAACGCGCCGATCGTGTCGCGGCGTTCGTCGCGGACTATCCCGCACGCGCAGCCGTGCAAGAACTTCTCGGTGGAGCCTACGATCTCGAACGCATCGTGCAGAAAGTACGATTTCGACGCGCACTCCCCCGCGATCTCGGTTCGTTACGGCGCACGCTCGCACTCCTGGAACCGCTGCGAGCGGCGCTTCCCACAGGCCTCGAACGTTTGGGTGCGCGCATCGGCGACCATGCCGATCTCTACGCGTTGCTCGAAGGCCAACTCTGCGAAGAACTGCCGGCAACGCTCGCCGAAGGTGGCGTCATTCGGCCCGATGCGTCCGCCGATGTCGCGGAGTGTATCGACTTACGTCACGACGGGCGTTCGCGCATCGCCGCGCTCGAAGAGCGCGAACGCGCGCGCACCGGCATCAAGAGTCTCAAAGTGAAATACGCGAGCGCGTTCGGTTATGCGATCGAGATTTCCAAGGGGCAACTCGGGAACGTGCCGTCCGATTACGTGCGTAAACAAACCTTAACTAGTGGCGAGCGTTTCGTCATTCCCGAACTCAAAGAGCTCGAGATCGCGATTGCGAGCGCGCAGACGCGGCAGTATCGTCTCGAAGAAGCGCTCTACGATGGGCTCGTGGAGTCCGTCGCTGCGTGCGTAGAATCCCTACTGGCAACGGGCGACGCAATCGCCGAACTCGACGTGGCGTGTGCGCTCGCACAGATCGCGGGCGAGCGCGGATACGTACGTCCGCAGTTCGTCGAGCAATCGACGGTCGACGTGGTCGATGGCCGCCATGCCGTGATCGAAGCGCTCGCGGGCGACGCGTTCGTCCCGAACGACCTGCATCTCGCCGAACGTCGCGAACGCTTTATGTTGCTCACGGGCCCAAATATGGGCGGCAAATCGACGTTCTTGCGGCAAGCGGCCCTGCTCGTGATCCTCGCGCAAATCGGGGCGTACGTTCCCGCGCGTTCGATGACGCTCGGGATCGTCGATCGCATCTTCACGCGGATCGGTGCGGGCGACGATCTGGCTTCGGGACACTCGACGTTTTATGTCGAGATGTCGGAGGCGTCGAATATCTTACGGCGTTGTACGCGGCGCTCGCTCCTGCTCATCGACGAAGTCGGCCGCGGGACGGGCACGATCGATGGGCTCGCGATCGCGCAAGCGATCTGTGAATATCTCCTCGGCCTCGAGGGGCAAGCCCCGATGGCGCTCTTCGCGACGCACTTCCACGAACTCGTCGCGCTCGCCGAGCGCTGGCCGCTCGTCGCGAACTATCACGTCACGGCGGTTGAAAA
>JAYTXC010000231.1:0-8798 GCA_043743145.1 Rhodospirillales bacterium
CTACACCCCCACGGGGCCGACTAGCGAACCAGTCGACCGTCGTAAATACGGTTTTGAGCGGCGGTCCCCTTCCGCCTAGAGCGGTGCTCCGAGGTACGGGAACTGCTGTAGCGTCAGGCCTTTGTTCGCGCAGGTCGCGTACTGGATCGTGAGCTGCGGGCGACCCGCCCGGCCGTCCTTTTCGTTGCCATCGTCGGCGGCGATCGGTGCGGGCACGTTAAGCGTTGGATTTGTAAGCGTCGTCGCCGTCGCGAGCGTGCCGAACGTGATCCCGAGCATCGCATTGACGACATCGTCGGTGAGCGCGCGGCCACCGAATGTCGTCGCGCCGGCGCCCGTGCAGTCGGTCGCGATCTGCCCCGACGTTTCGAAACCAAGATAGCTCGCACGCGTCGACGAATCCGAAAGATCGCCAATGAGCGCATCGGGTGCGAGCAAGGCTTGCGCGTACGCGGAGATCGCGCTCGAGCGGCCACCCGTTCCGACGACGAACGCATCGAGTTGTGGTGCTACTTGCGCGACGTCGGTCGTTGGCGCGGAACGATTGAATGCATCGTGTTTCGCGTAGGCGAGATAGAGTTCTTTAACGCCCGGTCGGCCGACGCGGTCGAGTTGGAGGAACGTGACCGTCGATGTGCGGACGCCCCCCGTCGCGTTGGTCACCGTCGGATCGTTGCTACAGCCCGCAAGTGCGGTAATAGCGAGAACGAGCGCAGAGCTGAGAAATTTCATACGTTGCATGTGCGCCTTAATTTCCCGACGCCGTGCTGGTCGTCGCCCAATAGGCAACGGGACATGGGCGCGCACACGCACCGTTATTCCCGAGTGCGAGCACGGTCCTTGGGATTTCGACCACGATCGAAAGCACGTTGGAATTTGCAAAGAGATCGCCGCCCGTCGCGGGCGTGAAGCCCTGCGGGCACGGCGACGAACCGCCGCTCAAGCACGATGCTGCGGTGCTGCCCATGTTGCGATCCGGGAAGATGTTGAAGAACTGACTCGCATTGAAAAACGCCGGGTCGTGTCGAGCGCCGACGAAAACACTAAATGGCGTCGTGCCCTGGATCGTCGCCGATGCCTGGAACGGCCGATTGATGAACCCCGACCCATTCGTGAAGCCACCGTTGACGAGCGTGGTTGCCGTGCCGGCGGTATTGGGCGCCGAAGGACCGTAAACGAAGACCTGTTGCGAACCGTTTACTGCGGCGGTAAACGTAAATTGAATCACGAGATCTTCAATCGGTCGCGCACCCGATGTCGTCGCGCGATTCGCATAGCGATTGTCGAACTTCATCGTGTAGAGGACGCTCGGATCGAAGAAGGTCGAGGCTCCGGCGCCGGGCGCGATGAGCGGATAGACGTTCATCACGGCGACGACGTTATTTGCGTTGCTCGGGCTCGGAAAAAAGTACGTATCCGTAATATTCGCCGCGGGCCGCTTGACCGTCGCCGGCGAGCCCTGCAAATCGAAGCCACGCGCCGGAGTTCCCGCATACAGAAAGGCAGCTCCCGCGAACGCGCACAGCGCCGCAGATCCTGCGAAAAATCGACCGAATCTCATGCGGCGAAGTTACGCGGACGGCGGAGTAAAGCCTCGCACGGCGCTCACAGCTTCGCGAGGCGCGAGCGTGCGTCGTCGGCATAGAGCGCGTGAAATTGGGGATTAAGCGCGAGCGCCTTCGTGAAGTCGGCTTTCGCCGAAGCGCGATCGCCGAAGTGATCCGCCACGATGCCCGCGTGGTACAGCAGTAACGAATTTTCCGTCCCGAGGCGCATCGCCTTACGAATTGCCACGCGAGCGTCGTCCCAGCGCCCGTTCATCGCTGCCGCCCAAGCGAGCGTGTCTTCGGTGAAGATGTCGTCGCGGATGGCCAGCTCGTGGCGGGCGATCCGATACGCATCGCCCGTGTGAATGCGATGTTCGCTGAAGTAAATCGCAAGGAGACGGTCGGAGATGTGTTGCGCGTCCCCGATCTTTTCAATCGCGAGAATCGTCGCGGCCGTCGCTTTCGCCGACGTCTCGTCGCCGAGCGCGCGTTGCGCGTCCTCGACATAGCCGAGCGTCTCCGGATAAGGCACGATATCGGCCGATGTTTTCGCGCTCGCCAGACATGCGCGCCACGCCTTGATCGCGCATTCGAAACGCGCTTCGGCACGGTAGGCGTCGGCGAAGTGCGGGAAAACGTCAATCGCTCGCTTTTCGAACGAGATCGCACCGTCGTTGTCGCCCGCTTCAAATGCGAGTTCGCCCGAGCGGAAGAAGAACCACGCGCGCGACTGCGCCGGCGAATCGAACTGACTGTTCGCGAGCGCCGTCGGTCGTTCCATGTCGAGGCGCGCTGTTTGAAGATGGCCGGTTAATTCATGCCAACGTACGAGTAGCGTATCGCGCGAAACGTCGAAGCGTTGTTCGGGTGGGAGCGCGTCGATGATGTGGCGTGCCCGGTCGTAGTCGCCAAGCTCGAGATCGAGTGACGCCTCGCGAACGCGCATCTCGCTATCCGCGGGCACGAAGACCTCGACTTGCTTCGTCACGGCGAGCGCTTCTTTAAATTTATGAAGCGTCAGGTCGGCGGACGCGAGTTCGATGCGTGCGGGAATGTTGCCACGCGGCATTGCTTTGAGTGAAAGATTTGCCATCGCGATCGAGCGCAACACGTCGTCGATGTCGCCGTTCTCGCGGTAGCGCTGGAGATACTGATCGCTGAGCTGACGCGGGCTTAAAAAGTCGTCGCGGTGATGCTCGCGAACGGCGCCTTCCCAAAACGCGATGAGTTTGGGTCGCAGCAAATAGTCTTTGGTAACGGGGGCCATCGTCGGAAGAGATGACGCGCGCGCGACCTGGGTCGAGCGATCGACGTAGCTTGGCCAAAGCACGATCGCGACCAGCGCGATCGCCACGGTTACGAGCGCAATGAGAGTACGAAGTCGGTTCATCGGTAAAAAGAAAGACGCACCCCCCGGCATTCGCCGAAGGGTGCGTTTTTGCGTCTTAGTAGGGGTTGGCCAGGTACGGGAACGTGCCCGTGTTGCTCTGACGTGAGGCAGTTGGTACGTGCTCGGTCGTCAGACAGTTGTTTTCTTTTTTGTCATCGGGTGCGAGGCCGAGGGCACTGACGGTGTTGCCGAAGAGTGCGCCAAGCGAGATGTCGATGACGTTGTCATTGATGTTGCGCCCGCCGAACGTACTTTTCGCTGAGTTTGTCGCACCACCGGTTTCGGTGCCCAGATATGATGCCGGGCCGACCTGCGAGAGATCGACGAGGTATTGATCGGGGTAGAGGACCGCTTGCAACGTGTTCGCGGTGGCTTCCGAACGGCCGAGTGCGGCCGTCACATCGTGAATTGCCGACTTCAGCGTTGGGTCGTTATAAGGTTCCGATGCGTTGGAGATCTGGTGATCGACAAAGCGCTCGAAGACTTCTTTTACGGCCGGGCGCGACAGGCGCTCGATTTGCGTGTACGAGACGGGCCCGCCAATTGGAGGCTGGGGTGTGAGGCGAACCGTGTCGTTGTTGCTGCTACAGGCCGCGACGCCGAATCCGAGTGCCGCAACCGTGAGGACGGTTTTTGCAAATTTCATCATAGTGTCGCTCCTAGCTATTCGTGGTCGACGAGCTCGTCGTCGCCCAAACATGGATTTGCGAGCTGCTGAAGCCCGACGTGATCAGCGATTTCGGCATTTCGACAACGAATGAGAGGACGTTGAATCCGCCGTTGATGTCGGTCAGTGCGTTTTGAGGTGCAGTGGTGCTACACGCATATCCCCCAGCGCCAGATAGATCGCCCGATTTGAAGCCATTGAACGTTGGCGTGGAGGATCCGAGGGCGTTGCCTTGGCCGACATCGCTTTGGCTCGTGTGACCGCTATATGCGCGATCGGGGAGGATCTTAAAGAACTGGAAGAGGTCGAATGCGAACGGATCAGCGCGCGGGCCGGCAAAAACTTTGATCGTGCCGTTTGCGAGCGTACCCAACGCGTTGTTGTAGCCGAACGAGCCCTGCTTGAGCGAAACGAACGTGTTGCTCGTACCGACTTCGTTCGGAGCCGACGGACCGTACATCGTGATCGTCTGGTTGGTATCCGTGCCGGTTACGCCGAATTGGATGACCTGATCTTCAATGCCCGACGCTTGGTGTGAGATCTTGAACTGCCACATAAGCGTGGGATCGAAGAAGGTCGAGGTTCCCATGCCAGCTGCGGTGAGCGGCGAAACGTCCATTGCGAAGACGACGTTGTTCGGATCCGTTGCCGGAAACACGAAGACGTCGGAGATGTCGGCGGATGTGTTGTGACCGACTTTGTTTGCGAGATTGTACGTGTCTTGGTGGTCGGAGCTCTTCACGGCGTGAGTCGTGTAGAGGACCGTGGCCGAAGTGAGGGCGATCGCCGCCGTCACCGTGCCGAGAATCTTTTTAAGATTCATCGATTGGTTCTCCTCAAGTTGGGGTGCCAATGAGTTACGTTGGATTGGAACGCGGGTTATGCGATTTCGGCACGGCGCCGAACGGGGGAACGGAAGAAAGCGAACGCTGCAATCGACAATGCGACGACGGCGCTCACGAAAACGGGAGACAAATTTATTCCTTGCTGCGCGAACCCTTGCCCGACCATGATCGCACCGATCGTCGCAATGACGATTGCGGATACGAGCGGTCCAACCGTGACGAAGCGCTCGAATTGTGGACGGCCTTGAAGCCACGTCGCACCGCGCACGACCGCAATCCCGAGACCCGTTAACGTTGCTGCAAGTCCGAAGCTAAAGGCGACGATCACAAAGATGCCATACGCGACTTGATTGAGCGCGACGGCCGCGAGGAGGACGACGAGTGCGGCCGGACACGGCGCAACACCACCACTCATCGCCGCCCAGACGGTACCGCCGAATGTCAGCGGGGCATTCCCGGGAATCGCGTGCGCGCGTGCATGCGCGAGGTCATCGAGGTTGCCATGATCGTGATCGTGATCGTGCCCATGGGTGTGATCGTGGCCGTGCGCGTGATCGTGACCATGATCGTGCGGCGTCGCATGCGAGTGACCGCGCGCCAAAACCGCAGTCGCCCTGCGCATGCGCATCTGGCGCTGGACCGCGCGCGCACCGATAACGGCGATGACGATACCCGAGATCAGCGTGATCCACGGGTAGATCGTTTCGGGAACGAAGTATCCCTTAAAGAGATTGATCGCTACGCCGAGGGCGAGCACACCGATCGTGTGCGCGACCGTGAGTGCCGTCGCGAGAATGGTTGCCTGCTTCACCGTCGCGCGCGCTCCAACGAGCGAGATCGCAAGGAGCGTCTTGCCGTGACCGGGCTCGAGTGCGTGAAGGGCGCCGAGGACGATCGCGACACCGAACGTCAACGCGACGAATCCCCAATCACTCGTGCCGCGCGCGAGCATATCGGAGAGCTGGTTGGAGCGCAGTTGCGAAGGTGCAGGCACGCCGCTTGCAGGCGCTTCGGCGGCCGTCGTGGTGTGAACGAGCATATGGCCGCTTGGATCGCGCGCGATATCAACGGCAATCGTGGCACGTGGCGAACCGAGCAACGCGCTCGGATATGCGGTGAGTTCGTGCGTCGGCTCTATCGCAGGCTCGACGACAATATCGTGCCAGCCGAGTCGTCCGGCGAATGTCTCATCGCGAAAGGCAATCGTCGCCTGAGCCGCGGGCATCACAGCGTGCGCGTCGAGCACGACATATAACGTTGGAAGCTGTCCCGCTCCCGGCCGCGTGGTCGCGTGCGTGCGATCGAGAACGAGTTGCGTCCGCGTTCCGGCGACGGTGAGCCGCAAGCCCGAGATCAACGAGGGCGCGAGGGACTCCGCATACGTGGCGACATGTTGCGCTTGCGACGGCGATGCGGTTCCGGCGCCGAGTGCTTGAAATGTCGGAATCTCGGCCATGTCGAGCACATAATGAACGCGGAGTGTCTCGCGCTCAACTGACAATTTCGTCAAATGATTGATCGTGAAGTTCCCTAGCGGATGCGCGCTCGCGCCTGCGGCCGAAGAGAGGACGATGATCGCGAAAAACGCGATTGTACGAAGCCGAGGAAGCATCCAGACTTTCACGAGCGATTACGGATGGCGTAATCATTGACTACGCCACTAACGCGAAGAGACTCCCATTAGATTGGTACCGTCGCTTACGCAAGGGTTCAATACCCAATCCCACGCATAGCGAAAACAAGATGGGAATGACTTGCAAATTCGACGGATTGGGTTTTCGGGCGGTGTTACTTCTCGTAGCGACGTCGATTCTCGGTGGTTGCTCCCATTCAGCACGTGCCGTAGCGACCTCGTCAACACGATTGCATGTGCTCGTGACCATCTCGACGTTCGTTTCCTTCGCCAAAGCGGTTGCGGGCGACCGCGCCGATGTCGCGACGCTCGTGCCGGTCGGCGCGTCGCCCGAAGAGTTCCAACCAACGCCTGCCGATATCGCACGAGTTCACGCAGCCGACATCCTCATCGAAAATGGGCTCGGCCTCGAAACGTGGCTCGCCCGCACGATCGACAACGCGAAGAACGATAACCTCACCATCGTCATCGCAACCGATGGTCTCGCGACGACAGCCGGAAACCCGCACCTGTGGATGGATCCCGAACGCGCGCGCGGATACGTACGCGCGATCGAACGCGCGCTCATCGCGCGCGATCCCGCTGGAAAAGCGACCTACGAACGCAACGCCGCGACCTACGACGCGAAGCTCGTCAAGCTCGGATCGCAGATCGCCGCACGGATCGCGACGATTCCCGCCGCGTCTCGATCGATGATCGTCTTTCATAATGCGTGGCAATATTACGACGATCGATTCGGCTTGCGCACGATCGGTGCGCTCGAACTCTCTCCCGGCCAAGAACCCAATCCGAAATATATCAACGATCTCGTGAATCTCGCGCGATCCAATCACGTGCGCGCCGTCTTTGCGGAGCCTGAATACAATCCCAAACTCGTGCGCACGCTCGCGGAGAGTGCGGGCATCGCAACGGTCGAAAACCTCTACGACGATTCGATCGGGAGCGATCCTCGCGTGACCGATTACGAAAGTATGCTGCGTTTCGATACCGAGACGATCGTTATCGCGCTTGGCGGGACGCACGCGTGAGCATCGCCGTTTCCGTACGCGGACTCGTGGTTCGATACGATCGTGTCGTCGCGCTCGATCGCATCGACCTCTCGATCGCGCGCGGCATGGCCCTCGGTATCGTGGGGCCAAACGGCTCGGGAAAATCCACGCTTCTCAAAACGATTGCGGGTCTCGTCGTGCCGAGCGCGGGAACGGTCGAAGTGTTCGGTGTTGCGCCGCGGACCCTCGCACCGGGGAGTATCGCCTACGTGCCGCAGGTCGAAGCGGTCGATTGGAGTTTTCCCGCAAGCGTGGCCGATGTCGTCGCCATGGGCCGCTATCCGCGGCTGCGCCCGCTCGCACGTTTTTCGAAAGCCGATCGTGCGGCCGTCGATAACGCGATCGACGCGTTGCATCTCGGCGATTTACGCGACCGCCATATCTCGCAACTTTCCGGCGGACAGCAGCAGCGCGCGTTCGTCGCGCGCGCGATCGCACAAGAACCGAAGCTCTTGCTGCTCGACGAACCGACGACGGGCGTCGATGCACGAACCGAAGAGAGTCTGCGCGAAATCGTCCGTGGTCTCGTTGCGAGCGGACTCCCCGTGCTCATGACGACGCACGACCTCGATCGCGCGAGCGATTGGTTCGACCGGCTTGCCGTCGTCGATCGGCGCGTCCTTGCCGAGGGCGATCCCGAAACGGTCCTCAACTCCGGCGCCTATGCGGGGATTCGCGAACATGCGCACGTGCACGGTCACGCACGCGTCGATCTCGTGGAAGACGCGCACGCCTAATGGAGTTTCTGCTCGCTCCATTTCAATACGAATACATGCAACGCGCGTTCGTCGCGGCACTCGTCGTGGGCACGCTCTGCTCGACGATCGGCACGTACGTGGTGCTTCGAAAACTTTCGTTTATCGGTGATGGTATCGCACACGCGTCGTTCGCGGGAATCGTCGTTGCGTATCTGCGTGGTATCGACTATTACGCGGGCGCGATCGTCGTCGCGGTCCTCACGGCCCTCGGAATCGGTTTCGTGAATCGACGCGGAAAAGTTTCGCTTGACACGGCGATCGGCGTCCTCTTCACCGGAGCGTTCGCACTCGGCGTGTTTCTTATGAGTCGCGCGCCGCGCTATAACGTCGATCTCTCGAGTTTTCTCTTCGGGAATATCCTCGGCGTCTCGCGTGGCGATCTCGTGCTCATTCTCGGCCTCGCCGCCGTCGTCACCGTCTCGCTCGCGTTTCTCTATCGGGCGCTCCTCTACACATCGTTCGATCCCGTCGTCGCCGAAGCGAGCGGGATCAACGCCGCCTTCGTCGACTACGCGCTTCTCGTGTTGCTCGCGCTCACGATTATCATCTCGCTCGAAGCGGTGGGTATCGTGCTCGTCGCGGCACTCCTGGTCACGCCGGCGGCGACCGCGTTCCAAGTGACGCGACGGTTCACGACGATGCTCTGGCTTTCGGCGACGATCGGCGCGATCTGCGCCGTGGTCGGTCTCTACGCGTCGTATTATCTGCAGGCCGCGAGCGGCGCGACGATTGTTCTGTTCGCGACGATCGCCTTCTTCATCGCGATGGCGATCGGACGCTCGCGTCGTCGCGCGACGAGCGGTGCGCGTTAGCCGTTCGGCTTGATCTCGCTTTCGGGTTCGGCGGCGCGCAGGACGCGATATTTTTCTTGTCCCATTGAATCGAGAAAGCCCGCGCGAACGAGGGCAT
>JAYTXC010000232.1:0-7877 GCA_043743145.1 Rhodospirillales bacterium
CGATCGCGACGGCGTGCATTTCGTCGCGCTCGTCAATGTCTTCGATTTCGAAAAAATGGGGCTCCTTGGCAACGAACAATTGAGCTGGCTCGAGAACGATCTGCGCGGCCAGAAGCGTGATACGCCGATCGTGGTCTTCGGCCACGTGCCGCTCTACGCGATCTAGCCGCAATGGGGCTGGACGACGGAAGACGGCGCGAAAGCGCTGGCGATGCTCGCGCGCTTTTCGGCGGTGACCGTCCTCAATGGGCACATCCATCAGGTGATCTCGCACACCGAGGGTAATATTACGTTCCATACCGCACACGCGACGGCGTATCCCCAGCCGGCACCCGGAACCGCCGACAAGCCGGGCCCACTCGTCGTTCCGAAAGATCAGCTCCTTAGCATGCTTGGCTATCGCAGTGTCAAACTGACTGCCGGTGAGATTGCGATCGAAGAGTCGACACTCGCCTGAAGACCTTCCCGAGCCGGGCGAACTCGAGCGCGCATTCGTTCGGCGCGAACGATGGGCGCTCGATTCGATTTACCGCTTTCATATCGCCGTGCTTTGCGCCGTTGCAAAAGCGGCGCTCGGTGGTGAGAGCGACGCGGAAGATTGCGTCCACGACGTCGTCCTGCGCGTGTGGCTCTCACCACAGTCATACCGAATCGAACGGGGATCGCTTCGCGCGTATCTTATCGTATGCGTGCGCAACGAAGCGCTCGCACGGAAACGGAAAGCAGCACGTCGTTTCGAGATCGACGTGCGCGCGATGCGGTTGAACGTCGACGTGGGGAACGACTTCGCGGATGTCGATCACATCGAATTGCGCCAACTACGTGAAGCGCTACGCGAGCTTCCGGACGCGCAACGCACCGTCGTCTCCCTCGCGTATTTCGGCGATCGATCGCAGAGCGAAATTGCCCACGAACTCGACGTCCCCTTAGGAACGGTCAAAAGTCGCGTCGCAGCGGCTTTGCAAAAATTAGCCGCAACATTCGCAGGAAAGACGCATGGATGACCTTCGGCGATCACCCCCGAGAGGATCTCGCCCCGTACGCGCTCGGAATGCTCGACGCCGTCCGGTCGGGCGAGGTCGACGCTCACGTCGCGTCGTGTGCGTCGTGCGCGACGGAACTCGGCAGCTACGAGTCGACCGTCGCGTCGATGGTCGAGGCCGAGTTTCCGATGCCGGGGCTCGCCGACGACGCGCAGCGGCGACTCCGTGATCGGATCGGATCATCGCCGACACCGCTTCGAATGCGGTCCCGCGTCCCGTCCGTCGCGGCACTCGCAGTAGCGGCCGTACTCGCTCTCGCAGTCGGCGTTCTGGGGACCGTCGACGTTCTTCAACGCGACGCGCTTCGAAGCGACGACGCATTTTTAACCGCGATGATCGCGAGCCACTTCGCGCATTCCCAATTTCAAACCGTGGCGGGCTCACCCATCGATGCAAAAGTCGATGCAAAAGTCGTATACGATCGTCGCGGCCATTGGTACGAGGTCATCGCACGCGGCATCGACGCGTCGTACCGCGTCGCCGTCGTAGCCGGCACCGGTGAACCCCCGCACGAACGCGCGGAGCGTTTCGTCGCAAGAGGCGAAACATTTGCCCTGCGGATCGAGAGCACGACGATGATAACGGCTCTCGAACTTCGCTCGAGTGACGGTCGTGTCGTTGCGCGGGCCCAGACGCCCAGCGGCGACGGGCGCTGAGAAGGCGGCGCTCACGTCAATGTTTCTCATACAGATTTCGGACATGCGGCAAAAGCGCGATGAAGATCATGCTGATGGCAAGGCCGGTGTACGCACCGTGAAGCCAGCTCACCCCGCCGATCATGAGCATTTCGATTTGAATCCAGACGACGAGCGCGAGTGCGAGCACGATACATGAGGTCCAAGCCCAATGCATGTCGCGGTAGGGATTGATCGAATCGGCGAGCGTGAAGTCGGGTTTTGTGATCATTGCGTAGATGAGTGCGAAAGGCGTGATCCCAAAGAGGATGAGTAGCACGAGGCCGGGAGCGAAGAAATTGCTAAACGGCGACCGCGCCAAAAAGCGACAGCGGCATTCCTAAGAGCGTGCCACTCGGCGAGATCGTCAATGCACCGCCCCCAAGGATCGCGCCGATTCCGAGAAACCCCAGTAGGCCCAAGAGCACATTGCGAAAACGCATGCGATTAGATGCTCGCCGCAAGAAGCGGCCGGAACTCGGCAAGCTCGAATTCGTAACGTATGTCCGTAATTTCGCCGCGCCAATAACTCGCGGCGCTCTCACCGATCGTCCAGCCCACCTCCGCCGCCATCGGAATCATCATCCCCGCAACACGCCGATAGTCGCGATACCGGCCGGCCCATGGGGTTAACACGAGCATGCCGTGATCGTCTCGGTAGCGCATTGTTGAAATGCTCTCAATCTCACCCGCAGAACCGAAACGTACGTCGATCGAGACCGTCGTCCGCGCGTCGGTAAGTGTCACGCGGGCGTTCTGCTCGTCGATCGCTGTCCAGTTGAGATTTTTGCTCGGCAGAAGTGCCGTTGGCAGCCACGCTGCCTCGGCAAGATAGCGAACGAGCGATGCCGACGCAACCTCAGCCGAACCGCGCACGCGACCGATTGGGATGATCCCGGCGATCGACGCTTCGGAAGCCCCTTCGCCACGAAGGTACGCATCGCGAATGCGGAGGGAGACGAGCGGTCCGATCGGCATCGTTGCGTCCCAGATGAAGCTCGGCGGTCGTGTCGCGACCTTTTGAACGGCGCGAAAGGGTGCCCAAGGTTTGCGAACATCGCTGCGCATGGTCCCGATTTGCTCCAGAGTGGCCCGTCGAATGCGTAGCTGCCCGAGTGTCAGCGCGTACCGAAAGTATCGCGCGACGGGCACGGGTAATTCATCGAGCTCTTCCAGTGAGAACGCGAGCGAAGGTGGTCCGTCGATCTCCGGCGTCGCGAGAATTTCTACGGCACGCGCGGTTCCACGTGACCAACGAAAATTTCCTACACGGACGGCGGCCGCGGCTGCGAGAAACGTCGCGCCGAGCGCGAACGCGGCGTATCGGAAGAAGCTCATACGATCACCGCCGCAACGGGCCGTCGTAACGATTTAGGCATCTGCGGACCGCGACCAAAACGCACGACGAGGTCGGGGTGGCCGCCTCCGAGCCCGAGCGTCGCGGCAAAATGGGGCCGTATATCGCGCACTTCGACGGGTTGATTGATCATCGCCGTGCGCACGCCGATCGCGGTCGCTTGCAGCGCGAAACGCTCGTAGCACCGACCGACGTTCACCCAGTGTTCCCTGTCGCTCGCATCGGAGACGAAGACGGCGATCCCCGCCGAACTACGAATGAATTTCGCGTATTTATCCCCTTCGCTTTTCGGCGTGAAGACGAGCGGAAAGATCGCGTTCCCAAGCCAGCTCGGCACGGCCGGATTGCCCGACGCGCGTGAGAAGAGCCCGTCGCCGTTCGCAACGGCTCGCGCCTCGCTGAAGCGAATCCAATGGCGCAACTCGTTGACAAATGCGGGATCGTTGAGCTGCACCGTATCGCCGTCGACGACGTATGCCAACACGCGTTCGATCTGCGGGCGCGCTGTGAAGAGCATGACGCGAACGCCGTTTCCCTGCCCGGCCTCTTCCAAGAGCCGCAAATCGGGAACTGACAAGGGTTTGCCATCATATGTGGCGCGTGTGCATTGCCGGTTCGGGATTGCATCGAAGAGTGTCGATGGCTGCGGCCGTGCGGCCTCGAGTGCGATCCGAACACGGCCATCGCCGGTGGAATCGAAGCCGACGGTGCTCCGCCAGCCGTGGACGCGCGCCGCTTGCACGAGATTCTCCGTCGCACACCCGAGACTCACGAAAAGATGATGATCGTCCGGATCGACTGCTGGCAGGCGACGTGCGAAATCCGGTTCGATCGTGATGCGGTCGCCGTCCAATCGAAATTTCCAGCACTGCGTATTGTGACTCGATGGAGCGAGCGTCGCGTATCGAACGAACTCGTGCTGGAGCGCTCGGCGTTCGGTTATGCGACCGTCGAAGGGCCGCCACGTCTCCCGCACGGCTTTTGCGTATGCGTCGCCTCGTGGCGAACACGATGGTAAAAGCGCCGCACCCACCGTCGCGCCGGCAGCTGCCGCGAGAAAGCGCCCGCGCCCGAACGTCTTCGTCGGCGCAATCTCGCCAGCCGTCCGCGCGAGATGCGCGATATCGCGCGCGATTGCGAATTCTTCACGAGCGTGCACCACCACCACGCGCACGCGTTCGCGGGGATCGCCGATCTCGCGATCGGCCACACCACCGTCGTCATCGGCACGGAGCGCGACGCCGAGAAACGCGAGTCGCGAACAGACACGCTCGCGAACGTACGCGGAGCCTTCTCCCACGCCACCGGTGAACGCTAGGGCATCGATTCCGCCGGCCGCGACCGCCATCGCAGCGATCCCCGCGCTCATACGATGCACGTAGAGGTCGAGTGCGAGGCGTGCGGATGGCAATCCGCGCTCGGCTGCCACGATCACCTCGCGCACGTCGTGCGAAACTTCACTCACTCCCGCGAGCCCCGATTCGAAATTCAAAATCCGGTCGAGCTCGGCTACCGTGTAAGCATTCGTCCGTAGCAGATGCAAGATGAGCCCGGGATCGATGCTGCCCGAACGTGAGCCCATCATGATCCCCTCGAGCGGGGTAAATCCCATCGTCGTATCGACGCTCGCGCCAGCGACGATCGCCGCGAGCGATGCGCCGTTTCCCACGTGCGCGCTCACGATCCGAAGTCGTTCGAGATCTCGGTCGAGCACCTCGGCTGTGCGTCGCGCGCAATAGCGGTGGCTGATGCCGTGGAAGCCGTAGCGTCGAATGCCGCGCCGCGCATACCACGCGTACGGCAACGCATATGCCGCCGCCTCATCGGGCATCGTGGTATGGAAGGCCGTGTCGAAATCCGCGGCTTGCGGCACACCGGGAAACGCCGCAGCGCAGGCCTCGATGCCCAGGAGTGCGGAGCGATTGTGGACCGGTGCGAGTTCGGTTGCCGCTTCGATCACGTCGCGCACGCGCGCATCGATCCACGTGCAGCGCGATTCACCGAGGCCGTGCACGACGCGGTGGCCGATGCTATCGGGTGCGATCGCCGCCGTGTCGTGTGCGTCTGCAATGAGGGCGTCGATCGCGGCACGACGGTCCCCAACCGTCGGTAAGGCCACGCTCGTCGACCACGCGGCGATGCCATCGACGAGCCACGTATCGCCCGCGAAATACGACGCTTTGATGCTGCTCGAACCCGTATTGAGCACGAAGACGTTCACGACGTGTGTGCCGTCCAGGTCCAGTCGCGAATCTCGGGCATGTCGTCGCCATAGGCGCGAATATATTGCCGATGCTCGCCAAGTTTATCGAGGAAACGCTGCCGCGCGTGCCCTGCCGCCGCGCCGAGCGATGGCACGCGATCGATGGCATCGATCGCCAAGTGGAAGCGGTCGAGTCCGTTCTGCACCGTCATATCGAACGGCGTCGTGGTCGTGCCTTCTTCGTTGTAGCCGTGCACGTGAAAGTTCGCGTGATTCTGGCGTTTGTACGTCAGGCGATGGACGAGCGTCGGATAGCCGTGGAACGCAAAGATAACCGGTTTATCGCGCGTGAAGATCGCATCGAAATCGGCATCTCCGAGACCGTGTGGATGCACCGACTGCGGCTGTAACGACATGAGATCGACCACGTTGACCACGCGAATCTTTAAGTGCGGGACGTACGTGCGCAAGGCGTCTACGGCGGCGAGCGTTTCGAGCGTCGGAACGTCGCCCGCGCACGCGAGCACCACGTCGGGTTCGATGCCGTCGTCGTTGCTGGCCCACGACCAAATGCCGACGCCTTGCGCGCAGTGCCGAATCGCGGCGTCCATGTCGAGCCATTGCAGTTCGGGTTGCTTCCCGGCAACGATCACGTTGATATAATTATGACTTCGCAAACAATGATCGGCGATCGCCAGAAGGGTGTTTGCATCGGGCGGTAGGTAGACGCGCACCACATCGGCTTTTTTGTTCACCACGTGATCGATAAAGCCCGGATCTTGATGACTGAAGCCGTTCTGATCTTGCCGCCAAACGTGTGAGGTCAAGAGATAATTCAACGACGCGATCGGCCGCCGCCATGGGAGCTTGCGCGAAACCTTCAGCCATTTCGCATGTTGGTTGAACATGGAGTCGATGATGTGGATGAACGCTTCGTAGCACGAGAAAAGACCGTGTCTGCCGGTGAGCAAATAGCCTTCGAGCCACCCCTGACACGTATGCTCGCTCAGGATCTCCATCACGCGCCCGGTCGCCGAGAGTCGATCGTCGCTCGGGAGAATGATGCCGCTCGTCATGCGACTCGTCACGTCGAAGATCGCATCGAGTCGGTTCGATGCGGTCTCGTCGGGTCCGAAAACGCGAAACGATGTTGGATTACGCACGACGATATCGCGAACGAACGCTCCGAGGACGCGCGTCGATTCCGCGGTCTTCGCACCGGGCGTCGGCACGTCCACGGCATACGCACAGAAATCGGGGAAGCGCAGATCGCGCATGACGAGTCCGCCGTTTGCATGCGGATTCGCGCTCATCCGCCGTTCGCCCGAAGGCGCGAGTGCGGCGAGTTCGGGAACGAGCGCGCCGTCGCGATCGAAAAGTTCGTCCGGGCGATAACTGCGAAGCCACGCTTCGAGTTGCGCGCGATGTGCGGCATCGGTCCGCACGTTGGCAAGCGGCACTTGATGCGAGCGCCACGTTCCCTCCACCGCGTGGCCGTCCACGACTTTTGGCCCGGTCCAGCCTTTGGGTGATACGAGCACGAGCATCGGCCAACGTGGCCGGAGGAAGAAGCCTTTCGTGCGTGCGTCGTGTTGGATTTCACGAATCCGCGCGATCGCGCGCGCGAGTTTCGATGCCATCGCGCGATGCATCGCCTCGGGTTCGTGCCCCGCGACGAAGTGCGGTTCGTAGCCGTACCCGCGCAAGAGTTCGCGTAATTCGTCTTCGGGAATTCGCGCGAGCACGGTCGGTTCGGCGATCTTATAACCGTTGAGATGGAGGATCGGCAGCACCGCTCCGTCGTTGACCGGGTTGAGAAATTTGTTGCCGTGCCACGATGCCGCGAGAGCGCCCGTCTCGGCTTCGCCGTCGCCGATGACACAACACGCAATGAGGTCCGGATTATCGAAAACGGCACCGTACGCGTGGAGCAGTGCGTAGCCGAGTTCGCCGCCCTCGTGAATCGAGCCGGGCGTCTCCGGCGACGCGTGGCTCGGAATTCCGCCGGGAAACGAGAATTGTTTGAAGAGTCGCGCCATGCCGTCGGTATCGCGGGAGACGTGCGGATAGATCTCGCTGTACGTCCCTTCGAGATAGGTGTTTGCAACGACACCCGGCCCACCGTGGCCCGGACCCGCGATGTATATTGCATCGAGATCGAGCGCGGCCACGAGCCGATTCATATGCGCGTAAATAAAATTTAGGCCCGGCGTCGTTCCCCAGTGCCCGAGCAACCGCGGTTTGACGTGCTCGGCGAGCAGCGGTTCGCGCAAGAGCGGGTTCGCGAGCAGATAGATCTGCCCGACGGAGAGATAGTTCGCCGCGCGCCAATATGCGTCGATCTTCCGAAGGTCTTCTGGGGAAAGCGTCTCGAGATCCGTCGTCGATGCGATCATGATCGGCCGTTCTTTCTGCCTCATCGTTCGAGACGTAGGCTACGCAGGCGCAACGCGTTGGTAATCACCGAGACTGAGCTCAACGACATCGCGAGCGCGGCAACCGCGGGAGTGAGCAGAATCCCAAAACTCGGATACAGCACGCCCGCTGCAATCGGAATGCCGAGCGCGTTGTAGAGAAACGCGAACACGAGATTTTGGCGA
>JAYTXC010000233.1:0-4797 GCA_043743145.1 Rhodospirillales bacterium
ACGCGACGTTCGCACTCGCGCATCGCCAACCGTTCGGCGTGCTCTTCGTCGATGTCGCGCCCGATCGCGTCGATCCCAACGTCCATCCGACCAAGAGCGACGTGCGCTTGCGGCATCCCGAATCCGTGCACGACGCCGTCAAACGGACGATCGTCACGACGCTCGCGCACGACGCCGCGGGTCGCATGCGCGACGCGCTTGCGATCGCACCTGCGGGAATCTCCGCGTATCGCGATCCGGCCGACGTCGTCGCGGCGGCGCCGTTCGTCGCACAACCCTTCGCGTGGGCGACGCCCGCTGACGCAACCACGAGTGACGGTATCGATCTCTTCGCGCGCGCGTCGGAGTTGCGTATTCTCGCACAACTCGACGACACGTTCGTGCTCGCGACCGATGGCCGTGCGCTCGTCCTCGTCGATCAGCATGCCGCGCACGAACGCGTCGCGTTCGAAGCCATCGCCACGCGTGCGAAACGTGGTGATGCGGCAAGCGAACCGTTGCTACTTCCGTACACGATCGAACTCGATGCCGAAGCCGCACTGCGCTTCGAGCGTTCGCGCATCGCCCTCGCCGAAGCGGGCCTCGATGCCGAACCATTCGGCGAGCGCACCTATCGCATCGTCGCGACGCCCGCGGGGTATGGCGCGCGGGCGTTCGACGTGCGTGGCTATATCGACGATCTTGGCGACGACCTTCCGGGCCTCGATGCTCGCGAACGCGTTTGGGCGTCGCTTGCGTGCCACAGCGTCGTGCGGGCGGGTGAAGCGCTCGAACATGCGGAGATGTCGGCGCTCCTCGCGCGCCTCGTGCGCTGCGAAAATCCGATGCATTGTCCCCACGGGCGGCCGACGATCGTGCGCATCGAAGCGAGCGCGATCGCGCGCATGTTCAAACGCACCTGAGCGTGGATGCATCGCGTAACGTCCTCTTTCTCGGAGGTCCGACGTGTTCGGGCAAATCGGAGCTCGCAATCGAACTCGCCGAGCGGTTCGATGCCGAGATCGTCGGCGCGGATTCGCGTCAGATCTATCGTCATATGCCGATCGGCACGGCCGCGCCGACGGCAGCACAGCGGGCACGCGTGCCGCATCATCTCGTCGCGTTTCTCGATCCTGCGGAGCGCTATAACGCGGCGCGGTACGCGCGCGATGCGACGGCTGCCGTACTGGCGATTGTGGCACGTGGTCGGCACGCGATCGTCTGTGGTGGAACGGGATTTTACCTGCGCGCGCTCGCGGGCGACGTTCTCCTGGCAGCCGAGCGCGACGACGACGTGCGCGCGCGGTTGGCGCGCGAAGCGCGTGTCCATCCGACGGAGGTCTTGTACGACTGGCTCGCCGCACTCGATCCCGAGCGCGCGCGCGCGCTCGCACCGACCGATGCGTATCGCATCGTCCGCGCACTCGAGATCGCACTCACGCGCGGCTCGGCAATCCCGAGCGATGCGAACCCGCAACCGCCGACGCTTCGCGCGAGCGGTTTCGTGCCGATAAAAATCGTCCTCGACGTCGCGACGACCGAGCTCGACGCGCGAATCGATTCGCGCACGGATGCCATGCTCGCGAGCGGCATCGTGGAAGAAGCCGAACGCATCGGTCCGTGCGCAATCGCGGCGGACGCCGTCGGCTATCCGCAGATTTTCGCATATCTCGCGGGTTTCGCTTCACCGCACGAACTGCGCGCATCGCTCGCGCGTGCGACCCGGCGATATGCAAAGCGCCAGCGGACCTGGTTTCGTAGCGAAATGGGCGTCCGTTATGCGGCACCCGGTGACGTTGCGTCGATCGTGCAGCGCGACCTCGGCTGGTAAGCCGTCGCAGGACGCATCGCACAAGGCCGGAACGCGATACCGATGGCCACTCCACCCGGCGGCGCGTTTGCCGCTTCCCGCGCAAACCTCCAAGATGCCTATCTCGCCGACGTCAAAGCGACGGGCACGTCCGTGACCGTTTATCTCATGAACGGCTTCCAATTACGCGGGCTCGTGAAAGGCTACGATGCCTTCACGATCGTGCTCGAATACGAACACCGGATGCACCTTATCTACAAGCACGCGGTTTCGACGATCTCGCCGCAGGCGGCGGTGAATCTTCCCGACCTCGCGCCGTGATGCTCGCGCGCGCGACCGAGGGCCTCAAGATGCACGGCGCGCAGAACACGTTCGTTCTCGTCGACGCGCGCGTACGGGCGCACGACGACTACGCCGGATTGGCACGGTTCGTGTGCGCGCCGGGCGGCGGCTTCGATGGCGCCGATGGATTGCTCGTCGTCGACGATGCGCCCGAAGCATTCGCCCAGATGCGTATTTTCAACGCGGATGGGAGCGAGCCCGAGATGTGTGGCAACGGCGTGCGCTGTGTCGCGCGCTATCTCGTGGATCGCGGTGCGGCACCGGCGTTTACGATCGCGACGCTCGCCGGCCCGATCGCAACGGAGATCGTCGCGCGCGACCCCTTCGAAGCGCGGATCGATGTCGGTCCCGTCACGTTTCCGCACGACGCACGAAGCGAAACGATCGATGCGCTCGGAGCGATGTGGGCCTTCGTTGCAGCATCGCTCGGAAATCCGCATGCGGTCGTCTTCGTGGACGACGTCGCGGCGATTGATCTCGATGCGCTCGGTCGCGCATTCAACGCTCACGCGCGTTTTCCGAACGGCGTCAACGTTCATGTCGCGCAAATCGTGGAGAGCGAAAGCGCGACGCTCGCGGTGCGCCACTACGAACGCGGCGTCGGGCGCACCCAAGCCTGCGGAACGGGCGCCGTCGCATGCGCGGCGGTTGCGATCGCGACGCGCGAGTTCGCATCGCCGGTCACCGTGCGCGTGCCGGGCGGGACGCTGCACGTCGCCTGGCGCGCGGGAATGACCGCACAGCTCACGGGTCCCGCGGAGCCGCTCTTCACGCGGCTGCTCCCGTTGTGAGCCGCCGTTTTAAAACGCGGGGCGCGCGCAATGCGGCCGCCGCCGAACGCGCGTCGCGCGTCGCGCCCAAGGCGATCGGCCTCGCCTATGCCGACGACCGCGGTCGCATCTTTTTCGACGATGCGGTCACGCCGCTCGCCGATGGCGGCGACGTGCGCGTGCCGCGCCGCGACGAACTCATCGTGGCGCCGCCCGGCACGCTGCCGACGATGCTGCCGGGCCGCACACCGTTACTTGATGACTTTACCGTTCCCGATCGCCGGGTGACGCTCGGGGCACTCTTACCCGCGGGATATACGCGGCTCTTGCTGCCGGCGTTTCGCACGGGACCGAACGCACCGACCCTACCGCTCTTCGGGTACACGTATGCGTGTGTCGTCGACGACGAACTCTACGTTGCAGCGATGCAGACCGATGCGAGTGACGATTGGACGCCCCGAACGTTCGCTGCGGGCGAACTCGAAGCGATCGTCGATGCGCGGCGCGCGCGCGACCCCGATAACGGGGTCCTCGCGCAACTCGCGACGTGCTCGCTTTCGTACGCGTGCTTCACGGCGCAGAACGTTTTTCTCGAACGCGGTGAAGCGGCGCTGCCGGTCTCGCCGACGTGTAACGCGCGGTGCATCGGCTGTATCTCCGAACAAGATCCCGGCGCCGGCATCCCCTCACCGCAGACGCGCGTGCGCGATGAAACGAATGCCGACGAACTCAGCCGCATCGCGATCGCGCATCTCGAAGCCGTGCCCGATGGCATCGTCTCGTTCGGTCAGGGGTGCGAGGGCGAACCGCTCCTGCGCGCGACAACGATCGCGCGTGCGATCGAACGGATCCGCGCCGCGACATCCACGGGGACGATCAACATCAATACCAACGGCAGCATGCCGCAGAGCCTGCAGATGCTCGTCGATGCGGGGCTCGACGCCGTTCGCGTGAGCCTCAATTCGTTTCGTCCGCGGACGTATGCCGCGTATTATCGCCCGATCGGCTACGATCTCGACGATGTTTTCGCAAGCGCTCGGCTCGGCGTCGCGGCGAAGCTCCGTGTGTCGCTCAACTTGCTCACGCACCCCGGCGTGACCGACGACGTGCGCGAAGTGGAAGCGGCCGATATGCTCTTGGCCGAGATTCCGGTAACGATGGTGCAAACGCGGACGCTCAACATCGATCCCGATCGCTATTTCGCCGCCGTCGGTCGCCCCGAGACGCCGCCCATCGGTATGCGCACGGCGCTCTACCGGATCGCGCAGGCGGGCGCGCGCGTGGGCAATTTCACCCACGCGCACTAGCTCTCACATTGCGATCCCAATCGGCCCTGCGATGGCAAACGTTGGCGTCGTTGGCATGCCGTTTGGTGTAAACGTAAGGACGTTGCCACTGCCACTATCTTGAACGTAGATTTTGCCGGTCGCATCGACCGCGATGCCTTGTGGGCCAACGAGTCCGGTCGAGATCGTTGGCGTTGATGCGGTTCCGTTGGCGAGGTACGTTGTGAGCGTGTTGACGGGTCGATCGCTCGTGACGTAGAGTTTCCCGGAGTTGAAGACGATGCCGTGTGGCGAGCTAACCGAGATGGTCGGGCTCGTCGGCGTTCCCGTCGAATCGAAGGTCATGACTTTGTTCGCGCCCAGATCGGTAACATAAATCTTGCCCGTCGTATCGACGGCGACGCCCTCCGCTTTCGTGAGGCCCGTGATCGTCGGCGTCGAAGGCGTACCATCGGCGCTGGTAGAGAAAACCTCCGTATCCGTTGAGACGTAGATTTTCCCCGCCCCGTCCACGGCGATGCCCGTAAAGCCCGAAGTGGCACTGCCGTTTAGCAATGGCGTATTTATCGGCGACGACGTCGAAATTCCGTTCGCGTCGAAGATGTCGATT
>JAYTXC010000234.1:0-2211 GCA_043743145.1 Rhodospirillales bacterium
TGTACGCCATCACGAAATCGCCGCGCAGCGAAAAGAGCGGATACGCGAACGTTTTCGGCGTGTTGCCCTCGATGACGAAATGGGAAAGCCACGCCGGAAGGTAGCCCGCTGCAAGCGCGACGGCGACGAGTTTGGGATCGCGCTTGATGGTCGCTGCGGCGATGAGCGCAAGCGCCGCTGCCGTGCCGAGCGCGTGCACGACCTGCGTCCGCCGATCGGCGTGTGCATCGAGGTACTGCGGTAAGAATTCTTCGAAGGTCATGCGGTGGGGTGCTCCGTCGAACGCGTGTTAGTCGGTATATTCGAGCGGATCGCTGGTCGCGACGATCGCGCGTGGATCGGACTTCCAGAACCCGTACGAAAAGAAGAAGACGAGCCCGACGGCGAGCGCGACGACGAACCACACCCACGTCGCGCGCGAGAGTCCGAAGATGGCGAGAAACGCCGACATCGCGATGCCCAAGATCGGGAAGAGCGGCACGAACGGCACGCGGAACGTGCGCGGCAAATCGGGTTTGCGCTTGCGTAAGAAGAGCACGCCCGCGCAGACGACGATGAAGGCGATGAGCGTGCCGATGTTCACCAGGTTGAGCAATTGATTGAGCGGCACGATGAGCGCGAGCAACGCGACGACAACGCCCGTGACCATCGTCGTGATAACGGGCGTGCGGAACCGCGGATGAACGTGCGCGACGACGGGCGGCAACATCTTATCGCGCGCCATCACGTAAAAGATGCGCGTTTGGCCGAGCAACGAGGAGAGCGCGACGCTCGTCGTACCCGCGAGCACGCCCATCGTGATGATCCAGGTGAGAACCGGGAGATGGAGCGGCGCGAGCGCGTAGACGAGCGGGTTTTTCGCGGGCACGTGCGCCCACGGCACGGAACCGACGAGCACGATTGCCGTCGCGCAATAAATCAGCGTACCGATCGCGAGCGCGCCGATGACGCCGTAGGGGATATCGCGTTGCGGATTCTTGCACTCTTCGGCCGTGGTCGTCGCGGTATCGAAACCGATATAACTGAAGAACACATATGCGGCGATCGGAATGATGCCGAAAGGCTGATCGGCTTCGACTGCGCCGCCGAATGGTGTGAGTTTTCCCCAGCCGTAGGGATGGAAATCGGTGAGATTGCTTGCGTGAAAAAGCGTCGCGCCGGCGACGATAAATACGAGCAATGCCGAGATTTTTAACACGACGAAAATGTTATTTGCGGTCGCCGATTCACGGATGCCGATCGAGAGCAAGACGGAGAGCCCGAGCACGAAGAGCGCCGCGACGACGTCGGCTTGCGAATGCGCGAGATCGTAGGCGGCGGGATTCCACCAATCGCCTTTGATGACGAGATTGGATGTCGAAGCCCATGCCGGGACCGTGAAGCCGGCGCTTTTGAGGACGTCTTGCATCGCGGCAGAGAACTGTTGCGCGACGGGCGCGGCGCTGATGCCGTATTCGAAAATGAGCGCGAAACCGATGATCCATGCGGCGAGTTTGCCGAGCGTCGCGTACGCATACGTGTAGGCGCTTCCCGCGACCGGCACCATCGCACCGAGTTCGGCGTAGCAGAGCGCCGCGAAGAACGACGTGAGGCCGGCGAGCAGATACGAGACGATCACCGCGGGACCGGCGCCCTTGACGCCCGTTCCGATCGTGGTGAAGATACCGCCACCGATCATCGTGCCGAGACCGATCGATGCGAGGTCGCGCGCCGTGAGCGCGCGGCGCAAGATCTTGTTTTTACTTTGCTCCCGTAGCGCTTCGACGCTCGTTGTTGCGAAGAGGCGGTTGCGGAGCATTTTCACGTGCGAGCTGCGGGCGGCTTCGTTGCGGGGTTCCAAAGGTGTTCGGGTTGACCGAGCGCTGCGTTGATCCAGCGCGACCACACGAAAAGTGCGTCGGAGAGTCGATTCGCGTACCGCATCACGTCGCTCGAGATCGGCTCGTTGCCTTGGAGCGTGACGAGGAGCCGCTCGACGCGCCTCGCGATCGTGCGCGCTTGATGGAGGAAGGCACCCGCCTGCGAGCCGCCGGGATGGATAAAATTCGCGAGCGGTTCGAGATCGGCTTGCGCGGCGTCCATGGCGCGTTCGAGCGCCTCGGCATCGCCCGGCGTGATGAGCGGCATGCCGGGCCAGCGATCGGCCGGGAGTGTCGCGAGATCGCTCCCGAGATTGAAGAGCGCGTCTTGCGTCCACGCGAGCCAGGCATC
>JAYTXC010000235.1:0-9193 GCA_043743145.1 Rhodospirillales bacterium
CGGTCCGGCCGGAAACGGCGGTGGGCTCGTTTTCGGATTTACGGACGGCGATGTTGTAGATGTAGATACCGAAGGCCGCTTTGGCGACGATGTCGGCAACCGTGTACCCGACTTGCACGAGCGTGATCGCCGTGCCGCCGGAGAATCCGATCATTGGGAAGATGAAAACGACGGGATAGAAGCACCACGATAACACCGTGATCCAACGCGCCGTGCTCACCATTCCACGCACATTTTCGGGTTGCGTCGCGATCGAGGCCTTGAGTCCGACGAATAACTCGACGACGATGAACGTAAACGGAATCATCGCGAGTGCCCAAAAGATCCAGCGCGTGGTGTTGTCGGTCGCGACTTCGCCCGGATATCCGAGTGCGACCATGATCGCCGCGAGAATGCCGAGTCGGAGTGATTTCGAGACCGACTCTTTTTGCGGCAACTTCATCACGAGGATCAATTCGAGCAAGAGCAGCGGGACCGTCAAAAGCCAGTCGACGTAGCGATACGCATCATTGAACACGATCCCGGTCGGTTTGAGCGTTCCGTTGATGACCGTATACGCGCTCACCCAACTGTCGAAGATTCGGAAATAATGATAGCACGCGACGAGCGTGACGAGTGCGGTGACGGTTACGGCCGTGCGGTACGGCTTGGCAACTTGCGATCGACCGAAAAAGAAAAAGATCGTCGACGCTCCCATAACGGCAATCGTCAGGGAAAACGCGTTGTAGATGAGGTTGTACTCACCGAGCGAGATATTCGCCACAAAGGTCGCCTTTCAGCAGAAAAAATGACGCGATGAATACACGTACCGTGCGTGTCGGTGAGCGATTCGCCTGTTGTACGTGTCCCATCGCGAGCGTCGGAGCGAGGAAACGCGATCGCCGCAGGCGGGCGAATCGATGTGCATTGCGTTAGACGCCGCCAGTATCAGAATGTCGGCACCTATTTCGAAGGGGGGACGGGGTCATCGCGGAAGCGCACGCGAGTGCAGTTCATGTTGTCGAAGATCACGCGTTCGGTTCCCATGAAGTCGCGCGCGCTCTTACGTGAGCGGATTGGCAACGCTACGTGCTTCGTTGCTCTCGCCATCACCCTCGCCTCATGCTCGCGCGTCGGCGGTACGTCCGGCGACGGCCGTCATCCGTGGACACATCCCGGTCATCTCACGATCGGCAGCAGCGACGAGCCCGACAATCTCAATCCGATGTACGCGCATACCGATGCCACCGACGCCATCGACGCACTCGTTTTCGCCCCCGTGTTCCGATATGACGAGCACGGCGAATTCGTTCCCGAACTCGCAACCGTCGTGCCCACCTATGCCAATGGCGGAATTTCGAAAGATAGTAAGACGATCACGCTGCATTGGCGTCCGAACGTGACGTGGTCCGATGGCGAACCACTGACACCACGCGACCTTCGTTTTACGTGGCGCGCCGTTGAAAACAAGCGCAACAATACGAAGATCTCGGCCGGTTGGGACGATATCGCTGCGATCGATGTCCCCGACGATCGCACCGCGATCGTCCATCTCAAGCGCCCCAATGCCGGCATCCTTGGCATTTTCGGTGGTGGTGGTGGTGCCGCGTATCCGCCGCTGCCCGAGCACCTGATCGCGAAATTCGCCGATCTCAACACCGCAGCGTTCAACGCGAATCCGATTTCGAGTGGACCGTGGCTGCTGCGCGCGTGGAATCACGCCGCATCGCTCGAATTCGCGCCCAACGATCGCTATTGGCGGGGCCGACCCAAACTCGATGCGATCTCGTGGCACGTCGTCCCGAACCCCGACGTGCTCATCGGCCAACTGCGTACACACGAGGTCGACCTCATCTCGAGCGTCGGTGATGGGAAGGTGCGGGACCTTACCAATCTTCCGGGCCTCGCACTCGCCCGTCACCGAAGCGCGAATTGGCGTCGGCTCGCGATTAACTGCACGCGGCCGGGTTTGCGCGACGTCCGCGTCCGGCGCGCGCTCGCCGAGGCGATCGATTGGGATCACCTCAATGCGACGGTCTATCACGGCATCAACGAACGCGCGCACAGCGACCTGCCACCCGACTCATGGGCCGCACCGACGATTCCGTTGTATCGACACGACCTCGCCGATGCCAAACGTCTGCTCGACGCCGCGGGCTTCCATCCGGGCCCCGGCGGCACGCGCAGCGACGGAGCGACCGAATTACGCTTCAACATTTCGGCCACGAACAAACCGGGCAACGAGCAAGCCGAAGTCCAGATGCAACAGGAGCTTCGTGCGGTCGGCATCGAGCTCGCGATCAAGAATTATCCGGCGAGCCTCCTCTTCGCGCAGAACGGCCCGCTCTACGGCGGTACCTACGATCTCGAATGGTCGATCGACACGAACGCACCCGATCCCGACAACCAGGGCGAGTGGAGCGGTGATTTCGTACCACCCAAAGGCGCGAACACGAGCTTCTTACGCGATCCGATCCTCACGCAAACCAGCGACGCGGCTCTGCGTACCTTCGACCGTGCAAAACGGAAGGCGCTGTATCAACGCGAGGAGGCCCGGATTCACGAACTCGTCCCCGTCGTTTTTTTCTACTGGCAGACGGCGGTCGCCGCGTACAACGACGATCTCAAAGGCTATCGCCCGTCGGAATACATTACCGATAATTGGAACTCGTGGGAATGGAGTATCTAGCGTGTTGACCTTCGCGCGACCCGACGTGGGCGAGGAAACGATCGTGCGCATCGGGCCCTCGCGTCGCGCGATCGTGTCGTGGAACGCTCGCGCGCTCACGGGCGCACTCGAACTGCGCGCGAACGCCCACGACGGTCGGACGTCCGCGTGGTTGCCGTACGTTGCCTTCGCAGCCGATCGTCGCAGCTCGCTCGACGGCCGCGATACGTTCGTTCGCATCGCGACCGATATCGTCGAAGCCGATGTCGATCTCGTTTCGTTCGGCATACGCTCGCAGGGCGAACTCGATGCGATCTACGTGAGCACACCCGATTATGGCGCGCATTCATCGATCGTCGCGCTCCCCGCGCTCACACTCGGCGTGCCCCCGTTTTCACAGTATCTCGCGACGCATCCAGACGAGCGCGGCTGGTGCGCACCGACCGCGCTCGCGATGCTCCTCGCGTATCGCGGCTATCCGCTCGAAATTCCCGTCATCGCGCACGAAGTTTTCGATGGTGCGTATGCGGGCACGGGAAACTGGACGTTCAATACCGCTTTCGCAGGCACGCTCGGCTTCCGTTCGGCCGTCGTCCATCTGCGCGATCTCGCACACGCGCACGCCTTCCTCGCAGACGATCTTCCGCTCGCACTTTCGATCGCGTGGAAGCCCGGTGAATTGCCCTTCGCACCGTTGCCGCACTCCGCGGGACATCTCGTCGTCTTACGCGGGATCGCGCCCAATGGCGACGCGCTCGTCAACGATCCCGCGCATCCCGATGTCGCGGTGACCTACCCGCGTGAAGCCTTCGAACGCGCGTGGCTCGGGCATGGCGGTGTTGCAATCGCAATCGTTCCCGCGCCACTACACGAGACGTTGATGCGTCTTGCAAACGATAGCTAGAAATGGCCGCCGAGCACGGGGTACCGCGAACGATCGCGCAACCGAGCGATCGGCTTCGCGCCGATGCACCCACGAATGCGCCGCTGCATATCGTGCTCGTTGAGCCACAGATTCCGCCGAATACCGGGAACGTCGCGCGGCTCTGCGCGGCGACGGGATGCGCGCTGCACCTCGTGGCACCGCTCGGCTTCTCGATCGCCGACCGTGAACTCAAGCGTGCGGGGCTCGACTATTGGGATGCCGTCGACGTGCGCCTCCACGATTCGCTCGAGATATTTCTCGCGACGTGGACGGCGCCGATGTGGTTGCTCTCAACGCGCGCAAAGCAGCGGTACGATGGCGCGCCGTTTGCCTTCGGCGATGCGCTCGTCTTTGGAAAAGAGACGGCCGGTTTGCCGGAAGCCGTGCTCGCCGCACACCCGGGACACACGCTGCGCGTGCCGATGCGCGAAGGCGCGGTCCGAAGCCTCAATCTTTCCACGACCGTCGGGATCGTCGCCTACGCAGCGCTCGCGCACCTCGGCTTCCCCGCACTTCGCTAGCGATGCACGCCGACGCCACGACGACGATTGACGCGCTTGCGGAGCGCATCGAAGCCTGCGAACGTTGCCCCGAACTCCGCGCGTATTGCGCGCGAATCGCGACGGAGAAAAAACGCGCACACCGCGACGAAACGTACTGGGGTCGTCCCGTTGCGGGTTTCGGCGATCCACGCGCGCGCGTGCTTCTCGTCGGGCTCGCACCCGGCGCCCACGGATCGAACCGCACCGGGCGGATGTTCACCGGTGACGCGTCGGGCGTTTGGCTCTATCGCGCGCTACACCGCGCGGGCTTCGCAAACCAGCCCGAACAGCGCGACCGCAGCGACGGGATGAAGCTGCACGATGCCTTCATCACGGCCGCTTTGCGCTGCGCACCACCGGGCAATATGCCGACGCCCGTTCAACGCGAGCATTGCTTTCCGTATCTCGTCGCAGAAATGCGCGCGCTCGCCCGTCTGCGCGTCGTCGTCGGGCTTGGCGCGATCGGCACGATCGCGGCCCGCGCCGCGCTCATCGCAGCAGGCTACGGGTTCTGCGGACCGCACCGGTTCGGGCACGGCAGCGAGAGCACGGCGACACACGCCGCGGCCCCGCCCGTCACGCTGCTTTCCTCGTATCATCCGAGCCGACAAAATACGAATACCGGCGTCTTAACGGAGCCGATGCTCGACGCGATCTTCACACGTGCGCGAAGCCTCGCCGGGCAGGGGCAGCTTGCACCTTCAAGCAACCCGAGGCCGTAGCTGCCATCTTTCGATGGCGCTTCGTTTGTTTTTGCAAGCTCGAGGGCGGCCCCGAGTGGGAGTGATCGACGTGACGTCAACGGTTCGCGCGGTACGCGGCTGGCTCGCAATCGCGGTTTTTGCCGCGGGAGGGATCGTTTTTGGGGCGGCGGCACTCGCGCAGCCGGGCAACGGCGTACCCATCGAAGATTTTGGCATACCACCGAGCGGTGATATTCCGATCCTTTTTAACGACCATCACGTCTACGCACGCCCCGATCATCTCAAGAGCGGTCGCTCACTCACCGCAATCATTCGGAACAATACCATTCTCGTGCCATTGCGCTCGATGTTCGAGCAAGTTGGCGCGACCGTCGGATACGACCGGTCGACGCGCACCGTCGATGTGTCCAAACCCGGTGCCGACGTCAAAGTCACGGTCGGGAAATCGTGGGTCGTCGTCAACGGCGACGAACGCCCGCTCGACGTCCCGCCCGAGAATTACAAGGGCGCGATCCTCGTTCCGCTTCGCGTCATCTCTGAAGGGATGGGCGCATTCGTTCAATGGATTCCGAGCAAACGCGTCGTCGTGATTCGGTACGTCGAAGCCGGACCGCCAGGCCCGCCGGAAGCAACACCGCCCCCCCCGACCCCGCGTCCCGTTCTCTCGCCAAAACCGACCCCGACACCCGTTGCGACGAAGTCACCGGTGCGGGTCCTCGTCAAACAAACGTATGAGAAATATGTCGCCGGCGATTATCTCATTTCACCGAAAATCTACAACGAACTCAGCGGTGGCAATTCCGGCAAAAAATCTTTCGAACTCAAAGGTGCCGTCGAGTTTCCGCTCTTAGGGACCACCGGGGAGATCGGGGCGAATTATCGCCACGTGCTCTATCCGCACAACGCCAATCGCGCGCTTACGGGCTGCGCGGCCGGCACGCCGGGATGCGGCACGGTTGTGGGAACCGATCCGAAATTTCAAAGTGGTTTCTGCCCGTCAGCCGATCCCGGTTGCGTGACCACCGTCGGCTTCCAGCAGACGCAAGCGCAGTCGGGTCTCGGCCAAATCTACGTCACTGCGTTCACCGCACAAGAAGACGACGCCGACGCGCATTTCGGGCTCGAAATTCTTAAACCACGGATCTACATCGCGGTCAGCGGGCTCTATCACACGTACAATTATCTCGGCTATCCCAGCGTGAGCGGCATCGGTTTCGGCCTCGAAAAGCTGCCGGACTTCGACCAAAAGTTTTCCGTGTACGGCAGTGCCTTCTACTACCCCAACGTCACGGGCAAATACACGTATCCGACCTCGGCCTTCTTGGGCAATCTCTCGGGCCGTCAGATCACGCTTGCCTACAGTGAATTCCGGTATGAGTTCGGCGGTGCCATCGCGCTCGGCAAAAATCTCTACGTCGATATCGGGTACGCGGGCGAGCGCATGAATGCGAAGACGAATGCTCCCGCGTCGACGAGTATCAGTGCGCCGTATATCGGTTTAGGATTGTACTTCTAGCGACATCTCCGCTGTCGCTACGTCTTCGGCAGCTCCGCGGATACGTTCGATGCGCTTTCGACACGCGGCGCCGGAGCGCGGCGCAATTGTAATCCGACGTCACGTAGTGAAACGTCGGGGACCGCCGCCGGCGCTTCCATCATCAGATCGCGCGCGACTTGGTTTTTCGGGAAGGCGATGACGTCGCGAATCGATGTCTCGCCACACGCGAGCATCGCGAGACGATCGATGCCCCACGCCATGCCCCCGTGCGGCGGCGCGCCATAGCGCAGTGCCTCCATAAAAAACCCGAAGCGATCTTCGATAATCGCATCGGAGAGCCCGAAAACTTCGAAGATCCGCTTTTGGAACACGACATCGTGGATGCGGATCGAGCCACTTCCGAGTTCGAACCCGTTGAGTACGAGATCGTAGTGTTGCGCGCGCATCGCCAGCGGATCGCTTTCGATCAGCGCTTCCTGTCCCGCGAGCGGCGCCGTAAACGGGTGGTGCGTCGGGGCGATCGCACCGGTCTCGGTATCGCGTTCGAAGAGTGGGAAATCGACGATCCAACAGAATGCGAACGTCGCGGGATCGCGTAGCTGTACCCGATCCGCAACGTGCAGCCGGAGCTTGCCCGCCACATCGGTTACGAGCGAACGTTCGCCCGCAACCAGCAAAATTGCATCGCCGACTTCGGCGCTGCAAAGTTCGCGAAGCTTCGTCACCGTCGCATCGTCGAGCAGTTTCGCTATCGACGATTTCCACCCATCGACCGCGAAGGTCACGTAGATGAGCCCGCCTGCACCGAAAAGCTTCGCCGTCTCCGTGAGCGCATCGAAATCGCGCCGTGACAGCGCCGCGCCGCCGGGATACCGCACCGCAGCCATGCGGCTCGTGGGATTGCTCACGTGATCCTTGAGAAAATTGATCGACGTTCCGGCGAAGGCGTCATCGACGTCGCAGAGTTCGAGGCCGAAGCGCAGGTCGGGTTTATCGATGCCGAAGCGCCGCATCGCATCGACGTGCGCGATGCGCGGAATCGGTTGCGCGATCTCGCGCCCGAGCGCGGCTTTCCAGACGTGAACGATGCACGCTTCCATGATCGCCATGATGTCTTCTTCATCGACGAAGGACATCTCGACGTCGAGTTGCGTGAATTCCGGTTGCCGATCTGCGCGCGAATCTTCGTCGCGGAAACAACGCGCGATCTGCATGTAGCGGCCGAGGCCACCGATCATTAAGATCTGCTTGAGCAATTGCGGCGATTGCGGCAACGCGTAGAACGACCCGGGGTGCACGCGACTGGGCACGAGAAAATCGCGCGCGCCTTCGGGCGTCGATTTGATCAGGACGGGTGTCTCGATTTCGAGAAAATCGCGCGCGTCGAAAAAATCTCGCATCGCTTTGACGATTTTGTGCCGCACCGTGAGATTATGCTGCAATCGCGGTCGACGCAGATCGAGATACCGATACTTCAGTCGTAAATTTTCATCGACTTCGCCTTCGACGTTGACGGGAAACGGCGGCGTAAGCGAGCGTGAGAGCACCGCGAGCGACGCGACGCCGAGTTCGACGGTTCCCGTTGCGAGGTTGGCGTTTTCGGTGCCCGCGGGGCGCGCGCGAACTTCGCCCGCGACGTCGATCACGTCTTCGTTGCGCAGCGACTGCGCGAGTTCGAACGTCGTAGCGTCGGCGGGATCGAAGACGATCTGCGTGATGCCGTCGCGATCGCGGACGTCGATGAAGACGAGCCCGCCGTGGTCGCGGCGACGGTTGACCCACCCGCGCAAGCGCACGGGCGTGCCGATATGCGCGGTGCCGATCGCACCGCACGAAACTGCCGTGGCGCTCAAGCGCTCTCCAATGCGTCCTTGACGCCGCTCAAATAGTGAAACTGATACACGATATTGCGCGCGAGGCCGGGTTTGGACGCACCGACGCGTTCGAGCGTTGCAAGCAACTTCGGTTGCTTTTTCACGACGTCGTGCAAGACGAGCGAGAGCGGTGTCATCCCGAGATTGGCCTTCACGCCAAACGTGGAATGTTTGCGATAGAAACGCACCGTCGAGCGACCGGCGAGTTCCATCTTTTGCTTCTGCTCCGCGTAAGGCACCGGATGCCAGTGGTAATCGATCGCTTTGGGTTCGTAGACGATCGTGAGACCCGCATCTTGCAGCCGATAGCCGAGCTCGAGATCTTCGTGCCCGTAACCCGTGAAATTTTCGTCGAACCGACCGACGCGATCGAGATCGCGTTTCTTCACCGACGCGTTGCCCGTGAGAAAGTAGAGCCACGACAATTTGCGCCGCGCCATCGGGTGCAACGGTCGGCGCTCTTCGGGCTGATCGCGCAAGCGCTCGTACTCCGCGAATGAGTTGACCTGGAGTTCCATCCCAACGACGGCGACCTTCGAGCCATCGCGGTGATGTGCGAGGTGGAGTGCGAGCAGATCTTGCGACGCGATGATATCGGCATCGGTGAACATCACGACTGCGCCGCGCGCGGCTTCGACGCCGGCGTTGCGCGCCATGGCACGACCATTGTAAGGACCGGGTAGATGGCGCACGCGCGAGTGCTCGCGCGCGACTTCCGCCAAGTATTCTGCCGTCCCATCGTCCGAATGCGAATCCGCGACCACGATTTCGTACCGGTCGGCCGCGAGCGTCTGCGAGAGCAGCGACGGGATGACGTGGCGCAGTGTATCGAGCCGGTTATAGGTCGGGATGACGACGGTCAGATCGAGATCGTTCATGTCCGTTGTAAGAGGCTACCGACTGCGGCGACGATATCGTCGCGCGAGGCGGCGAGATCTTCCGGTGCGTCGGTTGCGGGCTTGCGCAAGCACACCGACGGGACGCGATACGGCGACCACTCTTG
>JAYTXC010000236.1:0-5170 GCA_043743145.1 Rhodospirillales bacterium
CCGCCGCAACCGCAGCCGACGGCACCGCGCGCCGCATGTGGTGCGGCTGCAGTTCGTCGTCGTAGAGCAGATCGGGCAACACGGCTCCGAGATCACCGAGCAACGGGAGCCGCGCACGCGCGATATCGATCTCATCGAGGTCGATCGTCGCGCGCAAGATATGCGCTCCGAGCGCGGGCAACGCCGCGAGCGTTTTCCCAAACGGATCGATCACCGCCGACGAACCGGCCATGCCTTTACCACCTTCGAAGCCCGCGAGCCCCGCATAGATTACGAACACACCATGTTCGACCGCATAATCCCCGAGCACGTTCATCCAATGCCGCACGCTCTCGAGTTGCCCGCGACCGTTGTCGCTGGGCGCGAGCCCGCGGCCCGGCTCGCTGGGCGCGAGCCCGCGGCCCGGAGATGCGCTCGGCACGATGAGCACGCGTGCGCCTTTGATCGCGGCGATCGTCGGCATGATCGCGTGCCACGCGTCCTCGCAGATGAGGATCGCCGTGCGTCCGAGTCGCGAATCGAAGGCCTGCAGACGACGCCCGCGTGAGAGAAAGCGCTCTTCATCGAAGACGCCATACGTCGGCAAGAACATCTTGCGATGCACGTGCACGATCTCGTGCGCACCTTGCGTCACCGAAAGATACAGTGCCGAATTATAGTACGTTCCGCCCGCGTTCTCATAAAAGCCGAGCACGATATCGATGGGCGCGCGCATCGTCCCGGCAGCCGCCCGCCACGCACTCGCGAGCCGCTCCGCAAGCGATTCCACATCGAAGGCGAGTTCGTACACGGCGCCTTCGAGAAAATACCCCGTGAGGGCCGCCTCCGGGAACACGACGAGATCGTAGGGGTCGACGTCGGCGGCGAGTTGCGCGAAGATCGCCTGCAGTTCGGCCATATTGGCCGCGACATCGCCTTTGCGCGGCTTGTTTTGGACGATCGCAACTTTCATACGCTGGTCAGACGCCGACGGCCACGGCAGAAGCTTCGCGCACCGCTTCCATCTGCGCGACGATATCTTCTGCGGGATAGGTGAGGATCTCCGCGAGCGTCGGATGGAGGTGCGGAATCTTCACGAAATCTTGGACCGTGCCGTTGTAATACATCGCGACGATCACTTCGTGAATGAGATCGGAGGCTTCGGCGCCCACGATCGCCGCGCCGAGAATTCGACCGGTATCGGGGTCGGCGACCATCTTTACGAAGCCCTTGGTCTTATTGATCGCAACGGCTTTGCCGTGTTCGCTGAACAGATACGAACCCGTAAGAAACGGCACGCCCGCCTTCTGTAACTCTTTTTCCGTCGCTCCGACGACGGCGACTTGCGGATCGGTGAAGATCGTATGCGCCTTCTGCAATCGGTAGTCGGCCTGCTCCGAACTGCCGAGCACGGCATTTCGCGCGGCGATCTCGCCCTGGTAGATCGCCACATGCACGAGCGCGTACACGCCCGTCACGTCGCCAACGGCGAAAATATTAGGCACGCACGTGCGCAAGTCGGGCCCAACTTCAATGCCGGTGATCGAATGGCACGCGACGCCTGCCGCTTCGAGTTCGAGACCCGAGAGATTGGGCACACGGCCGAGGGCGTGAAAGATCTCATCGGCTTCCACACTCGACGCGATCCCGTCGCGCATGAAATGGACGACCTTCTTCGCGCCCCGCTTTTCGACGCGCGTAACGACGGAATTCGTATGGACGTCCATCCCTTCGCTGCGGAAATAGAGCGTCACCGCATCGCCGACGTCGGCATCTTCACTCGAGAGCAACTGACGCGCGCGCACGACGAACGACGTCTTCACGCCCATGCGGAAGAGAAATTGACCGAGCTCGCAGCCGACGTAGCCACCTCCGAGCACGACGATCGAAGCAGGCAGCTTCTCGGTATCGAGCACGTCGTCGCTATCGATGTAGCCCGTCTCTTCGAGACCGATCACGGCAGGCGGCGCGATCACGGAGCCCGTCGCCACGATGAAGTTTTTCGCTTCTAAAACGACGTCGTCCCCAACGCGCAGGCGTGTTGCGGATTCGAACGCCGCGAGGCCCTCGTACAGCGGAAACGACTTGATCCCCTCGGCGCGATACGCGACGAAGCCGTCGATGATCTCGCGCTTGCGGGCGAAGATCTTCGCGAGGTCGATCTTCGTGACATCGGCGTGAATGCCGAGTTCGGCTGCTTCCCGGACCTCGTGAATGCTATCGCTCGAAGCGATGAGCGTCTTGCTCGGCATGCAGCCGCGCAGGATGCAGAGCCCGCCGAGCGGCCCGTGGTCGACGAGCGCGACGCTCGCGCCGAGATCGCGCGCCGTGCGTGCGGCCGCATAGCCACCGCTCCCGGCACCGATGATGACGAGGTCGTATCGATAGGTCTTCACGGCTCCCCCAACACGAATACGCGCCGCAAGTTGGCGGCACGACGGGGCAACGTTGCGGCGTGTACGAAGATGGTGCTCCGCATGTCCGCTCAGGCTTCATTTCCCGATCGCCGGCGCTCGCGCTTGCTCGTGGTCGAGCACATGGCCGCGAGCGGTCCGCTCGCGCTCCTTTTGGTCTTGCTCGGCGGACTCGCGCTCGGCGTCTTCTTCTGGTACGCGATCGTCAACCACGTCGGCCGTTCGGCGACCGCGGAAGATACCGCCCTCATCGTTGCCCTCGTCGCGGGCGTGCTCGCCGTCTTCTTCGCCTGGTATCTCTACGGGTCGTACTTCGCCCGGCGCGCCGGTATCGATGTCCCAACGGCACTCCGCTGGGACGCGCCGTCGTGGGCGGTGCTCGCGCTCTCGAGTGGCGGGCTCGTCCTACCGGTCGCCTTTGGCGGCCCGCTTCGCGCCGCAGCCTACGCACTCGCCGCCTTTACGATCGCGAAGCTGTTGGTCGCCGCGCGCTTCGTCCCCACGATGCGTGACGTGCTCGTCACCTTCATCGTGACGCGCATCCCGATTATCATCACGGCCGAAATCGCCGCGGCCACGATCGCGCAGCGCCCGGGAACCCACGTCACCGAATCGACGAACCCGCTCCTTGCGGTGTGGGGCCGGTGGGATGCCGTGCACTATCTCGATATCGCCCGGCGCGGCTACGCGGGCACCGATATGGCCTTCTTCCCGCTCTTCCCGTCGATGATTCACGTTGTCGGGACGTTCGTTGGGAGCGATCTCGTCGCCGGACTTCTCATCTCAAATCTCGCGCTCTTCTTCGGCCTGCTCTTCTTCTACAAACTCGTCGAACACCAGTACACGCGCGCCGTCGCACATCGTGCGATCTTCTATATCTCGATCTTCCCGACCGCGATTTTCTTCTCGGCGGTCTACACCGAGTCGCTCTTTTTCGCGCTCACCGTCGCGTCGTTCTATTACATTCGCGAACATCGGTGGATCGCGGCGGGCGCGATCGGCGCCTTCGCTGCGCTCACGCGTTCCGAGGGCGTGCTCCTGGTCATTCCGCTCGCGATCGAAGTCCTCGCCGCCGCGCAGGCGACGGGCATTCGGCAGTTTTTCGCAACGCCACAGCGCCTCATCCGCGTGGCGATCGGTGCCGCGCTCATACCGCTCGGCCTCGCGACCTACATGGCGTGGCTGTGGATCCTCAACGGCGACCCGCTCTACTTCTCGCACGTGCAGAGTCATTGGAATCGCCATTTTGCGCCGCCGTGGGTGAGCGTCGTCCACGCCTTCACCGTGCTCGGGACCGCGCGATCGCCCGTGACGATTGCCAATGAATCGATCGAGATCGTCTTTACCGCACTCATGATCGGCGTACTCATTGCGGGTATCCGTCGGTTGCGACCGTCGTACTCGGTGTACATGGCGCTTTCGATCCTCATCCCGATGTCGACGTCGAGCCTCATGAGCACGCCGCGCTTCGCCCTCGTGCTCTTCCCGATGTTCGCGATGCTTGCGATTTGGGGCGGTCGATCGTGGGTCAACAACACGATCGTCGCGTTTTCTCTTCCCCTGTTAGGACTCTTCACCGTGCTCTTCGCCGATTGGTACTGGGTCGCATGAGCGATGCGCGCGCGTCGCTCTTGGAACGCGTCACGCAACGCCGCGGCTTGCGACAATTCGTGAAGTTCGGCATCGTGGGAGCGTCGGGGTTCGTCGTTAACCTCGTGATCTTCACGGCTCTGCAACGTCTCGATCCACGTCACACGGTGGCCAGCCACTACTACGTGATCTATTCGATCGGATTTCTCAGCGGCGGCGTTTCGAATTACTTCCTCAACCGAATGTGGACGTTTCGTTCCAGCGCCCATGCCGGGAAGGAAGGCGCGCAATTCCTTACCGTCTCGCTGATCGCTCTCGGCGTGGGGCTCCTCGTCTCGTATCTCGTGCAGCCCGTCCTCGGGCACGGGCATAAAACGTGGTTCGTCTCGGTTTGCGCGGGTATTTTCGTCAACTTCTTTATCAATAAATATTGGACGTTTCGGGAAGCCGTCTAGGGCGCTATGCGATCGTCGCACTCGCGGCGATTCTCGTGCTCGGACTCGCCTTACGTCTGCCCGGCATCCACGCGCCGATCCTCGATCATCCCGGCTGGCGTCAAGGCGATACGGCGGCGATCGCGCGCAATTTTGCGACGCTCGATCTCAATCCGTTCCACCCGCAGACCGATTATAACGGCCCACCGCCGAATTACGTCGAGCTCGAACTGCAGATCGTTCCCTGGCTCGCCGCACTCGGCTACAAACTCTTCGGCATCCACGAAATCTTCGGTCGACTCATTTCGATCGGCTTCAGCCTCGGTACGGTCGCAGTGCTCTACGCCTTCGCTCGCTGGTTTTTCGCGAGTCGCGCGGCCGGACTCGTCGCCGCACTCGCCTTCGCCATCTATCCCGGCAGCACGTATTACGGTCGCACGTTCATGCCCGATACGACGATGACGTTCTTTCTTACCGCGGCCGTCTTCGCAAGCGCGCGTTGGATCTGCGACGACGACGCGCGCTTCGGCCGCCGTTTCGTCTACGCCGCACTCCTGACCGCGATGGCGTTGCTCGCAAAACCCGTCGCAATCGTCGGCCTCGTCCCGATTGCAGCGACGCTCGTTGCCGCGCGCGGGTGGCGCGCGACGCTGCAAGCTCCCGCAACATATGCGTTCTTCGCACTCGCGGTCGTGCCGTATCTCGCATACGACGCATACGTCTCCTCGATCGCCGAATGGCACTGGGCGAGCG
>JAYTXC010000237.1:0-2401 GCA_043743145.1 Rhodospirillales bacterium
GCCGCAAACCTCGCGCAACGAGGAGCGCGCGTGGATGCGTCGGTTCGCGCGGTTCTATCGGAGGACGTAAACCGTAACGGGACGTCGCCCGAATTGAAGCGCTTCGTGTTCGGTATTCATGCCGAGATCCACGCGGTTTCCGAGAATGGCACCACCCGTGTCGCCCGCGACGGCACGGCCGTAGCCCGGTACGAAGAGTTTTGTCCCTAACGGAATTACACGCGGGTCGACGGCGATGACCCCAAAGCCGGCGCGAACGCCGCTTGCCGTGATACCGCTACATTTATAGCAGCCTGCCGTGTACGCCGTCGCAATCATGTGAATCGCGATCCCTGCAAAGTTGACGGCACTCTTAAAGCCTTGTTGTGCGACGTGTGCGAGCGAGGTGTACGTCGCGATACCGCGGACGATCACACGCGTTTGCGGATTGCGGACGATACGCGACGCGAGCGTGACGCGCGTCGGTGCTGCATTCCCGCGTCGCACGTACCGGAACGTCGTTTCGCGAATACCGGCATGGCCTTTTGTGATGGTGACGACATGTCCGGTTGGCATCGACGCATCGGTACGCGTGCGGACATGAGCGAAGATATTCTGGCGAACGTGTGCGGTCCACATCGCGACACGCACGACGCGTACGCGATCGTTCGCGCCGAGTTGCGTCCCGAGCGACGGTGAAACTTCATCATGAGCGCCGAGACGGACGTTTTGTGAAGCGAGGAAATGTCGGACCGTCGTCGGCACGGCGTGTACAATGCGCGTGTGCGCGCCGACGGTGAGCGAAACGGCAACGGCGCGACGGATATCGACGTTCGTATCATCGGCGAGCGGCTCGCTCGGATCGGGAGAGACCGTGTCGCCATATCCGAGGCGAATATTGCGTTCCTTCAAAAACTCGCCAACGGTGGACGCCGATGTGGGATACGTGGACGCGGTTCCGCCTCGGACGATTGTCGCGAACGTGGGGTGATTCGTGGCCGGAATCGCGGAGCGGTCACTGCTGTCAGGGAGAGCCGGCGACGCTGCGGTCGCGATGATATCGATCGAGGCGCCGTACGCAGGAAGTGCGATCGTACCGAAAAGCCCGGCGGAGAGAACCCCCGCGGCTACGATGCGCGCAATTCTTTGATCTCGATCGATCAACACGGCTCCTTATCAGGCGTGTGGCACGACGAGAACCGACCTTCCCACGCATACGTGCACGGGCGCCGAATTATCGAAGCGCAGGTTGGAAAGAAGCAGTCGAACCTTCCGGGGAAGGACGACTGCAAGGGCCCACTCTTTCGGAGGCCACGGAACTCCGGGCACCGTAGCACGGGAATTTGTCCCACGTCAACTTGACAAATCGTCATTCCGACCAACGTAGGCGATCGATGCTGGTCGCAGAAAGCTGGTGCGCATCGTGAGCGCGTTTCGCGTCGGTCTGTTTACCGAATGTTATCGGCCGATCCAAAACGGAATCGTCGCATCGCTCGACGCGCTCACGAGCGCGCTTCGTGCGAGCGGTCGAGCATACGCATTGCTCACACCAGAAATGCCGAACTATTTCGACGACGACGCGCACGTCGTTCGCTTGCCGTCGTTTCCCTTGCCGACGCGAACGTCGTACCGTCTAACGGTACCGTACCTTTCGCGTTCGATCGGCGGCGTGTCGATCGTGCACGCACATTCGCCGTTTGTTACGGGATGGATTGGTGCGCGCGTGGCGAGGCGAGCGCGCGTACCGCTCGTCTTCACCTATCACACGCAACTCGAAGCGTACGCGCATTACGTTCCGTTTCAGCGCGCGGCGACTCGCCGTGCTGCGATGCATCTCACGCGCGTTTTCGCCAATGGCGCTGATGCCGTCATCGTTCCGACGCGCGCGATGGAAGCGCATCTCCGCACGCTCGGCGTGACGACGCGCATCGAGATCGTGCCGAGCGGAATCGACTGCGCGCGCTTCGCACGCGGTGTGCGTCGCGACGATCTTCGCGCGCGTTTTGGCGTCGCGGCACACGAACGTTTGGCGCTCGTCGTCGGTCGTTTGGGTCGCGAAAAAAACATCGGTCTCGCACTCGAAGCTTTCGCACGCCTCGACGATACGCGTGCCCGTCTCGCGATCGTTGGCGAAGGCACGCATCGCGGCGAGCTCGAGCGGGCATGCGTGCGACTCGGCATCGCCGCGCGCGTGCATTTTGGTGGCGAATTCGCGCGAGACGATCTCCCCGACGTGTACGCGTCGGCCGATGCGTTCGTCTTTACGAGTCGAACGGAAACGCAGGGTTTGGTTCTCGTCGAAGCGCTCGCGTCTGGCATTCCGATCGTGGCGGTCGATACGCCACAAACGGCCGACGTGCTCGGTGGGGCGGGCACGCTCGTCTCCGGCGACGCAGCGGGACTGGCAGCCGCACTCGGGGGC
>JAYTXC010000238.1:0-12757 GCA_043743145.1 Rhodospirillales bacterium
CGCGTGAAAATCGTAGTTCGACTTTTCCCACTTGACGCTCGCCCGCGTCGGCGTTCCGGCGAGTTCGACGATGCCGGCAGGGAGGTTGCCAAGATAGCCACTGAAGAGTTTCGCGGGGACCGTGACGCTTCCGGGTTCGATGATCTGCGCTGGAAAGACGTGTTCGAGCGTAAGTTCGAGATCGGTCGCGCGGACGCGAATCGTATCGTCGATTGCGGTGAGCAAGACGTTGGAGAGAATCGGAACCGTCGTATGCGCGTTTACGACTTTGCTCGCCGCGCTGACGGCGGACGCGATGTCTTTTGTGCTACAGCTGAACTTCACGTATCCACTCCTCGAGCCTCGACCCATCCGCCCCGTAAAGAATAGAAAAGATCGTCGTACTAGTAGTAATGCGGTGTAATCTGCGGAGAACGGTGCGAATGCCCGTGGGCCTTAGGTTTGCGGTCCGAATAAGATGTGTATCGCGGGGGTCACGATCTCCACCGTTTCGATGCGGAGAGCGAGGGTCGGAGTTATCCACGCTCGCAAGGCCGCCCTGTGCAGGTTGCCTCACAGGGCCTGTGTGTGAGGATTTTAGTCGTTTTGGCAGAGCGCCATCAACGAGCGAACCTTATTTCGGTACGCTTCGTCGACCGTCATCTGATTCTTCACCTTATCGCGGGCGTACATCACCGTGGTGTGATCTTTCTTCGCGAACTCACGCGCGATCTGCGGGAGCGAGTTGTCGGTGAGTTCCGTCGCGATATACATCGCGATCTGACGCGGCGCGGCAAGACGTTGATCGCGACGTTGATGGTCCATTTCTTTGACGGTAAGGCCATGGGCTTTGGCGATCTTGTCTTTGATGAGGGCGATTGTGATACGCCGCGCAGGGGTGGTTGCGACCACGTTTTTGAGTACTTCGGCTGCGAGGTCGGCCGTGATCGGGGATTTCGTTAGCGACGCGAAGGCAACGACGCGGATGAGCGCGCCCTCGAGCTCGCGAATATTCGAAGGGATCACCTTTGCGATAAACGACGTGACGTCATCTGGGACGGGAATCTTCTCCGACTCCGCCTTCTTGCGCAAGATCGCTTCGCGCGTTTCGAGGTCGGGTGGCTGCATATCGGTGAGCAGCCCCCATTCGAAACGCGAGCGCAGGCGCGATTCGAGCGTCTGGATTTCTTTGGGCGGGCGGTCGCTCGAGATGACGACCTGCCGCTGCGCCTCGTGGAGAGAATTAAAGGTATGAAAGAACTCTTCCTGAGTTTGTTCTTTGCCTTCTAAAAATTGGATATCGTCGATGAGCAAGACGTCGACGTGTCGATATTTGTTGCGGAACTCGACCGTTTGGTTGTTTTTAATCGCGATAATAAACTCGTTCGTAAACTTTTCGCTCGAGACGTAAACGACGTTGGCTCCCGGGTTTGCGCCGAGCACGCGATGGCCGATCGCGTGCATGAGGTGCGTCTTCCCGAGTCCGACACCACCGTAGAGAAAGAGCGGATTATACGCACGTGCGGGGGCTTCCGCGACGGCCTGTGAGGCCGCATGCGCGAAGCGGTTCGAATTTCCGACGACGAACTCATCGAACGTGTAGCGCGGGTTCAGATTTCCATGACGGATATCTTCGTTGAGCGAGACGCGCGGCATGGGCTCGACGTGCGCGTGCGTTACCGCCGCGTTGGGAGCGCTCGGCGCTTCGGGTGCGACGACGAAACGGAGCGCGAGCGTCGCGCCCAGCAACTCCGTAAGGACGTCGGAGATGTCGCCTTTGAGGCGATTTTCGACCCAATCGCGCGCAAATGGCGACTGAACTGAGAGCACGATCTCTACGTCGCTCATCGCGATCGGCCGAATCGGCTTGAGCCACATCTCGAAGATGGGCTTGGAATATTTTCGCTCCAGCGAAGCGAGCGCGGCATTCCACAGCTCGTTTGAAATACTCGATTGTCCGACCGCAAGAGTCATCAGTTGACCGCCTTAGCATGTGTTCGCGGGAACCAAAACGTCCGTAGACGCTGATGGCTGTGCCGAGAATGAGGTCCGTGAGTTGGAGTGCGGTACAACGAATCCTCTGGAAACTTTCCACGAACTTATCCACTTATACACAGCAGCAAATGGTGCGATATATGCCGCTGAAATGGGCGTTTTTCGGTCGACCAAGCGGTGGAGTCCACAACCACTTTTGTGCGGAAAAACGGCGGTTTGACGGGGGTTTCCGGCCCACGCGAGCCTCTTTACTCCACAGAAGCACTCACAGGTGTGGAGAACGTGAGAAGGGTTCTCAAGGACATCGCCGTGCCCGGTTGACGAGATGACTCGCGGCTAGGTATACTCGGTGGTCTAGAGCAGGTGGTCTTCCGCCGCGTCCGATTCGAGAGCAGAGTACAACGTGAAACGCACTTTCCAACCCCACAACCGTCGGCGCAAACGCGTCCATGGCTTCATGGAACGGATGAGCACGAAAAATGGCCGCCGCGTTCTTGCTGCGCGCCGCAAAAAGGGTCGTAAACGCCTGACCGTCTAGCCCGAGTCGAGGCGATGCGGTGGTTTGCGTCGCTCCGGCGCTCCGGAGAGATCGCGTTCGTGCGCAAACGCGGTCGTTCGGTAGTCGTAGCAACGCTCGTCGGGTATGGACTCTCGATCGGGGGCGGCCCGTCTCGAATCTGCGTCTCGGTTTCGAAGGGTGTCGGCAACGCAACCGTGCGGAACTTCGTCCGGCGGCGCGTTCGCGGTGCGCTGGAAGCCCGTACCGCGCCCCTCGTTGCAATGCGCGTGCTCTTCGTCGCGAAGCCTTTGGCCGCGACGGTCGGGTTCGAACAACTCGCAGCCGACGTCGACTCCGTGGTTCGGCGCCTGACCACGACCTCGTGATCGGCCGACAGATCGTGGTCGCAGCGATCGTGTTCTATCAACGGCTCATCTCGCCGTTTCTCGGGCCGACATGTCGGTTTTATCCCTCATGCTCGCAGTACGCGAAGGATGCCGTGTTGAAACATGGGGTGTTCCGCGGCGTATGGCTTGCTATCCGGCGCATCGCGCGTTGCAACCCCTGGAACCCCGGCGGCGTCGACTTCGTCCCGTAAGGTACCCTCCGGAAAGGCACCCCTGTGGAGTTCCCGATCGCGACGCTGCTCGCGTTCAATCCTATCGAACCGATCGTCTCGCTCTTGCGCTACGTCCTCGGCTCGATCTTCCACGTCGTCCACAATTATGGGTGGAGCTTGATCTTGCTCGCCGGTGGCGTGAAGCTCGTCTTCTGGCCACTCAACACGATGCAGTTCAAAGCGATGCTCAAAACGCAGCAGATCGCTCCGAAACTCAAAGCGCTGCAGGCCAAGTACAAGAACGACAAAGAGAAGCTCAATACCGAGACGATGGCGCTCTATAAAGAGACGGGTGCGAATCCCCTCGCGGGATGTCTGCCGATCCTGTTGCAGATGCCGATCCTCATCAGCCTCTATTGGGCCGTGATCAGCGATAAGGAGATCTTCGCGAGCCAAACTTGGTTGTGGATCGGCAGCACCTTTGCCGCGACCACGCCGGTGATTCGCGGTGCGGTCCTCGCGCCCGAGAAAGAACCGCATGGCGCGTTTCACCTGCTCGCGACGAGCCTTGCAACGCCCGATTACGTGCTCCTCGCGCTCTACGTCGTTTCGATGTATTTCAGCGTCCGGTTCACGAGCCCGGCGACCGATCCCGCGCAAGCACAACAGCAGAAGATCATGGCCTTCATCTCACCCGCGATGGTCGGCTATCTCGGCTTCACGTACAGCTGGGCCTCGGCGCTCATCATTTATTGGCTGTCGTTCAATGTCTTTACGATGGGCCAGCAGCTCTATCTCATCAACAAGTATCACCGCAACCCCGGCGCTGCCGGGCCGCATCCCGAGCTCGACACGATGTCGACGGCGCTCGGTAGCGGCACCGGGATGGCGACGGCCGTTGCGGTAGGTGGCGCATCGGTGGCATTGCCGTCCGCCGGGGGTTCGCGTGCCGCGCGCCGTCGCCGCAGCTCACGCCGCTAGCGTCAAGGAGACTCTTCGATGAACAACGAGCCGCCCTCGGGCGATTCCGGCGAAGCGCCGGGCTTTGGCCAGCGCCGTCGGGCCGGTCGCGCGCCGCGTCGCGGTCCGGCAACCGTCGGCCCCCCTCCGGCCGAGCGGCGGCCGCCGCGCCGCGATTTCGAGGCCGCCCCGCCGCGTGCGCCGATTGCTGCCGGGCCTGAGCCCGCGTCCGTCGCTCCCGCGCGCGCGCTTTTGGAGACGATTCTCGAAAAGATGGGCGTCACGGGCGCTCGCGTTCGCTACTACTCCCGCACCGAAGGCGATTATCTCGAAGTCGACGGGCCCGATCTGGCAAATCTCATCGGACGCCACGGGCATACACTCGAAGCGCTCAACCTGATCTTCAATAATATCGTCAACGCCGGCGTCAAGAAAGATCGGCATTACTTCACGATCGATGCCGAAGGCTACCGCGCGCGTCGTGCCGACCTCCTCAAGGCCCTCGCCTTACAAACCCTCGAACGAGCCATCCGCGAAAAGCGGCCGATTTCACTCGAGCCGATGTTGCCTTCCGAGCGCAAGATCATCCATATCGCTCTCGCCGATAATCCGTTCGTCGCAACGGAATCCAGCGGTGCGGAACCGGAGCGCCGCGTCGTCGTCATTCCGCGCCCCGGCTAAGATCGGCACGCCGCCGCCGGGTTCCGACGCCCGCACCATCGCCGCCATCGCGACGCCGCCGGGGCGAGGCGCCGTCGCGATCATCCGCGCGAGCGGGCCCGAGGTTACGGCCATTGCGCGCCGCGTCTTCCGAGCCGCCGCGCCGCTCGAACCAAGACGCGCGACCCTCGGACGCATCGTCGACGCCGATGGATCGACGATCGATCGTGGACTCGCGTTGTTTTTCCTTGGGCCCGCGAGTTACACCGGTGAAGACGTGCTCGAACTGCACGTTCACGGATCACCTACCGTCGCACGCGACGTGTTGCTCGCGGTGCTCGCAGCGGGAGCTCGTCTCGCCGAGCCCGGGGAGTTCACCCGACGCGCCTTTCTCGGTGGGAAACTCGACCTTACCGCGGCCGAAGCCGTCGGCGAACTCATCGCCGCGGAAGATCGAAGCCAAGCACGGGGGGCTGCTGCGCGTCTCTCCGGCGGTCTCGCACGCGAGATCGATCGTGCGAGTGCGAGCCTCGATGCCGTCGTGGAAGAACTCGGCGCCGCGATCGATTTCCCCGACGACGTGCCCAGCCCCGAGCCGCGCGACCTCGCCGCGCGACTCAGCGCAATCGACGCGCAACTCGCCGCACTCGGGGAAACGTGGGAGGTCGGCCGTCGCGTGCGCGAGGGACTCTCCGTTGCCATCGTCGGCCCGCCCAATGCCGGAAAATCGTCGTTGCTCAACGCGCTTTTGGGCGTCGAGCGCGCCCTGGTTTCCACGATCGCCGGCACGACGCGCGACACCATCGAGGAGGCGGTCGTCCTCGGTGGCGGAGCGAGCGCGAGATTGATCGATACGGCGGGCCTTCGCGCCGCGACCGACCCGATCGAGGCTGCGGGGATTGCGCGCACCCGCGACGCGCTTGCCGAAGCCACGCTCGCACTCGTCGTCGTGGATGGCGCTCGTGCGCTCGATGCGAGCGCGCGCGACGTCCTCCTCGCGACGCGCGGTCGAGATCGTGTCATCTTCTTCAATAAAGCGGATCTCGGCCGCGCTGGATTCGATATGCGCGAAGACGCAGAGGCGGGTGCCCTGCTCGGAAGCGCACACGACCCGGCGAGCGTCGCGCTGGTGCGCGAAGCGCTTCGCGCGGCGGCGGGATCCGAGCGCGTCGATCTGGCACGGCCGCATCTTGGCACCGTGCGGCAGGGCGACGCCGTGCTCGAAGCCCGCCGCGCGCTCGCGCGCGTCCGTGCGACGCTCGATGCGGGCGAGCCCGTCGACTTGGTCGCGGGTGACGTAATGGCCGCACGCGCTTCACTCCACGAACTCACCGGTCGTGCCGCGAGCGAATCGCTGCTCGATGCGATCTTCGCGCGCTTCTGCATCGGCAAATAATCGTGCACGACGTTCGGCGCGACCGCGTGCTACCATCGACGACGATGAACGAGCGACACCGCGATGCCGAAGTGATCGTTGTGGGCGGCGGACATGCGGGCGTGGAAGCCGCGCATGCCGCAGCCGTCATGGGTCGCGCGACGCTGCTCGTAACGGGCGATCCCGAACGCATCTGTACGCTCGCGTGTAACCCTTCGGTCGGCGGGAGCGCGAAGGGTCAGCTCGTCCGCGAGATCGATGCGCTCGGCGGCGCGATGGCGCGCATCATCGATCGGTCGTCGTTACACGTGCGCTTTCTTAATGAGTCCAAAGGCTACGCCGTGCGCGCGCTACGAGCACAGGCCGACAAGGAACGCTACGTTCTCGAAGCGACGGCGTTGCTGCGATCGCTACAGCACTTAACGATTATCGGCGGTCTCGTCGACGATCTCATCGTCGAAGGCGGTGCGGTTCGCGGCGTCGTCACGAGCGACGGTCGGCGGTTCTACGGCGATCGCGTCGTTCTCGCGACGGGAACGTTTTTGGGTGGCAAGATCTTCCGTGGTGAATTCTCGCAATCCGCGGGACGCGTTGGCGAAGCGTCGGCCGTCGAGCTCTCGCCCGCGTTACGGCGCTTGGGTTTTCCGACCGGTCGCCTCAAGACGGGAACGCCACCACGTGTCGCAGCGCAAAGCGTCGATTTCGATGCGATGCGCGTGCAAGAGCCGAGCCCGACACCACTGATGTTTTCGTATCGAAGCGCTCTCGCGTTCGCGGGCCCGCAACTTCCGTGTCACGTCGTATCGACCAACGCGCAAACGCACGCGCTCGTCCGCGAGAATCTGCATCGCTCGCCGCTCTACGGGCTCGATCTCATCGCGGGGATCGGCCCGCGGTATTGTCCGTCCATCGAAGATAAAGTCGTGAAGTTTTCGCACAATCCGTCGCATCTGATCTTCGTCGAACCCGAAGGTTGGTCGACGAATTCGCTCTATATCGGTGGCTTCTCGACGTCGCTCCCGGAAGACGTCCAACACGCGATGGTGCGCACGTTGCCGGGATTCGCGCGGGCCGAACTCCTGCGCCCGGGATACGCGGTCGAATACGATTACGTGCCGCCGACGGAATTACGCGTGTCGCTCGAGACGCGTCGTGTCTCAGGGCTCTATTTTTGTGGTCAACTCAATGGAACGTCGGGCTATGAAGAAGCGGCCGCGCAAGGCCTTATCGCTGGCATCAATGCGGCGCGCGCGGTCCGCGGTGAAGCGGAGATCGTGCTCGGTCGCGGTGATGCGTACATCGGCGTGCTCGTCGATGATCTCGTGACACGCGGGGTCGACGAGCCGTACCGAATGCTCAGCTCGCGAGCCGAACATCGGGTCGTCTTGCGGCACGATAATGCGGATTTGCGCCTGAGCGAACTCGGCTTTGCGATCGGGCTCTTGCCGCAGGATGCCCATGATGCCTTCGTCGCTCGGCGAGCGACGCTCGTCGATGCGATCGCTCGCGCGAACGTCCTTCGCTCGCCAGCGGGAACCGTCGCCGAGCGCCTGCGGCGCCCCGAAGTGACCGCTGCCGATGTCGCAGCCGAGCTTCCGGTCGATCCCGAGATCCTCGACCGCGTCGCAATCGAGATCAAGCTCGCCGGCTACGTGAAGCGTCAGGAAATCGCCATCGCTCGCGCTGCGCGGGATGAATCCACGGGCGTGCCCGAAGAGTTCGCCTTCGGCGACGTCTCGGCGCTTTCGCTCGAGGCGCGCGAAAAGTTCGCCCGCTTCAAACCACGCTCGCTCGGGGCGGCGGCGCGGATCTCGGGAATTTCGCCTGCAGACGTCGCGATTTTGAGCGTCGCGCTCCATCGGGCGCGGGGCGCCGTGGCAACGCCCGCATGAGCGCAGAGATCGCACGCGTCGTCGCGGACGTGACCGATGATGCGCGCATCCGCACGAGTCTCGAGCGTTTCGTCGCGCTCTTGCTCGAGCGAAACGCCGCGATGAATCTCACGTCAGCTCGCGATCCCGCCGCGGTCATGGTGCACGTCCGCGATTCGCTCGGTCTCGTGCCCCACGTCGGCGACACCCACGTCGATATTGGGAGCGGTGGTGGGTTTCCCGGTCTCGTTCTCGCGATTGCGACGCGCAAGCCGACGACGCTCGTTGAATCGCTCGCGAAAAAGGCAGCATTCCTGCGCGAGGTCGCTCTCGATCTCGGGCTCGCCGTCGACGTCGTCTGCGATCGCGCGGAAGATGTCGGGCGCGACCCCGCTTTTCGTGGGCGCTTCGCGACGGCAACGGCACGTGCGGTCGCCGGGGTAACGACGGTGCTCGAATTGGCGATTCCGCTCTTGGAAATCGGCGGGCGTGCGCTCGTCCAGCGCGGTCGGTTCACGGAGCTCGAACGCGCCGCCGCCCACGATGCTGCGCTCGTTCTCGGCGCGGAGATTGCGGGCGAGTATGCCGTCGATGACAATGGCGGGGTTGCCGAATTACCGCCCATAGGCGATGGTCGGCGGCTCCTGGTCGTGGCGAAACGGTTTGCTACGGGGCCGCGCTTTCCGCGCCGAGCGGGCATTCCCGCGAAACGGCCCCTGTGTGCGGTGGCTGCGACGTTGCCCGATGCCTGACCCGCGCGAAATCGATGCGGCGCTCGCGAGCATCTTGCCCGCGGACGCGCTCTATGCGGTCGGCGGGCGGGTCCGCGACGAGGTCCGAGCTGAGATCGACGGCATCGATTATCCCGCGAAAGACCTCGACTATGTCGTGGTCGGCGTCGAGCTCGACGATCTCGTTGCGCGCTTGCGCGGAATCGGCCGAGCCGATGTGGTCGGGGCGTCGTTTGCCGTCGTGAAGGCGACGATCGGCGCGACGACCGTCGACGTCGCGCTTCCGCGGCGGGAGCGCTCGACGGGCGTGGGGCATCGGGAGTTCGTCGTGGAGTGGGGTGCGGACGTCCCCCTCGTCGACGACTTGGCGCGCCGAGATTTTCGGATGAATATGCTCGCTCGCGCGTTGCCGCGCGGAACGCTCGTCGACCCGTATGATGGTGTCGCGAATATCCGCGCGCGACGTGTCGACCTCCTCCGCTCCGAGGCGTTTGTCGAGGATCCGTTGCGGATGTTGCGCGCGTGCCAATTCGCCGCGCGTTTTGGCTTCACAATCTCGGAAGCGACGAAGATCCAGATGCGGTCCGCCGCGCCACTCGTTGCGACCGTCTCAGCCGAACGTGTACGGGACGAGCTCGCAAAATTTCTCGAGGTCGCGAGCGTCCCATCTCGTGGGCTCGAACACATGCGCGAAGGCGGGTTGCTCGAGTTGGTTCTGCCCGAAGTTGCCGCGGGGCTCGATATCCCGCAAAATGCGTATCACGCCTACGACGTCTACCGGCATAATCTCGCGACGCTCGATGCGACGGCGCCAGGGGATCTCGTGCTTCGGCTCGCTGCGCTGCTGCACGACGTGGCGAAGCCGCAAACGCGGAGTGTCGACGCGGCGGGCGCACACTTTTATGGTCATGAAAACGTCGGCGCCGACGTCACGACGGCGCTTTTGGAACGCCTGCGTTTTCCGAGCGAGGTCGTGCACGACGTCACGTCGCTGGTCAAACACCACATGTACGCAGCCGATCCCGCGCTTGAGGCCAAGGCGTTGCGGCGTTTCGTTCGGCGCGTGGGCGTTGGCGCGCTCCAGCGCCAATTTGCCCTTCGAGCTGCGGATATCGTGGGCAGTGGCTTACCCAAGCGTGACGATGCGAATGAACGATTCGAGGAGCGCGTCTTCGCGATCGTCGCGGAGCGGCCGCCGCTCGGCGTGCGCGATCTCGCGATCGGCGGTGCCGACGCGATTGCGGTGCTCGTTGCCGCGGGGCGCTTGCCACCGGGTTCTCGCGGCGGGCGCGAGGTTGGGGTCGCGCTTTCGGCGGCGCTAGAATGGGTTACGGACGAGCCTGCGCGAAACGATCGCGAGCTGCTGTTGCCGTTTCTTGGCGACATCGTCCGCGGGTTCGCCCGAGGCGGGCTGGGTTTGCCGGAGGCGAACCCGACAGAGCGTTTCACGTGAAACGCATGCGACCGCGGTGAGCGAGCGCGGTGCAGATTGGCGATAGGGGCAGTTTACGGACGTTTCACGTGAAACGCCGGGTGCGACGGGAAAGCCCGCGCGTATCGTGGCGGTGGTCAATCAAAAAGGTGGCGTCGGGAAAAGCACGACGACCGTCAATCTCGGTGCGTCGCTCGCGGTCATGGGGCGGCGCGTCTTGCTCGTCGACATCGATCCGCAGGGTAATACGACGAGTGGGCTCGGGATCGATAAGCGCGAGATCGTCGACGACATCTACAGCGTCTTGCTCGCCGACGTCTCCATCGCCACGGCGACACGCACGACCGCCATTGATGGCCTCGACGTGGTTCCGGCAACGATCAATCTTGCCGGCGCTGAAATCGAACTCGTGGCGGCGCTTTCGCGTGAGACACGCCTGCGTCGCGCACTCGACGCCGTTCGTTTCGCCTACGACTACATTTTCATCGACTGTCCCCCGTCGCTCGGGCTCCTGACGCTCAACGCCCTCACGGCAGCGACGGAAGTGCTCATCCCGGTGCAAGCCGAGTACTACGCGCTTGAAGGGCTCTCGCAACTCACGAAGGTCGTCGGCCGCATCCGCGACGCACTCAACCCCGCTCTGCGGATTACGGGCGTTCTCGTGACGATGTTCGACGGACGGACGCGTCTCGCGACCGAGGTCCTCGACGAAGTCAACACCTTTTTCCCGAGTAACGTTTTTCGCACGCAAATCCCACGCAATATCCGCCTTTCCGAGGCGCCATCTTATGGAAAGCCCGTCATTTTGTTCGACGCCAAGAGCCGCGGTGCGCAAGCCTATATCGCTCTCGCACGCGAGGTCGAAGCCCGATGAGTGCCACGAAACGAGGGCTGGGTCGCGGGCTCGAAGCGCTTTTGGGCGCGGAACGCCCACCCGCCGCCGGGTTGCAAGATATCCCCGTCGGTGCGATTCGGCCAAACCCACAGCAACCGCGCAAAACCTTCGATCCCGAAGCGCTCGGCGAGCTCGAGCGATCCATCGCCGAGCTCGGCGTCCTCGTCCCGATTATCGTTCGGCCGTTGCCCGCGCGCGATGGATCCGCGCAGTTTGAATTGATTGCGGGCGAGCGCCGCTGGCGCGCCGCGACCGCAGCCCGCCTTGCGACGGTCCCCGCGATCGTGCGCGATGCCGACGATCGCACGAGTCTCGAAGTCGCGATCGTCGAGAATTTGCAGCGCCGAGATCTCGATCCGCTCGAAGAAGCGATGGGTTTCCAGCATCTTCTCGACGAGCACGGGTTTACGCAAGAGCGCCTCGCAGAGCGCTTGGGAAAGAGCCGCCCGGCGATCACGAATGCGTTGCGGTTGCTCGGCCTTCCCGATGCGCTCAAAGCGCTTTTGCGCTCGGGGACGCTTTCGGTCGGTCACGCGCGTGCGTTGCTCGGCGTGCCCGTCGATCGGCGCGAGGCCGTGGCGGCGCGGGTCGAACGCGATGGATTGACGGTGCGCGACATCGAGCGACTCGGTCGCCACCGTGCTGGCGCCCCTGCGAAAGCGGCGACGGTTGCGGTCAAGACGCCGGATCATCTCGCCGTCGAGCAGCGACTGCGCTACGCGCTCGGCGCGCCTGTCGCGATCGTCGCGGGTCCGCAGGGCGGCCGTCTCGAGATTCGCTATGGCGACGAATCGGATCTCGCGCGCATCGTCGACGTCCTCTTGGGAGACCCCGCATGATCCGTCCCTTCCGCACCCTGGCCGCGGCGCTCGCCGTCGCCGCACTCGTGGGCTTCGCACACCCCGCCGAGGCGGCGCTTACGGCGTCCGAACGTGCCGTGCTCGTGCGCTATCTCGATGCACTCTCGCACGAGCGCTATGAGGCTGCATTCGCGCTCCTCTCCGTGCCGGAGCAACGATACTTCGCTTCGGCAAAGAATTTCGCAACGTCGTTCGTGGCCGATCGCCTCCGTATCGAACACTTCAAAGTCATTGGGTCCTCGACCGTCGCGGGTGCGGGTGCGGTCGCGGTCGTGATGGAGCACGTGCGGTTTTTCGATCATGCGAAAGATGCCGCGGGGACGCTCGATGCGAACGTGCGGTACGGCATCGTGCCGGGGCCGCATGGACCGGCGATCAAAGATCCATTTCATCCGTGGCATGCGCTCGCGCCGAGCGCCGTCGAGATCGAGAAGAACGGCATCCGTGCGACCGTGCGCAAGGTGTCGTTCTTTACCGGGCGCGTTGAGATCGTCGTGACGTTTGCCAATTATGGGACGGAGTCCGTGACGGTGCTCCCCTACGGTCGGACGGTCTTGCGCGATGATGCTGGCCACGCGTACGTCCCGCTCGCGACCAAACTGCCGAGCCTCACCGATCGCACGCTCTACGAAGGGCTTCGCCTCGCACCCAGCGCTCGCTACACGGGCGCCCTGACGTTCCCCACCACCGATCGCTTCGCGCCAAAAACGCTCGGCATGACCCTCGCACCCATCGTTGCAGATGGTGGCGACGCGCCATTCGAACTGACCATCCCAAGCTTCAGCGTCCAAGTTCCGCAATAAGAAGTACGACGCACGCACTTCCTGTTGTGTAAGGGGGATCGCGCGATCATTCTTGCCTGATTCGTGCGGATAACGTGGACGGAATCGCAGAGGAGACGGTCGGTACCGACGCCAACTCGGGCCCCTGTATCGGCGGTG
>JAYTXC010000239.1:0-2370 GCA_043743145.1 Rhodospirillales bacterium
TCATGTCAAGAACAATGAGACACTCGTGATGGCGGGCTCATTGAAGAAAGCCAGCAGCATACGCAAAACGAGATTGCGTTTCGGGGCGACCTGCCGCTCATCGGCCGAGCCTTTCGAAACGATCAGCGAAGTTCGTCCCGGAACGAACTGCTAATCGTCGTTACACCGCATCTCGCGAAATCGGAGCCGTTTCAGTTTTTCCGATACCGCCGAAATGCGAATTGCCGTAATCAAAATTACAAAAACTCCGACAAAAGCGATCGACGTCGAACAGAGTTCACTCTAGGTAGATCAGACGAGGCCGTGAGCAACATTTCGATTACCCGTCGCGTGTCCGCCATAGCGAGGTGACTGCATCGGACGGAGTCCGATCATCATCATCGGCGAGCGCGAGAGCGTCATAACGCGCTATGGGACGAGCGCTTTGAGCTTCTCCGATTCGACGACAACGACGTGTGCGGTGCGCATATCGATGAGATGTTCGTCCCAAAACCGATTGAGCGTGCGATTGACGGTCTCGCGCGTCGTTCCGATCATGTTCGCCATCTCTTGATTGGTAAGCCGCAGCGTGATGCGCGTTCCGTTGGTCGTGGGTTCGCCGAAATTCGTCATGAGGTTGAGTAAGAGTGAGGCGAGACGCGAGCGGATATCTTGCGACGTCGTCGCGGAGATGAGCTTGTTCGCCGCACGCAACCGCTCGGAGAGCGCGATCACGAGCAGGCGTCCGATTCGCGGACTGCGATCGATGAGGGCGAGAAAATCGTCGCGTTCGATCGCGCCGACTTCAACGTCGGTCAGCGTGCGGACCGACGCCGCGCGAACGGCCGTATCGAAAATCGACATCTCGCCGAAGAAATCGCGTTCTTTGAGGATCGAGAGAATGGTCTCGCGGCCATCCGCGGCGACGCGTACGATTGCGACCGACCCTGAGAGAATCAGATAAAACGTCTGACCCGGATCGCCTTCGCGAAAAATTGTTTGGTGCTTGCTATACCGACGCATCGCGACGAGTTGCGCAACTTCGGTGAGTTCGGATTGCTCGAAATCTCGGAAGAGCGGGACGTTGCGAAGGGGATCGAGACCGATCGTTCGGCCTGCGTCTTCATCGCGCGGTTTCGGTGAGACCATACTTCCAACTATCGGCAGGCAGCTCACGTACTTAACGTCGACGAGCTCTTGTCGGATGTGAGCCGCGTCGCGAACGAGTAACGTGTCGAATCTCCTCGCACGCATGACCCGCGCCTTCGGCCTCGAACGAGTTTCCGACGTGTCCACCGCCTCACCGACTCCCGCTGGCCCTCCCGCATCGACGCTCTTCGATGCGGACGCGCGCGCCGCGCTCAAACATCATTTCGGCTTCGATGCATTCCGGCCGTTGCAGGAAGAGATCGTGGCGGACGTGCTCGCGGGCCGCGACGTTTTCGCCCTCCTCCCCACGGGCGGCGGGAAGTCGTTAACCTTCCAGCTCCCCGCGGTCATGGCGCCGGGCCTCACCGTCGTCGTCTCGCCGCTCATCGCTTTAATGAAAGATCAAGTCGACGGCATGACGGCCGCCGGCGTCGCAGCGACGTTTCTCAACTCGACGCTCGATGCCGACGAAGCGCGCAAACGTCTCCGAGGATTACACGAAGGAGCGTATCGACTTCTTTACCTTGCGCCCGAACGGCTCGCGCTTTCCCATGTGACGAACGACCTGCGCGCGTGGAACGTCGTCCGCTTCGCAATTGACGAAGCACATTGCATCAGCGAGTGGGGGCACGATTTCCGACCCGACTATCGTCGGCTCTCGGAACTGCGTAAATCGTTCCCCGGGGTGCCGATCCTCGCCCTCACGGCGACCGCGACCGATCGCGTGCGCGACGATATCGTGACGTCGCTCGGTCTACGCGATCCGCAATGTTACGTCGCGAGCTTCAATCGACCGAACCTCACCTATCGCGTCTCACCCAAAGGCGATACCTTCCGCCAACTCGCGACCTTCGTCAAGGCGCGAAAAAAAGAGAGCGGGATCGTTTACGCGGCGAGTCGCCGCCAGGTCGAGACGCTCGCGGAGAAATTACGCGATGCCGGCATCGCCGCGTTGCCCTACCATGCCGGCCTCGAGAATGCGGAACGCGCCTATAACCAGGAGCGGTTCGTCCGCGACGACGCACGCGTCATCTGCGCGACGGTCGCCTTCGGTATGGGTATTAACAAATCGAACGTGCGGTACGTCGTTCACTACGATCTTCCGAAGAATCTCGAAAGCTATTATCAAGAAACGGGTCGCGCCGGTCGCGACGGACTACCTGCCGAATGCGTCCTGTTCTTCAGCGTCGCCGATGCCGCAAAACAACTCGGTTTCCTCGACGAGAAAGAGCCGCGCGAACG
>JAYTXC010000240.1:0-2620 GCA_043743145.1 Rhodospirillales bacterium
CCGGGTTGTGCGACCGATATCGAGTGCAAAGCCGTCGAGCAGGCGGTTCGTGCCGCGGGTGCTCGCTACACGACCTACGTTCCGCAAGCGCTCGCGGCAGCCGTCGGTGCGGGGCTCGACGTCATGAGTCTGCGCGCGCAGATGATCGTCAATATCGGCGGCGGCACGACGGAGATCGCGATCATCGGAACGGCGGGTATTATCCGCATGTCCTCGCTCCAACTCGGTGGCGACTTCTTCGATCACGCGATCGTCCAGAAGCTGCGCACGCAACGCTTCACCATCGGCGCCCAGACGGCCGAACGGCTCAAGATCGAGCTCGGTTACGCGGGCCGCACACACGGCGAGCGCTTCACCACGATCAACGGCATCGATCAAAACGTCATGGCGCCGCGCTCGCGCGAGATCAGTTCGGCGCTCATCGGCGAAGCGATGGAAGAGGGCATCGAACACATCTTGCGCGCCGTACGCGCCGTGCTCGAACGCACGCCACCCGACGTCGCCTCCGATCTCATCGAAAGCGGCATCACGCTCGCGGGCGGTGGCGCACTCATCGCCGGATTAGCAGCAGAAATCGGCGCACGCACGAACGTTCCCACCGTGGTCGCGCCCGACGCACTCACGTGCGTGGCACTCGGTGCGGGGGAAATTTTAGGCTCGGCGACGTTACTCGAACGTGTTCGCCCGCACGCGGACCGCGTCACGAGGTGGTACCAATCTTTACGTATCGGGATGAGAGAAAGCTTTTCGCCGTAATCGGTGCGGTCATCGTGGCCGCGCTCATCGCACTCGTCCAAATCGACGCTGCGAAATCGGGAAAGCCCAGTATCATCGTCATCGCCGTGACGAGTTCGGCCGTCTTCGTGCAGAGCGCTATCGCGCAGACGGGAAACTTCGCGCGTGGCCTCGGACAAACGCTCGGCGATGCGCCGCATCTCACGGGCGACAACGCGCGATTGCGCGAGCGAACGACCGACCTCGAACATGAGAACGACCGCCTCCGTGAAACGCTCGCACAGGCGCCCGAACTCCGCGCGCTCGCGGCCGCGTTGGCAAACGAACCGGGAAGCATCGCGGCGTCGACGATCGGCTTCGATCCCGAGAACGTCTCGCGCACGATCGTCATCGATCGCGGCACGGGCGCGGGGATCAAACGCGACGATGGCGTCATCAATGCCGAAGGCGTCGTCGGTCGCGTGATCGATGCGACTCCCGCCACGAGCACCGTGCTTCTCGTCAGTGACGGGGCGAGCAAAGTCCCCGCCGTCGTACAACGCGGTCGCTGGTGGGGCATTGCAACGGGAACGAACGGTCGCGTGCGCATGCAGTACGTCTCGCAAGATGCCAAACTTAAAATCGGCGACGTCGTCGTCACGGGTTCGGGCCGATCGTTTCGCGCGGGGCTCAAGATCGGAACGATCGCGAAGATCGTGCATCCCGAAGGCGCGCTCTACCAAACCGCGCTCGTCGAACCCGCGGTATCGTTTGGGCGCATTTCGCGCGTGCTCGTCGTGCCGCGCGAACGTTGATCGCGCGCGATCGGAGCCTCAAACTCGATTCCGACGGCGTCGCGCGAACGCGCGCATTTTGGATCGCGAATCGGCCGGGCGAAACCGCCGCACCCGCGTTCACGCCCGACCCACCGCTCTGGTGGGCGGTCGCACTCGCACTCGCCGTCGCCCTTCTCATCCAAGCGTCGTTCGCACCGATGATCGCGATTCGTGGTGCGACCATTTCGTTCGTGACGTTACTCGTCGCGTGGTACGGCGTGCGCACCGGCGTCGCGCGCGGGCTCGCGTTCGGTGTGATTGCGGGCGCGTGTCTCGACGCGCTCGGCGGTGGAACCGGGGCCGCCTGGACGCTTGCGACCGGCCTTGCGGGCGCGCTCACGGGTCGACTCGCGCGAACGTGGCTCGCCGATACGAAACTCGCGCTCGTGCCCGGCGTCGCCATCGTCACGCTCGTGCGCTACGCAGCGTTCGCAATCGTCATGGCGGCACAAGGCCATCCGCTCGCTCTGCCATCGGCGCACGTTCACGCCGCGCTTTGGCAGAGCGCGCTCAACGCGGGCGTCGCCTATCTCGCACTCGTTTGCATTCCCGCACTCGGAGGCGTCCCTGCGTACCGTCGGTGAATCGCCGCGCCCGTTCCCGCGCACGACGTGGAAATTCGTCGCGTTCTCTTGTATCGTCGCACTCGCACTCGCGTCGCTCGTCGTGCGCCTCACCCAGGTGCAACTCGTGCAGGGCGCGCGCTTCGCCGCTGCCGCGCGCGCGAATCAAATTCGCCGCATCCCCGTCGCCGCACCGCGCGGTCGCATCCTCGATCGCCACGGTGTCGTGCTCGTGCGCAGTCGGCCATCGTTCGTGTGCGCGATGATTCCCTCCGACGTACGCGATCCCGCCGCGACCATGTCCGCGCTCGCGAACGTTCTTCGCGTTCCCGAGGCGCTGTTGTGGAAGCGCTTACTGCATCATCACGGCATCACGTATCACTCGTTCGATGAGGTCGCGACGTTCGAGCCCTACGGCCCCGTCGTTCTCGCGACCGATCTCACGAGCGCGCAGATGACGCGACTCGCCGAATCGCAGGATCGCCTCCCGGGACTCGACCTCGAAGC
>JAYTXC010000241.1:0-15637 GCA_043743145.1 Rhodospirillales bacterium
GCCTCGGGCAACGTATCGGAGCCGATCTTCACGGCCTACGCCGACGCGGTGCGGCGCTTCGATATTCCACTCGAGCCAGCACTCGCGTTGCTTCGCGGCGCCCGGATGGATGTCACCGTCCGCCGGTACGCCACATACGACGAGCTCTGTCATTATTGCTATCACGTCGCCTCGACCGTCGGGCTCTTGGTTTCGCCGATCCTCGGGTACGCATCGCCGGAAGCGCTCGAATATGGCGTGATGCTCGGCCGTGCGATGCAGCTCACGAATATTCTCCGCGATGTTGGCGAGGACGCGCTCATGGGCCGGGTCTATCTGCCCGCCGAGGATCTCGCGCGTTTCGGGTATGCCGAGGACGAGATCTTTGCAAGCGTTCGCGACGACCGGTTCGTCGCGCTCATGGAGTTCCAGATCGCCCGCGTACGCGCGATTTATCGCGAAGCCGAGCCCGGCATTGCGATGCTCTCGCCCGAAAGCCGCTACACGGTCCGCCTCGCGCTTTCGTTATATCGCCGGATCCTGCGTGCGATCGAACTCAACGACTACGATGTCTTCTCGCGGCGCGCGTTCGTGCCGCTCCGATCGAAGATCGTCACCGCGGTCGGGGTCGCGCTCGCGCGATAGGTGTCGGCGCCGCGCGCGCCGTCGCCTCACTACTGACAGAGACCGCCAGTGCAGATCGCATGGCGCTCTTTGCGTTTCACCTCCGGAGCGTCCGAGAATTCATCGAGCTCGGTGATGTGGGTCGCATACGGTAGTAGCCGCTACAACGTACGATGATCCGGTCCTGATAAGCTACACAGAGAAAAGCCGACGCAAGTAGGCCAATCAACGCTTCACTTTAGGGGGATCGCCATCATGGCAACACTCGATCCGGCCACTGCCGGAGTTTACGAGGTCGGCAACGATCAAGTTCCGGAAGTCTACCGCCCGTTTTTCGATAACGGCGATTGGACGCAGCATACGCTGACGGTTTACGGCTCATGGGTGTTTTTTGTCATCGCCGTTATCGCCCATATCTTTGTCTGGATCTGGAAGCCTTGGTAGGGGAGAATAACTGATTATGGTACGCAGAAATTACAACTTCCGCGCCGTTCTTGCCGCCTACATCGGTGCGGGCCTCGTGGTCGCTTTCCTGATCCACTTCATCGTGCTTTCGTCGCCGAAGTACAACTGGATCTTCCCGCAAACTGGGACGACGGCCGCGATGGCCCCGGCGCCGGCGCCGGGCGCCAAATAATCACCCGCAAATGATATCGAGCGGGGGCGACAGACGCCCCCGCACACGTTTGCAATAGAGAGGCACCAATGCTCAGTTTCGAAAGCGTCTATCGCAAGCGCGGGGGAACGTTCCTTGCCGATCTTATCGGCGAGGATCCGCTCGATTTCTGGGTGGGGCGTTTTTACGTCGGCATCTTTGGCGTGATCTCGGTCGGAGCCGCGCTCGCCGGTATTCTCGTCATCGCGCTTTCGATCGCGATGATCGGTGATGGCGATCTCGCGCGCGTTACGATCAGCGCGCCGCTCCGTCAATACGGTCTCGGTTTCGCTCCCTTCGCGCATGGCGGAAATTGGGAGCTCATTACGATCTTTGCGGTCATCGCGTTCGTCGCATGGGCGCTTCGTGAAGTCGAAATTTGTCGCAAGCTCGATATGGGCTATCACGTGCCCATCATGTTCAGCTTCGCGATCTCCGCGTATCTCGTGCTCGAAGTGATTCGTCCGCTGCTTTTGGGCTGCTGGTGTGAAGGCTTCGATCTCGGATTCACCGGCCACTTAACGTGGGTTTCCAACACCGGTTTCAAATTCCAGAACTTCTACCTCAATCCGTTCCACGCATTCGCCGTGCTCGGATTCTTCCTCACGGCGATGGCACTCGCGATGCACGGCAGCGCGATTCTCGGCACGTACAATACGAACGCCGATCCCGCGGTCGAGACGGCGAACGTCGATAATTTTTGGCGTGACTACATCGGCTATTCGATCGGCGAGCTCGGTATTCACGTGCTCGGCTTCTGGCTTGCGATCTACACGCTGATCATGTCCGACCTCTGCATCCTCACCTCGGGCCCGTGGGTGAAGGACTGGGTCGAGTTCTGGCACTTTCAACTTCCCTGGTTTCATTAAGAGGCCGTTCGCATGGCAACCGTAATCGCTCGCCCCCGCGTCCCGCATCTCGAAACGCCGGAAGACCATCCGATGGATCGCGGCGATCTTGCCGGCCTCCGCATCGGCTCACCGGTCAGCATTCCGATTCTCGCGCGCTTCGGTGTTTCGACGCAGACGGGCGCGATCTGGCTCGGCACGTGGGGCATGCTCTCCGTCATGTTTTTCGTGGCCGGACTCGGCGTGTATCTGTACGCTGTTATCGAGCAAATGCAAGGCAACGTCTTCCTCGCACTCAAGTATTTTGCGAACATCCAGATCTTGCCGCCCGACGGGCTCGGCATGGCGCCCTCGCTGCAACAGGGCGGCTTTTGGCAGATCAATCTTTTGTTCTGGGCGCTCGCAACGCTCGCGTGGGGCGGTCGTTGTTACGATCGACTCGTGCGCTACTCGTGGCGACCGTATCTCTTCTTCGCGTGGATGTCTGCGATTTTGCTGACGGCCACGATCTGGATCTTCCGGCCGCTCGTCATGGGCTCGTGGTCGGAAGCCCCGGGACTTGGCTGGCTTGCCGACATCGACTGGGCGCAAAATTTTAGCGTGCTGTGGGGCAATCTGTACTACAACCCTTGGCACATGCTCGCGATCTTCTTTCTCTTCGGTTCGACGATGCTCTGGGGAATGCACGGCGCGACGATTCTCGCAACGGCTTCCGAGGGTTCCCATCAGGAACTCGCCGAGATCAAAGACATGCACTCCGGTTCGCACAAATCGATGCTCTTCTGGCGCTGGACGATGGGCTTCAATGCGAACCCGAAAACGATTCACGATTGGCTCCTTTGGTTCGCGATGGGCACCGTCCTCGCATCGGCAATCGGTATCATTGTTACCGGTCCAATCGTCAAAGATTGGTACGTGTGGGGCGTCGATCATGGATGGGTTCAGCAGTACGGTCCGATGACGCGCGATGCGGTCAACGGCACGCCTTCCGCGATTGCACCCGTGAGTGCAACGACGTCGCAAGCTCCTCCGGCCCGGTAAGGCGGATAGAAGAAACCTATGCGTAAACTTTTCGGACCACTCCTCATAGCGGCAACGGTTATAGCGGCGAGCTCGATCGCCCCCATGTTCAATCCGGCGAAGGCGTCGGACAAACTCGGCACCGCAGCCGAGAACGGGATGACGGGCCCGCAGCTGCCTGGCGCTGTTTATCGGACGAATAATGCCGCGCAAATCGGAGTCGAGAACGACGAGCGAGCGTTGCAGATTTATAAGGGCCAATACGGTCCCGTCAACCAGAACGATCCGCTCGATTTTTCACACCAGCCCAAGAGCGTCCCGCGCAATTACGTTCCGGGACAACTCTACAACGTGCAAGTCCTCAAACAATATTCGTACGCGCAGCTCGTCGGGCAGATGGCGTATTATTCATCTTCGCTCGGCGTGCAATGTTCGTACTGCCATAACGTCGGCAATTTCGCGTACGACACGAAAACCAAAAAGATCTCGCGCACGATGCAGATCATGTCCAATGCCGTGCAGACGAGCTGGGTCCAGCCGGCAAAAGTCGATTACCCCAACTATGCCGTAACGGGCGCCGTCGGGTGCGTCACATGCCATCGCGGGAACGCGCACATGGGCGTGAAGTGGAACGTCGTGCCCGTGCAATATCTCAACTCACGCACGAAATCAACGAAGCAAGTCGGATACGTCGTCAACTCGATGTACTCGGCCGCACGATCGCTCGGTGTGAACTGCCTCTTCTGCCACAACAGTGCCGACTTCGTCTCCCTGCAATATTATCCGACGAACAAAATCTCGCATCGGATGTGGGCGATGGTCGATGAGATCAACCACAAATATTTACCTGCCAATATAAAAGCCGTCACGTGCTACACGTGTCATCAAGGAAACAAATGGCCGAGTGCGCTCGTGAAAGCAGGGCTGGATCAAACACCAGTCCAAGCGATTGCAGCGCACCCCGAAGTTCACGAAAATCCGGGGGCGCATCTCGCGTCGGGGGCTATCGACCACTAGTTGGATCTTTTTTGGAGTCTTCCGAGTTCGACGGTCGTTTCGCCCGCGAATTCCGGTCAATCGATCGACGCACTTTTTACCGAAGGTGCGTCGCGTCGTTACGATCACGGGGCCGTAATTTCTGACCCTGAAGGTCAGCCGGAAAAAACATTCTACTGTGCGTCGGGAACACTGAAAGTTACGAAACTACTCGCGAGTGGTCGCGAGATTCTCATCACGATTCTGCAAACGGGATCGCTGTGGAGTGATCGCGCCGTTCTCAACGGGTACTGGCGCGAAGTCTTCATCGAGGCGATGGAGCCGAGCGAGATCTACGCCGTCGATAATGCCGTATTCGAAGCGTATCTTCGCGAGCGGCCCGAGCGGCTCACGAGCTTCATGCAACGCATCTCCGAACAAGTCAGCGACGCGCTCACGCTGCTCGACGATTTCCGCGGTCGCGACGTCGCCTCACGGCTCGCGCGCGTGCTCGTGAAATTTTCGCAGCAGTATGGAGTCAAGACCGACAGTGGTGTCCGAATCGATCTCCCGGTCACGCATCAAGATCTTGCAAATATGATCGGTACCGCGCGCGAGACGGTCTCGCGCAACATGGCGCGCTTTCGTCAAAAGGGGTACGTCCGCGACGCCAGCACGGGCCAAGCGCTCGAATTGCTCGATCTCGGAAGTCTCGAAGCCCTCATCGTCTGATTGCTCGACGGACGGACGGCGCGAACGCCGCACGTTCATCGAATGACGGGTGAGAGAAACGTGATGCCGTAGAAGTTTACGCTGCCGGTGCGCTCGATTATGTGCAGGAAGGGCGGTACGATGAGCATCGCGCCGATACTCCCGATGAGCATCACGAGAACGACCTTTACGTATGGCTCCTCGTGCCGGTACGAGCTTTGGCTTCGTTTTGACACGAGTGCGTCGAGCCCCGTGGGAACGGGTGATAGGTATCACCGAGTCCACGCGACTGGCGGGATAGCATTGGAATGGAGGATACCCATGCCCGAAGCGTCAGCGCTGGCCGTTCGCGACCGTCGCAAAGCGAGCATCTGGACGATGATTCATCCGCTCTTTGCGATCGGCCAACTCCTGGCGTTTTTCGTGAGCGTGGGTTTTCTCATTGCGTTTTTTCGCGGAGCGGTTCCGTACGAAGCCGTCCACGTCACGGTGTTGGTCAAAATCGGGTTGATGATCGGTGCGGTGCTCACCGGGTCGTTCTGGGAACACGACGTCTTCGGATTCTGGTGGTTCGCCCCGGAATTCTTGCTCGAGGACGTCATGACGCTCATCGTGTTCATGTTCCAACTCGCATATCTCGCGGTCGTCGCTTTCCACCGCGATATGATGCCCGTGGTGTTGCTGATGCTCGGCCTCGCCTACACGGTTTACGCGATCAACGTGGCGCAATACATCCATCGCACGCAACGCCAGAAGCTCGAGACGCTGGCGGCGGAAAAAATGCTCGGTTTCGCCGCGTGAGTATGCCAGCTGCGCCGAGTGCCCACGCCACGGCGGGCCACGGCCATGGGCACGGAGCGACGATGGCTCAGCCCAAACCCAGCGGTGAAACGACGCACGCGATCGTCTTTCGCGAAGCGGGCAAACTGGGCACGCATGAAGCGAGTTTACGCGTGGCCAATGCCGACGAAGTCGTCGTCGATACGAAGTTCTCGTCGATCTCAGCGGGTACCGAACGGCTGTTGTATTCCGGCAAACTTCCGGGCTTTCCGATGTTGCGTTTTCCGCTCGTACCCGGCTACGAATCGGTCGGCACCGTCGCGCGCATTGGCGCGGACGTGACCGATGTTGCGGTCGGCGATGCGGTCTTCGTCGGCGGCTCGATGTGTTATACCGACGTTGCAGGCGTCTTCGGCGGCAATGCCGCGCGCCTCATCAAACGCGCCGCGCAAGTCGTGCCGTTGCACGGCATTCCGCTCGCGGTCGCGCCATTGCTCGCCCTCGCCGCGACGTCGCTGCATGGCGTGCGTCGCCTCGGGGAAGTGCGTGGCTTACGCGTCTGCGTCCTGGGCATGGGAGCGATCGGGCAGTTTGCGGCACGCTTTCTCGTGGCGGCCGGCGCGCACGTCACCTGCGCGGATGTGCGTGCGGTGCGACTCGCGGATGCACCCGACGGCTGCGAGCGTCTCGATGTCTCGGCGACGCCGGTCGACGAAGCGCTTCACGATCTCGATGCGATCTTCGAAGCGACGGGCAAGTCGGAATTGATCGCGGCATGTGCGCGTGCGGTGCGACCCGGCGGGTCGATCGTGCTGCTTTCGTATTACGACGAGCTCCGGACGCCGTTCGTCGATCTCTTCGTCAAAGAAGTTTCGCTCCTCGTCGCACGCGAGTGGGCGCATCCCGATCTGCTCGCGGCGCGCGATATGCTCGCCGCAGGCACGATCTCCGTCGGCCGTATGGCCGATCACATCGTGCCGGTCGCCGACTATGAAGCGGCCTATCGCACGGCCTTTGAAGATCCCTCAGTCCCGAAAGTGATACTGCAATGGGCGTAAGTAAGAACAACACGACCGCGTTCTACGGCAAGGGTGGCGCGGGCAAGTCGTTCCTCACGAGCATGGTCGCGAAAACGCTGACCGATCGCGACAACCGCGTGCTCCAGATGGGCTGCGATCCCAAACACGATAGCGTCGTACAGCATTTCGGCGGTGCGTTCATTCCCACCGTGCTCGGCACGTGGGCGCAGTTTTCCAAAGATGGCAAAGAAGAAGAGCTCGCACCCGAACACATCATCTTCAAAGGTAAAGGTGTGTACTGTATCGAGCTCGGCGGACCGGAATCGGCGCGTGGCTGCGGCGGGCGCGGCATCACCTTCGGCTTCGGGCTCCTCGAAAAATGGGGTCTTTCGGAGTGGAATTTCAATTATATGCTGCTCGATTTTCTGGGCGACGTCGTCTGCGGCGGGTTCGGCACGCCGATCGCACGCTCGATGGCGGATAAGCTCATCATCGTCTGCAGCAACGAAGGCCAGTCGATGTACGCTGCCAACAATATCGCTTCCGCCGTACGCTATTTCGCGGAGCAAGGCGGCAAGACGCGGCTTCTCGGATTGTTCGTGAACAAAGACGACGGCTCGGGGAAAGCCGTGCGCATGGCCGAGTTCCTCGGCGTGCCGGTGCTCGCGTCGCTGCCCGTGATTCCACAAGCGGAGATCGCGACTTCTGGCGAGACGCATCCGCTCATTGCGGCCGCGATCGATAAGGTCATCGACGCGATCGATAACAAGCCAGCTTATGTTCCGAAGGCCGTCGACTTCCACGAATTCATGTGCGTGCTCTCGGGCAATGCGGCGACGATGGACGGCACCGCCGTCTCATCGGACGAACTCTGGTCGCTGCCCGAGATCGAGGATATGCGCGGTATCCCCAATGGCGGCGCGCTCGATCATCGGTATCTCGAAGCCGAACACGACGCCGAAAAGCTGCTCGTCCCAACGGTCGTCAGCGCGGGCGGATTCGCCGTTCCGTCGGCCGATTGGTAAGCGTGGCGCGCTATCGTGGCTTCCCTCGCTCACGACGTTTCTTGAACGGTTGAACTGAATTGTCGAAACAAGCATCCTCGATGTGCCCCGCATTCGGCGCGATCCGCAATCTCTTGCGGATGGAAGATGCGATGCCGATCGTCATCTCCTCGGGTGACGGCTGCATGTACGGCCATACGTTCGTGGCCCATTTTTATGTGGCGAACCGACCGATCTTCTCACCCGGCGTCTCGTCGCAGATGTGGGCGAAAGGCTCGGTGTTCGACGAACTCAAAGCGATGGTCATCGAGATGGCCGAGAAATACAAGCCCTCGCTGATTCCGATCTGCTCGCTTTGCGTGAGCGATACCGTCGGGCTGCCGTTCGAACTCTTGCCCAAGCAAATCGGTAACACCGAGATCGTCTACGTGCCGCTGCCCGCGTACTCCGTGCACACGCACGCGCGCGCAAAAGATATCGTCGTCGATTCGCTCGTCTGGCGCCTCCCCTCGCAGCGCAAGGCGCGCTCGGGCGTCAATCTCATCGGCGAACTCTTTCCCTCCGATCCGCTCAAGATCGACGACGTGCTTCGCCGCATCGGGACGCACGTCAACACGACGGTGCCGGGTCCGCGCTGGGAAGATTATGTCGCGATGGTCGATGGTGCGGTCAACGCGCCGCTGCATCCGTTCTACAGCGAGAGCGTGAAGCGGATGAAGATGAAGCAGGGTCTGCCCTTCGTCGAAGGCGCGCCCGTCGGCATCGACGGCACCTATGCGTGGATCAGAGCGATCGGTGAGGTGCTGAACTTAAACGCGGCAACCGTCGAAACCGTCGCGGCCGACGAACGCGAGAAGGTTCGCGCGGCGATGGCCGATTATCCGCTCAACGGTCTCACGTTCATGGTCGCGGGCTATGAGGGCCACGAGTTCTTGCTCGTACGGTTACTCATCGAGGCGGGTGCGAAGGTGCCGTATCTCTCGACGGCCGTGAATACGAATCCACTCGCACGTCAGGAAGAAGCGTGGCTGCGCGAGCGCGGCTGCACGGTGCTCTACGGAGCGAATTTCGACGACGAAATCGGCGCCTTACAAGACCATCCGTACGATTGCGTGATCGGCACGACGCCGCTTTGCGCGCACGCAAAAGAGCTCGGCATTCCCTCGATCTACTACACGAACGCGATGGCGACGCGTTCGCAAATGTTTGCCGAAGGCGCAGCCGATATTCTCTCTCTTGCGACGTCGACGTATCGTAGCAAAGAACGCTACCACAAGATCGCGTCGTTCTTCAGCGAGACGGGCGTACCGCGTCAAACGGCGACGTCGTGGCAGACGAAGATCGATCTTACGGAACACCTCATCGTCAACGATGCCTTCGCACCCGTCGCGGGCACGCCAGCAGCGGTGACCGCACCCACGGCGGTGGAATAGCACGATGGGTCTCACACAAGAGCTCCCGAGCGACAACGTCAACACCCCGGTCCGCAAACGCGTCACCGATCTCGATCACGCGGGCGGCGATACGGGCGCGATGCAAGTCTTCGCGAATCTGCGCGACGGCAACGTCGTGCTCGATGGTCCCGTCGGCTGTCACGTGATGCCGGCGGTCGCCGTCATCAATTACACCGATTCGATTCCGTATCTCCAGAACGTCACGTGTTCGGAGCTCTCTGAAAACGAAGTGACGATCGCGGGCACGCTCGGCGTCCTCAAAGAGAAAGTCGCGCGCGCGAACGTCGAGGGCAAACAAGTCTTCATCGTAAGTACGCCGATGTCGGAACTCATCGGTGCCGCATGGACGACGATCGACGAAGGCGTCAAAGGCACGCCGCTTTTCTTCAACGCGCAATCGCTCGACGACGACGAATGGCACGCACGCGATCGCGCGTTGCTCTTCCTATGGCAGAACCGCGAGCATTTCGTGCGTCCCGCGAGTGCGGGGGCGGCGCCGACACCTGCGGGTCCGTCGGTCAACATTATCGGACCGACGTACGGCTGCTTCAATTCATATAGCGATATCGCCGAAATCAAACGCCTACTCGCGGGCTTCGGCGCCGAAATTAATCTCGTCTATCCGTGGGATGCGAATTCGTATGACACGACGCGACTTACCGATGCGACGGCGACGATCGTGATGTATAAAGAATTCGGCTCGTCGCTGGCTCGCGAAGTCGGCTTGCCGACGTTCTCGGCGCCGTTCGGGCTCGAAGATACGACGACGTTTATTCGCGGTATTGCGAAGACGCTCGGGCTCGAAGCGCGTGCCGAAGCGTTCATCGCGCTCGAAAAGAAGACGACGCTTGCGGCGTGGCAAGATATCTGGCGTTCGACGCATAGCGATTTTTTTGCGAACAGCCCGATCGCCATTATCGCGCCACCGTCGTATAAAGATGGTCTCGAGCGCTACCTCGGCGACGAACTCGGGCTGCCGATTTCGTACAGTGCCTATCGCACGGGACCGGAAAGCTCGCCGAGCGAGGTGGTGCGTGAAGCGCTCGCGGAGGCGAGCCCGAGCCCGATGCTCGTGTTCGGATCGATCAACGAACGGATGATTCTCGCGCAAGAGAAATTGCCGTCGCGATTCTATCAAGCGTCGTTTCCTGGGGCCGTCGTGCGCCGCGCGACGGGAACGCCGTTCATGGGCTATGCGGGCGCCGTATGGTTGCTGCAGACGGTTTGCGAAGTGCTTTTCGATACGCTCTTCGCGAATCTCCCGACATCGTATGCGCCGCCCGTGCAAGCGACGAAACCGACGAGTGAGATCTTGCGCGACGCGCCGATTGCCACGGCCGATGGTGGCAAGGGGCAAAACAGCGTCCTCACCTGGACCGACGGTGCGAAAGCGCTCGCCGATAAAACCGCCAAACGCGTGCCGTTCTTCGTGCGCGTTTCCGTGACGAAGAAGTTGCGGAGCGAAGCCGAGGCGCTCGCGCGCGCGCGCGGGACCGACGTCGATGAATCGGTCATCGAGGAGATCACCGCAAAATACGCACCGCGACGCTAGGCGCATGCGGCGGCCCGTCGTGAATGGTTCGGTCCCGTTCATACCCTCGGCGCTCGTCCTCATCGCGGCGGCGCTCCTGCGGATTCCCGCGCGGCGCGTCCGCGCGCTCGCACTCGGCGACGAAGGTGCGCTACGCGATTGGATCGCGAACGAATCGGCGACACGGCTCGCCGAAGCACGGCGCGATGCGCGCATCGTTGCCGAGCGCCTCGAACGCATGGGCGCGCGTGTGGTGGCACTGGGCACGCCGTCGTATCCGGCGGGATTGCGTGATCTGCGCGATGCACCGCCGATGCTTTTCGTCCGCGGGACGTTGCCCGAGCGTGTGCGGTGGCGCGAAGGGACGGCGATCGTGGGCTCGCGCGATGCGGACCCTGAGGCGGTCGCATTCGCGCGCGCGCTGGCACGCGTTGCTCCCGGCCCGATCGTGAGCGGCCTCGCGATCGGCGTCGATGCGGCCGCGCACGAAGGCGCGCTCGATACGGGCACGCCGACACTCGCGTATGTGGGCCACGGATTCGGCGCGACGTATCCCGCCGAGCATCGCGACCTCGAAGATCGCATCGTCGCGGCGGGCGGCGCGATATTGACGGAGTCGCTGCCGGATACCGCGGTGCGATCGTACGCACTCGTTCGTCGCGATCGGCTGCAGGCCGCGCACGCGGCGAGTATCGTGCTCGTTGCGAGCACCGTGGACGGCGGCGCGATGCACGCGCTCGCCGCAGCGCGAAAACTCGACCGCCCGCGATTCGCCCTCGAACCGCGCACGCTCGTTTCTTACGCGGGCAACGAGCGTGCGATTCGCGAACATGCGGAATCGCTATCGTGGGACGTTGAACGCGCGCGAGCGACGATCGCGACCCTGCGCCGCACCAGACCCGGAGACGACGAGAACGCGTGAGCGAGCTTTTCGAAGCATTCGATATCGCGAAAGGCATCGGCCGTTCAAGATAACGATGAGCGGCCCTCCGGCGTAATCGTCGTGGCTCGCGCGGGAACGATCCAAGAATACAACGTGTACGAACGTGAGAGCGTGGGGCGCAGCGCGTGACGATCTGCGTCGCACGACGCCCGAGCGATGCCAAAGAACGTGAAAACGGAACGACGATGATCAGAGACGCGTAACGGCAGGCTCGCCCGGCGCGGGCCGGAAGCCGCTCGAGTACGATGATCACCGAGCGGGAACGAAGCGACCGAGATTTTGGCATGCCGACAGGCGCGCTCGCCGGCGGTGCGAGTTCGCCCGTTCGTGTCGGTGCGGCCGTTGGTGGCGCGCCGTTCGTGCAGGCTGCCGGCCGCGGCGCATATGCAATCGATGGAACGGGGCGCGCGTACGTCGATTATGTGATGGCCTACGGACCGCTGCTTTTCGGGCACGCACATCCCGCGCTCGTGCGCGATCTCGATGCGCTCGCCGCGCGCGGCACGGTTTTCGGCGCGACCACGCACGACGAGATCCGGCTCGCCGATCGCATCGCGACGCACGTGCCGTCGATGGAGCGCTTGCGTTTCGTGAGCACGGGCACCGAGGCGATGATGTCGGCCATTCGCGTCGCGCGCGCATTCACGGGACGGTCGCTCATCGCGCGCTTTGCGGGAAACTATCACGGGCATTTCGATGGCGCGTTACACGACGCGGGCGCTTCGGCCGGTGCGTCCGCGCACGCAAACGATGTCGCGCGCAGTGGCATTCCGGGGGGCGTCCGCGCCGCATCGGTCGTCGCGCGCTACAACGATATCGGCGATCTCGACGCGCACCTTGCGGGTCGCGAGCATGAACTCGCCGCGATCGTCGTTGAACCGATCGTCGGCAACATGGGGCTCGTGCTCCCAGAACCGGGCTTTCTCGATGCGCTCTTCTCACGCGCGCGTCGCTCCGGTGCGCTCGTGATCTTCGATGAAGTCATTACGTGGTTGCGACTCGGTCTCGGCGGCGGACAAGCCTACACGGGGCATCGCCCCGATCTTACCGCGCTCGGCAAGATCATGGGCGGCGGCTTTCCGCTCGCGGCATTTGGCGGTCGCGCTGACGTGATGGGTGTGCTCGCGCCAGATGGCGCGAGCTTTACCGGAGGAACGTATTCCGGCAATCCGTTCGCGGTCGCGCTCGGTCATCGCACGCTCGATCTCATCGAGCGCGATTCAACGCTGTACTTGCGACTCGATACGCGCGCGAAGCGGCTCGCCGATGGCTTGCGTGCGATCTTCGACGCGTACGGGTTATCGTACGCTGTGACACAACTCGGGAGCATGGTCGATTTCGCGTTTCGTCCGGGGCCACCGGTCCGCAACTACGACGAACGCTCGCAAGCCGATCGCATCGCGTTCGCGGCGTACTATCACGCGATGCGGGATCGTGGCGTGCTGCTCGCGCCGTCGCCGAACGAGTTGATGTTTCTCTCGACCGAACATGGCGACATCGAGATCGACGCGACGCTCGCAGCCTGCGACGTATCGATGGCCGAATTGCGCGCGCGGGGAATCGTATGAGTGTGGTTCATCATGACGAGATCGTGCGCCGACTCGTCGCGATGCGCGAGTGGCACCATCGCGGCAATGCACTTGAAAAGCGATTCGACCGCGGCTCGTTCGATGGTGCGATTCATTTCGTCAATGCTGTCGCGAGCCTCGCGAACGTCCACGATCATCATCCCGATATCGCGATCTCATGGAATCTCGTGACGCTCACGCTCTGCTCGCATGATGCTGGTGGGATCACGGAGCGCGACTTTACGCTCGCGAAAGCGCTCGACGAGCTTGCGTGCGAGAAGTGATCGCCGCAACGGAAGTTGATTCATCAGGTAAAGAGCCTCGCGAAAGGACTTGTGCTTGGAATGTATTCTGGCGCTCGTCATGAACGCCACAAATTACGACGCTAAATTTTGCCCATCATTTCCGTCGCCTATCGGATAGAGCGATACTCGCAGTTTCCGTCTCGAACCGAGCGGTGAATTCGGCCAGCCGAACAGCGTGCAAGGCGCGATGCGGCTCGTCAACGTCAAGACGCAGAAGAATATTGGTTGGGCCTACCTTGACGAGCACGGACAAGCCTACGTGAGCCTCGTGCCATACGTCGATCGAGCGATCTACCATTTCTTCGAAATGGATAAATACAACATGTACAAGCCCGAAAACGCGACCGAGGCCACGTTTCAGCACGACCTTCGATTGCCGGCAGACATCGAGATTCGATCCTGTACGCCACGGGGGCCTGACGTCGGTTAGTCGTGAGCCAGTTGGACGGCGCGGTCGGCATGAAGCGAAGCGACGACACCGGCCTTTTCTGAATTGCGTCCGCGTCACATCTACGGGGAGGGAGTCGCGGGAGCGAGGCGCTCATCGGGTGGCAACGTCGAGAACGTAAAATCGCTAAACTCAGAATGGAGCTCGGTTACGATCGGGCCGGTAAAACTCGAGAACGTGACGTGAAGCGTGAAATCGGCGAGTACGCAAAGTCTCGCAACCATCGCGTACGTCACCGACAACGTGCCGACTCGGCCATTTCCGGCATTTGCAAAAACGACTCACGAAGGTAAGCCACGTCCGGAATCGATCCAAACATTTTGAAACGATACCCATCGCGATATTTGGCTTGCGTGAGCGTCGACCACCTTTGCCGGTAAAGACGCCATCGTGCAAAAAAATTGAAAGGGCGTCGAAGTTTGGCGGCGCCGAGAATGGTGATTGGAGCGCTCATAGGCGGTCGTCGCCGGTAACGATCGCCTATTGATCTGAAGCGCGAACGATGTTTGTCGTGTCAAAAAATGGATATCTTTTTGCCAAGAGTGACGGTCGAATGGACCCGATACGAACGGTAGGCGTGGAAAAATGCGCTGACGGCAGGTTCCATCAGCGCCTTTCTTCTGGGCTACTTCGTTTTTGGTGTTGGGTACGCGACGACGCTTGCATGGCCGGTCGCATCGAGCGTGCGGACGCCGAAGAGCCAGTCATCTTTCGAGAGCGGGACCGTCGCGGTCGTTGCGTTGCCAACGTTGCGCGCATGGCTCCACGTCGCTTCGCTCGTCGTGCGCCAGAGAATCTCGTAGCTCTGGGCGCCCGGAATTGCCGTCCACAGCAGTGTCGAATCGTACGCGAGTTTCCGATTGTCGATCTCGGTCACCGGAGCGGGCGGCGCGAGTGCGAGCGTGGCCGCCGCCGCAACGTTGAGTTGCGTGACGCGTGCGAGATAGTCGAAATCGACGTACTTGAGGAGATCGCCGTATTGCAGTCCCTTCTCCATGCGAATATCTTGATGTTGGTGATCGAAGTTTTCGTGTGCTTCCACGTAGCGAATGGCGGGAAACGCATTTTCGGAAAACGACTCTTGATCGCCACCGCGTAAGAAGCGGTCGGCGCGATAGATGAGGTTGACGTGCATCTTCGGCAGATACGCCTCGCCGATCGCTTTCGCGGCGCGCGCGAGTTCGCGAGCGGCTGAATCGTTTTCGGTGCCAGTCGCATTCACGCGCCCGGGTTTCGCATCCACGGGAAGCGCTTCGCTGAAGAGCCGCACGTCGTTCGGCGATTGTTCGCCGCCGTGACCGACCGATGCGCCGATGATGTCGTTGTTGAGATTGGCTTCGACGACGGTGCCGCGCTCTTTGAGCATTTTTGCAAAGTGCGCGGAGCCGAAGAGACCCTGTTCTTCACCGTCGAAACACACGAAGACGATCGTCGCGGGAAAGTGCATCGCCGCCATCGCGCGCGCGGCTTCCAAAACGGCCGACGTCCCGGAGCCGTTGTCGTCGGCACCGGGCGAATCTTTGATCGGGTCGCTGCCGTCGGAATTACGTGAATCGTAATGGCTCGAGATCACGATCGTGCCGCGCGTCGGATCGTCGCCGCGCAGCGTCGCGTACACGCTCGAGGTTTCGACCGCACGTGGTGTGCGCGCGGTCTTTTCTTGCACGAACGTATCGAACTTGACCGTCATGCGATCGCCCGCGATCTTCGCGACGTCACCGAATTGCCCGGCGAGCCAATCACGCGCCGCGTAGACGCCGCGGTTGCGATCGT
>JAYTXC010000242.1:0-4283 GCA_043743145.1 Rhodospirillales bacterium
GAGATCGTAGACTCCGAGATAGGTGCGTTTGCGTTCCGTATCGGCATCATGTTTTTGTTGCGACTGCAAGATATCGTCGCGATACGACCACAGATCGACCTTCGTGGGTTCGGGTGTGCCCGATGACATCGGTGTCGGTTCTGGGGCCGCGCCGAGAAAGAGCCGTTTGCCGTCGCGTGAAAATGCCAGCGTGCCGTTCGTATTTGGCGTGAAACCGCTCGGCATCGCGGGCGCACGCGCGTCGACGGCGAGCGTTGGCGTCGGCGATTCGACGTGGAGATCTACCACGTACGCGCTTTCGGTTGGCACGTCGTTCGCATACGTCTTGGCATCGCTGAGGTACGCGAGCGCCGTTCCGTCGCGCGCGATCGTGAGGTTGCGATACCGTCCTGCAGCGCTTGCGATATCGAGTGTCTTCGCGCGGACGACGTCATAGACGTAAACGCCGTCCGCGGTCCCGGCTTTATTCTGCGTGGTGTACGCGATGAATCGATCGTCTTGCGAAATGACGACCTCGGTTGCGTTCGCGACGGTCGATTTCGTCCCGGTGACGAGATTGCGAATCGTCAGCAGCGCAGCATTTGCTTTCGTTTTGTCAGCCTTGGGCGCGGGCGATCCCGATGGGCTCGCCTCCGGTGCGGCCGAAGCGTTCGCGCCTGATGCCGACGGAGATGGAGCTGCCGAAGGCGACGATGATGGCGACGATGATGGCGACGGCGAAGGCGATGGCTCTGCGAGATACGCAATCGTCGAACCCTCATCGCGAGCGACCGCAATTGTTTTGATCGAATCGACAATCTCGGCCGCAGCGCTACGCTGCAGGTCGAGAATGCCGATGCCCGCTTTCGGTTGCTGTGCGTCCGTCTTCTTGGCTTTCTTTGCCGCATCGACGTTTTTCTTCGCGGCGACGTGCGTGAAAATGACGTACCGTCCGGTCGCGGCGAAAAGCGGATTGGCACCGCGCGATGCGCGCTTTTCCGTGCCGGCTTCGAGCGCGCGCACCACGAGTGTGGGATCGCCGTCTTCTGGTGTGAGCGCGTATGCGAGCGACACACCGTCGTTCGAAAGTTTCGGTGTACGAATCGTATTCCAGGCGTCGTACGCTCGATAATCGAGTGCGGGCAACGGTTGCGGCCGCGTCTCCGCGCGGAGCGTCGTCGTTGCGAGCATCACGAAAGTACATGCGAAAACGGCGAGCCGTGTAAGGTGGCGGAAAGCGGGCATCGACTCCGTCTACGTGAGCGGGAAGCACCACCCTGCTCGCACAACCGCACGACGCATGTCGACGCGTACCATTCACGTCTCACGCGACCGCTTTCATCTCGCATGGGATCATGCGATTCCGCCGATCGCGACGATCGCATCGGGAGCGTGCGTCGCATTCGATCTCCTCGACGCATCGTGCGGCCAAATCGATCAAACGAGTACCGCTGAGACGATTCGCACGCTCGATTTTGCGCGATTGGATCAAGTCAACGGACCGATCGCGGTGGAGGGCGCGATGCCGGGCGATACGCTCGAGATCGAATTCCTCGCAATCGAACCCGCGACATGGGGGTGGACGGCGATCATTCCCGGCTTCGGTTTGCTCGCCGACGAGTTCGTGGAGCCGGCGCTCAAAATTTGGACGCTCGAAGGTGGCGCGGCGGGCTATGCGGCGTTCGCTTCGGGGATTCGCATCCCACTGGCACCGTTCTGCGGTGAGATCGGTCTCGCGCCGGGAAAAGCGGGCGCGCTTTCGACGATCCCGCCGTATCGCCATGGTGGCAATATGGACACGCGGCACATTACGGTCGGCTCGCGCGTGTTTCTCCCGATCGAAGCGCCGGGCGCACTTTTTTCTCTCGGCGATGGGCACGCAGCCCAAGGCGATGGCGAAGTGTGCGGCACGGCGATCGAGACGCCTGTGCGAGCTCAGGTCCGTTTGACGGTCCGTCGCGATTGGCCGGTGTCTGAGCCCGAATTTCAAACGCCCGGACCACTCGCCGCGCGCACGAATACGGCCGGATACTACGCAACCGATGGAATCGGTCCCGATCTCATGGAAGCGGCCCGACATGCGATTCGCAACATGATCGCGTATCTCGGCCGCACCTACGGCCTCTCGCGTGTCGATGCCTATATGCTCTGTAGTGTCGCCGTCGATCTCAAGATCAGCGAGATCGTGGATGCGCCGCATTGGGTCGTCGGGGCGTATCTGCCGCTTTCGATTTTCGTCTGAGCACCCCGTCGCCCGCGGCCACCAACCCATTCTCCGTTGCGCTGTGGAGCGTGGGTGCGCCCGCGCTCTTCGTCGTCTTGTGGTCGTCGGGTTTTACGTTTGCGAAGCTCGGCCTCGATGAAGCGAGCCCCTTTGCATTGCTCTCGCTTCGCTATACGCTCGTCGTCGCGGTCTTATCGCCGCTCGCCGTGTTCGTACGGCCTTCGTGGCCCACATCGCGCGCGGGTTGGCTGCATGTCGGCGTCGTCGGATTGCTGATCCAAGTGGGATTTTTTGGCGGGATCTACGTTGCGATCACCCACGGCGTTTCGGCGGGTACCGCGGGATTGATGTCGGTCTTGCAGCCGATCCTCGTCGCATTGCTCGCACCCAAGCTCACGGGTGAACGCGTCGATGCGCGCGTGTGGCTCGGGCTCGCACTCGGCCTCGTTGGCGCGGCGCTCGTCATCTTCGCGCGCAGCGCTTTTGCGACGCCGCCGGTTTTCGGGCTCGCGGCAGCCGCATTCGCGGTCATCGCGATGACGTCGGCGACGTTGTACGAGCGTCGCTTCGGGCAATCGCTCAACGCGATCTCGGCGAATATCATCCAATGCGGTGTCGGCCTCGCGGTCGTCGGTCCGCTCGCTTTCGCCCTCGAAGGTTTTGCGGTCGCCTGGACGCCGAAACTTGCGGGTGCGCTTGCGTATCTCGTGCTCGGTAATTCACTCGTTGCGGTCACGCTCTTACTCGCGCTGGTGCGTCGCGGCGAGGCATCGAAGACCGCGTCGCTCTTTTTTTTGGTGCCGCCGATGGCCGCCCTCGTCGCGTGGTTGCTCGCGCATGAGGTCTTGCCGCCACTCGGCTGGGTCGGCATGTTCTGCGCGGCCGTTGGCGTCGCGATCGTGCGCGCGGGGCGTGCTTAAACGCGCGCGAAGACGCGGGGTTTGGCTTCGAGCGTGTAGATCTCGCTGCCGTTCGCGCGAGGCCCGGGCATGCCGGCGATTCCCGTGGGCATACCGGGAAACGCGATGCCGCGAATCCGGGGACGCTCGCGTACGAGTCGCGCGACGACGCTCATCGGCACGTGGCCTTCAACGAGATAGCCGGCAACGAGTGAGGTGTGGCAACCGGCCGTCGTGTTGGTGAGCCCGAAGCGTTTGATGCGCACGTCGCGATCGAGATCGTGCAACGTCACCTCGTACCCCGCTTTGCGTGCGAGCGCGACCCAGCTCTCGCAACAGCCGCATCCCGTATCGCGATAGGTCACGATGCGCGGTTGTGCGGGTGCGGGCGCCGCGGCAAGCAAGCCCGCGGCAAGGATCGGCAAGAACGTCAAGCGTGTCATACGCTACACTTCGACGGCGCACGGCGCCGTGCCGTCGCGTGGCGCGAGCATGCGTGTTGCGTTGAGGATAAAGGCGAGCTCGGATACAACATGGACGAATGTTGCGGGCAGCGGTCCGAGAATGCCGATTGCGGCGAGGACGATGCCAAAAGCGTCGACCACGAGCGTGCCGACGAAGTTCTGCATCACGATCGCTTTCGTGCGCCGTGCGATCTCGACCGTCGCAACGAACCGCCCCAGGTCGTTCCCGATGAGCACGACGTCCGCGCTCTCACGTGCGACGTCGGTGCCCGAGCCCATCGCGACGCCGACGCTCGCACGCACGAGCGCGGGCGCATCGTTAATACCATCGCCGACCATCGTCACGATCGTGCCAGCATCGACGAGCGCACCGATCCATGCCGCTTTTTCTTCCGGTAAGAGTTCGGCGACGACCTCGTCGATCCCAATCGCCGCGCCGACGGCACGCGCGCTCCCGCGTCGATCCCCGGTGAGCATGACCGTGCGAATCCCGAGCCTCCGTAAGCGCTCGATCGCGGCTCGCGCCTCGTTTCGCACGGTATCGTCGAACGTGAGCGCGCCGAGATACGTGGTGCCGCGCGCGACGTGAACGTCGGTCGAGGTCGTGCCGTGGGGCGCACCGTTCGCGTGTGTGACGATCGCGACTCCCGCGCCTGCGAGATAGCGCGCGCTCCCGATCGTGACGACGTCTGCGTCGACGTGCGCGCGCAGGCCAAA
>JAYTXC010000243.1:0-10011 GCA_043743145.1 Rhodospirillales bacterium
CCAATCCCCGCCGATCTCGGCTTCACATTCCGCTGCAACAGAAACGGCGTGCAGATCGAGACCGGGGACACTCGGCAACGCGTGTGAGAGCGCGGCCTGCTGGAACGTCTTCGAAATGTGACGCTCGCGTTCGAAGATATGTGCGTTTTCGAGCGCGACGCCGATGCGTTTTCCGACGATCTCGGCAAGACGCAGTTCGTCCGGGCCGAGCCAACGCCCACCGCCGCTCACGAAATTGATGGACCCATATATTCGACCGCGCGCGACGATCGGTGCGACGATTGCCGAACGAATATCGAGTTCGACGAGCAGATTGAGATGGCGCGAATCGACGGCTACCGCGGCAAGATCGTCACGCGAGATCGCTTGCATCAACGTCGATTCGTGCGCGAGCACGCGCGAAAAAGTGGCGTCGCCCGCACGCGGCGGGTCGTGTCGCACGAGGTGCCACGCAGCCGCAACCTGATCGGGATCGCAATGCGCGATCGCGATGGGCTCGAGTCGCCCGTCTTCATCGAGTAGATAGATCGAACACCAATCCGCAATCGACGGCACCGCTCGCTCGGCGACGGTCTTCAACGTGCCGACGACGTCGCTTGCCGGCCCGAGTAGATCGCTCACGCCATCGAGAAACGCAAGGGCGAGTTGCGCGCGCTGTTGGTCGTCGATATCGGTCGCGCTGCCGACGAAACGTTCGATACGACCGTCGTGATCGAACGTCGGCTCCGTGCGCGCGAGGAACCACCGATACGTGCCGTCGTGCCGTCGCAGGCGGTGGCGCGATTCAAAGGCCCCGCCGGTCGCAATCATCTCGCCCCAGAGCTGACTGACCGTCTCGAGATCTTCGGGATGAACGACCGAAGGCCACCCGTTGCCAATCGCACGCACGGGTCGAACGCCGGTGTAGGCGATCAATCGCTCGTTCCAATAGTCGACGAACCCATCGGGCTGGGCGGTCCAAATGAAATCAGGGACGGTCTCGGCGAGCATGCGAAACGAGTGTTCGGAACGGTGGTGCGCTTCGGTTTCGACCGCCGTGGCGCACCACGCGACAAGTGCTCCGCGCTCGTCACGCACGGGGACCGCGCGAATGGCGTGCCAACGGTACGCCCCGTCGTAATGACGGATGCGCGATTCGAGCTCCATCGGAGAAACGGTCGCGAGTGCGTGGTTCCAAGCGGCGAGTGTTCGCATGAGATCGTCGGGCGGGATGAGCTCGGCTGTGAGGGCTTGGACGATTTCATATCCGGCATAGTCGCGCCACCGCTCGTTTGTAAACGTCACGTTGCGGCCATCTGGGGTCGTCGTCCAAACGAGCGCGGGGAGCGCTTCCAAGAGGGCATGCATCGCTTGCGGACTCAACAGTCCGCCAGACTCACGCGTGCGATCGCTCTCGCCGGACATCTCGAATTCCTTAGCAATGAGGTGCGGATGCAAGTGGGAGAAACGTGCGGTTACGACGGCGTTACCCGATCGAACGAGATCCTAAGGCAGGATTCACCTTTCCGACGCAACGGCCGTTTCACACACGAGCGGAATGCTCGGAGAACAGATCCAACGATCTCGTTTCCCATCCGCTCGAACGAACGCAAGCATCATACGGATTGCGCCCGAGAAGAGTGCACGTGTTGCCCGAGGCATCGTACCGATGATGATTCGCTTACGTCGCACAAAGGGGCGCCACGTCGCCGCCGCGTCGCTTACGATCGGTTGCATCGCGTTCGGCGCGACCGCCCTGCCGGCTCGGGCGCACCTCGACAAAGTCGGCTCGAGTAAATCAAGCGTCAGTCGACTCTGCCCGACGGCCGTATGCAGATCATTTCGGTCTCGCAACACGCGAGAGATCAGCGGTTCGGCAGTCGTCAACTTCATCGCCCGCAGCCGGCTCGTGACGCGGACGTAGGCGGCTGTCGACGATGACGCGCCGCGTCGCCGTCCGTACGTTCGCGCATGCGGCGGCCGCGATGACCGTCGCACGAAGCGTGAGCGCTTTTGCGGCATCGACCGAAGCACCGCGCCCCTGGGAAGCGGCGCCGCGCGAGGGTTTCGGAGCATCGCAATGGCGCGAGCGGCATGCACGACTCGCCGCCGACGTCGCGCGACGTCAGTCGCGCGTCATCTTTTTCGGCGACTCGCTCTTCGAACGCTTCGCATCGACCGGTGCGCAATCGTGGCGCGCGCGCTTCACGGATATCGACGCGATGCTCGTCGCAACCAATGGCGACACGACGCAAGATGCCCTGTGGCACATCGATCATAATATCTTCGATGACGCTGCGCCGCGAACAATTGTGGTCCTCATCGGCACGAACGACCTACCGCATTTTCCGCCACGCGATTGCGCGCGCGGGATCGCGGCAGTCGTCGACCGACTTCGCGAGCGCGTGCCTTCCGCGCAGATCCTGCTTCTGGGTCTTCTCCCGCGCTTCGACTCACCCGTCTTGCATGCTGGGGCCGCGGCCGTCAACGCGATCGTGGCAACAAAAAACTTCGACGCACGCGTGCGCTACCGCGATATCGGGATGCGCGTCGCGGGCCAGGAGCCGCAACCGTCGCGTGCCTACGACTCCGATGCACTGCATCTCACCGCGATCGGATACGCACGTTTGGCCGACGTTATTTCAGCCGAGCTCTTCTAAAGCGCGCGTCGAAGGACGACGGTCGCACCGGGTTTGGTGATGCGAATGCTCGCCGTGCGCAAGCCGCGACTACGGCTCCACGCGTGCACGACGCGCTCGCCCAAGCCGATATCGGAAATCGAAAACGCGGTATCGGCATTTTGGGAGGGCCCATCGACGACGATGATGTTGGCTCGCATCAATGCGTGGATATGACAGCGCACGTCGAGCACGCCCGCGTGTTCGAAGAGCTGCTCTTTCCCCGGACCTGCAGGATAGAAGCCGATATCGAACGCGCCCGTCTCGGATGCGGAGAAAATACTGTGAAAGAAAGGGTCGTCATTCGGGAAGCGTACCGTGCTGCCGATCGGAATGGTCACGACGTCGGGCAAGAAGTTCTTCCCCGTGTTGCGCATCTCGACGACGACGGGATGAAGCACGACCTCATCGGTGACCCAAACGATGCTCGGAGCCACGAGTTTGCCGACGACGGTTGCCGCCGTCGCCGCTGGTGCGATGACGACCGAGCCGAGGAACGCTACGAGCATCGCGAGGACGAAACGAACGGTCATTATTCTCTCCTATCGTCCGAAAAATCGTCGTTATGCACGAGAGAAGAATAAACGTCCTCATCTACCGATGTGTCGGGCCGATACTCCAGTGAGTACGTTGGAGGTCTCCCTTGCCACACCAGTCTCGCCGATTTTTTCTCAGCAGTGCTATTGCGCTCGTCGGTCTTCCCTTACTCACCGAGTTTGCTGAGGCGGCGACGCGCGCGAATCCCGACGATCTTGCGATGCTCAACTCGGCAATCGAACTCGAACGCGCGGGTATAAAAGCGTATGACGATGCCGCCGGAACCGGGCTCCTTACCCCGTCGGTGCTCGAAATCGCCTCGCGTTTCCGCGCCGATCACATCGCGCATCGCGACGCGCTTATCGGAGCCGTCCGCGCGGGTGGCGCCGTTCTCACGACCAACGTCGCAAAGATCGCGTATCCGCGGCTGCGTTCGCAAGCCGATGTGATCGCATTCGCACTCGTCGTGGAGCGTCAAGCCGCGAGTACGTACCTCTCGGTCATCCCGGATCTTTCCGACCGACGACTCGCCCAAGTTGCCGCCGCCATCTTAGGTGTCGAAACGACGCATGTCTCCCGGCTGGCCGAAGCACTCGGAAATGCGCAAGCGTATCCGCAGGGCTTCGTGGTCTAGCTCTTCGTGCTCAGCCGCGCGGGGGGAGCGCTCCGCCTGACCTTCCTCGGAAAATTTGCGCTCACCACGTTCGTACTCGCCTTGGTCGTCGCGAGTGTCCTCGCGGTCTATCTCATCCGTACGCACCAGGCCGCGCTCGAAGCAAATGAAGCGGCGAGTGCCGCGGGCCAAATTTCGGCGCTGCTCACCAAACCCGTCTCCACCTACTCGACGACGAGCGGCCCACCGCCGGCGGCAACGATGCATGCGCTCGAAATGGTTGAGGCCGACGCAAAACGCTTCCAGTACGTTTTAGGCGTGCGTCTCTACGCGCATACGGGACAGCCGGTTTTTCCGGCCGATGCCCCGCGGGTGGACGACGACGTTCGGCGGACGCTCCAAACGACGGAACTCTGGTCGCGCGATACGGTTAATGCGCGCGGCGAGGAAATTCGTACCGAATACCTGCCATTCGTCTCGACGCTATCGATCTTCGTCATTGCGATCGACCTCTCGCGCAGCGAGATGCGTGGCCAGGCCGCGGGCGAAGGGCGCACCGTCGCCATCGCGACATCCGGCGCGATCGCGATCATCTTTTTGAGCCTCCTCGCGCTCGTGACGGGTGCGTCGCGCGAACTCGAACGGCGCCGCCTCCAAGCGCAAAAGACGTTGCTCGGCACGCTCACGATTCTCGCCGACGTCATCGACAAGCGCGATCGCTACACGGCCGGACATTCGCGTCGTGTCGCGTCGTACAGCCGTCTCTTAGCCATGGAGTTGCGTTTCCCGACGCTCGAATGCGATACGATCGAACACGCGGCGCTGATGCACGACCTCGGAAAAATCGGCATTCCCGATGCGGTCCTCCTGAAGCCTTCAGCACTCGACGACGAAGAGCGGCGGATCATCGGCAGCCATCCCACGATCGGCGCCGAGATCATTCGCGCCTGCGGCACGATGGACGACGTGGTGCCGTGCGTGTTGCACCATCACGAACGGATCGACGGTCGCGGGTATCCCGATAAGCTCCGCGACGAAGCGATTCCGCGTGGCGCGCGCGCGATCGCGGTCTGCGATTCATTCGACGCGATGACGACCGACCGACCCTACCGTCGCGCGCTCGCGGTGCAGACCGCGCTCACCGAGTTACGCCGCGTCGCGGGCACGCAACTCGATGCGAAGTACGTGCACGCATTCGAACGCGTCGTCGCGAAGATCATGGCCGATTCCGTTGCAACGGGCGAAGCGCATGCAACCGAATTCGTGCATCTCTTCGCGAACGAACCCGAGGTGGTCGCGCCCGTCGCGGCCGCGCTAACATCGTAAGCTCGCGCGACCGCGGCAGATTTCTTAGGGCAAGAAATATTTCGCGACGAATGCCGCGAAGGGTGTGCCCTCGATTGCGACGTTGACGGCTGCGAGTTTTCGCATCGCGCCCGCAGCCCCCGAGCCGTCCTTTTCCGCTGAGACGATTGCCGCTGCGACCGCAGCGCGCGTTCCGGCCATTCAATGGATCAGAACGGGACCATTCGCGGCCTCGACGGCTTCACGCACGGCCTTGATATCGTCTTTCGTGACCGTATCGATCGACCATGGGACCGAGGTAAAAGGGATCGTCGTTCCCGCAAGCGCCGTCGGAGTAATCGCAGCGTCGGGTTCGTCGCTCTTGCGCACGCTTACGACGGCAGCGAAGCGTCCCGAGGTCAGTTCCTCGGGCGTGGGTTGACCGCCGACGGTAATACCGTCGATCGTAACTTCATTCTTCATCTTCACGCGGTTCTCGCTACCAGCTCTTAACTCCGCGGTCGCACGTTGTGAGAAGGCGCGGCCACGACGTCGCGAAATTGTCACGCGAGGCAAGATTTCGCGGCGCTCACGTCGCGTGGTTGCACGTTACGGAGTCGACAGGCATTTATATGGCGGTTGCACCAGGACTCGCATCGATCCCGCGACCCAAGGCCCAGCCGATCGTCGGTAATGCCCTGACGATCGATGGCGATGCGCCGATCGCCCACATGATGCGGCTCGCAAAAGAACTCGGGCCGATCTTTCAGCTCGATATCATGGGCAAAGAGCTCAATATCATCTCGGGTTTCGAAATCGTCGAAGAACTCTGCGACGAGGCGCGATTCGATAAGTCGGTGCGCGGACCGTTGCATAAAGTGCGCGACATTGCGGGCGATGGGCTCTTCACGGCGTTTACGAGCGAACCGAATTGGTCCAAAGCGCACAATATTCTGCTGCCGAATTTCGGCGATCGGTCGATGCTGGGCTACCATCCGATGATGCTCGATATCGCCGAGCAACTGGTGCTCAAGTGGGCGCGCCTCAACGCGGATGAGACGATCGATGTCGGCCACGATATGACGTCGGTAACGCTCGATACGATCGCCATCTGCGGCTTCGGTTTTCGGCTCAACTCGTTTTATCGCGAATCGCATCATCCGTTTATCGTCGCGATGTCCGATGCGCTCGAGATCGCGATGTCGATTCGTGGATTGCCGTTTGAAGAGATCTTCAGCAAGACCAAGCTCAAGCGGCTCGACGGCGACGCGCAGACGATGTTCGCGGTCGTCGACAAAATTATCGCCGATCGCAAGGCCGAATTCGCCGCATCGGGTGACACGACGAGCAAGACCGATCTCCTGAGCTACATGCTCACCGGCACGGATAAAAAGACGGGTGAGAAGCTCGACGACACCAATATCCGCTATCAGATCATCACGTTTTTGATTGCGGGCCATGAGACGACGAGCGGCCTCCTCGCCTTTACGCTCTATTTTTTGCTCAAGCATCCGGACGTGCTCGCGCGGGCGCGCGAAGAAGTCGATCGGGTCTTTGGAACCGATATCACGGTGAAGCCGACGGTCAAAGCGGTGAACAAGTTAGCCTACGTCACGCAGGTGCTCAAAGAAGTCTTACGCCTTTGGCCGCCGGCTCCGGCGTTCGCCGTGTTGCCGTACAAAGATGAGGTCGTGGGCGGAAAATATCTGCTTAAGGCACGGTCGCAAAACGTGTTGCTTCTTCCGTCGCTTCATCGCGATCGAAGCGTCTGGGGCGAGAACGCCGATCGCTTCGATCCCGACAATTTTCTACCCGAACGCGAAGCGGCGCGCCCGGTCAACGCATACAAACCGTTCGGCAACGGGCAGCGCGCGTGCATCGGCAGCCAATTCGCGATGCAAGAAGCCGCGCTCGTGATCGGGATGATCGTCCAACGCTTCGAGCTCATCGACCCGGGTCATTACGAGATCAAAACAAAAGAGGCGATGTCGGTCAAACTGATCGATTTCAAGCTCAAAGTAAAACCACGCGTTCATGCGAATCCCGGAGCAGCGAACGGGGTCGCACATGGAACGAACGGTGCGCGCACGACCGTCGCTCCACCGATCGACGCACCGGTGCCGACGTTAGCAAAACACGGCACGCCGCTCCTGGTGCTCTTTGGCTCGAACCTCGGCACGTCGGAAGATATCGCGCGCCAGATTGCCGAAAACGGAACGGCGCAAGGCTTCGACGTCAAGCTCGGCTATCTCGATGAGTACGTGGGCACACTCCCAACGACGGGAATCGTCACGATCGTCACCGCGTCGTACAACGGCGGCCCGCCCGATAATGCGTCGAAATTCTATACATGGCTCGGCGCGGGCATGGCTTGCGACGCACTCAAAGGCGTGCGATTCTCCGTCTTTGGCGCGGGCAATCGTAACTGGGCTTCCACATACCAGTTCGTGCCGCGCTTCATCGATCTCAAGCTCGCCGAATTCGGCGCGGAACGTATCTACGACCGTGGTGAGGGCGACGCCCGCGACGATCTCGACGCGCATTTCCTCGCGTGGAAACGGCCCTTGTGGCCCGCGCTCGCAGCGACGCTCGGGCTCGAACTCAGCGACGCACCGGCGACGCAAGAACGCCCGATGTACCGTCTCGAATTCGTCAATGCCCCTCAGCCCAATCCCCTCGCGCAAGCGCACGGCGCCGAAACCATGCGCGTGATCGTCAATCGCGAACTGCAAACGGGGCAGACGCGCTCGACGCGCCATCTCGAAATCGGTTTACCACCGGGCGTTTCCTATCGTGCAGGCGATCATCTCGGCGTCATTGCGAGCAATGGCGAGAAGCTCGTGGAGCGCGTATTACGCCGTTTTGCGATCGAACCGAATACGTACGTGAAGCTCGAGGCATCGGGCCCACAACGCATCGCGTCGTTGCCGCTCGATGCGACGCTGTCGATGCGACGTTTACTGATGCACTATGTCGAGCTGCAAAACGTCGCCACGCGCAAACAGATCGCAATGCTCGCCGAGCACACCGCCTGTCCCAAATCGAAGCCCGAACTCCTCGCGCTCGCCTCGGATGCAACCGACGCACGACGCTATCTCGACGAGATCAAAGCAAAACGCATTAGCGTTCTCGCGCTTCTCGAACGCTTCCCCGCGTGCGAATTACCGCTCACGACGTACATCGATATGCTCCCGATGATGACGCCACGTTACTACTCGATCTCGTCATCGCCGCTCGCAGCACCCGACCGTTGCAGCATTACGGTCGCAGTCATTCGCGAGCCAGCACTCTCGGGCGATGGGACCTACGAGGGTATCGCATCGACCTATCTCGCCAAGCGCGACACGGGCTTACGAATCAACGCGTTCGTCAAATCGTCTCAGAGCGGCTTCGCGCTCCCGAGCGATACGACGCGACCCATCATCATGGTCGGCCCGGGGACCGGGCTCGCGCCCTTCCGTGGATTTCTTCAGGAGCGTAGCATCTTACGGGCGGGCGGCGCGACGCTCGGCACCGCGATGCTCTTCTTCGGCTGCCGCAACCCCGATGAGGATTTTCTCTACCGCGACGAACTCGAAAAATTCGCTACCGACGGAATCGTCGATCTCCACGTGGCGTTTTCGCGATATAATGGAACGAAGACATACGTCCAGCAATTGATCGCGCAACGTGCCGATGCGATCTGGCATCTGCTCGAAAACGACGCGCACGTCTTCGTTTGCGGTGACGGGTCGGCAATGGAGCCCGCCGTACGCGCGACATTTGCGGAAGTGCATCGCACGAAAACCGGATCGACGCACGACGAATCCGAACGCTGGCTGGCCGAACTCGTCGCCCGCGAACGCTATTCGCTCGACGTGTGGGCGTCGTCGTAGGCGCTCGCGACGCAGTAAATCCCTACTTCGAAGCGCCGACCATATCGCGGAGTGAGGCTACCCAGTAGCGCGTGGGAAGCCACGGAACCGCCATCCATGCATTGATGAGATCGAGGTTAGAGACATGGCTCCCAAATTCGCGCGACATCGTTGGCGCGAGTGGACGTTTTGGCAACTCTTTCGCAAACGTCGAGATGCCGGAACGAACGAGCACGTCATCGACGGCGATCTCGCCTGAGACATCTTCGGCTACACCTTGCAACGTGAGAAGCGACTTCCGAAAGAGCGTCGTTTCCTCGGGAAAATGAATCGCCGCCGTGCGCGCGAGTTCGTCGAGAATGCCCGTAAGCCAGTTGAACCCTGGGAACGTACCGCGACGAATTTTGCGCAAACCCGCGCGAACCGCGCGGTCGACGGCGCCGTAATCGGAGACGCGACCGAGTTCGCCGATCGCAAGGCAAATCGAACGCACGTCGAGCGTTGCGGCGCCGAGCATCGCGCGGACGACCGCGGCGCGTTGACCGAGGCTGAGTTCCGTCGTCAATGCCCAATCGAAAATCGCGACGCGCCCATCGTCGGTCACGAAGATGTTGCCCGCGTGAGGATCTGCGTGAAAGTGCGCGTCGGGCGACGTGCTCCAAAAAGGCGCCGCGAGCAACGCTTCGATCACGGTTCGCGCGAGACGTTTGCGCTCGACGGCCCCCAAACCCGATTCGGTGATCTTGCGGCCCGGAATATACTCCATCGCCGTCATCTGCGGCGTCGAGAGCGAGAGAACGCGCGGGACCACCACCGTCGGCGTCGTCGCGTAAAATCGGTGTGCGCGGGCGAGTCGATCCTGTTCGCGGTCGAGCCGAATTTCGTTGAGCAGCAGCGATCGAACGCCGTCGAGCGTCTCGGTAAAATCGAGTGCAGGCAAGCCATAATGGTTCGAGCGTTCTTGGAGAAACCGAGCGAGATCGGGCCAGATCGCGAGCTCTTCGAGGAGTTGCTCGCGGATGCCGGGCTTGATCACTTTGAGCACGCCGCGATCGAGCTCTCCCGC
>JAYTXC010000244.1:0-3261 GCA_043743145.1 Rhodospirillales bacterium
CGCGTCACTCGTTCCGCGCGACTTCGAAACGCGCGTTGCGACGACGCAAGGCCCTCGAACCATGGCGATTCGCGTGCGTTCGCTTGCGGGTGCGGGGCCGGCCGTCATGGTCGTGCTGCGACCCGCGACGAAGTCGGGTCGCGCGCTCGCCTCGCGCGGGGCGCGGCTCGAATCGTTGTGGACGCTCGTCGTGCGACGCGGTCTCGGTGGCGCCGAACACGTGCGCGCGATCTTGCACGAAGCGATCGCGGGGATCGGCCTCGAGCGCGCGTCGCTCGCGCGCGTCGATGGCGATGCGTTGGATATTGAGGAGACCGATACCGGCTCCGCACTCGCGCATCGGATCCCGATCGACCGAACCGTCGCGGGCGCGGCGGTCTTGCGTTCGGGAACGTTCGCGGTGCTCGATATGGCAGAGTCGGGGGAGTTTGCCGCAGACGCCGATGGATCGCGCTGTGTGCTCGCGTCGGCGTTTCGTGTCGGCGCCGAACGGTACGTCCTGACATTCGGCTCGATGATCCCCCGCACCGAACCGTTCGGACTCGACGATTGGCGGTACGTCGATACGGTCGTGGAAGCGCTCTCGCGTGGGATCGAACGGCGCGACAGCGACGCGCGAATTCAGCGACTCGCCTACGTCGACGCGCTCACGGGGCTGCCGAATCGCGTCGCGCTCCACGCGCGGCTCGATGAAGCCCTCTCCGAATCCGAGCGTTTCGCCGGGCGGACCGCGGTGCTCTTCCTCGACATCGACGGCTTCAAAGCCGTCAACGATTCCGCCGGTCATCGTGGCGGAGATATCGTCCTTGCCGAAGTCGCACAGCGATTACGCGGAACGCTACGGCGTGAAGAATACATCGGTCGTCTCGGCGGCGACGAGTTCGCAATCGTCATGCCGCACATCGCCGACCGAAACGAAATATCGTCGATCGCCCAACGAATCGGAGGCGTGTTGACGTTTCCATTCGGTGTCGACGCCTATCGCTTCTCGCTCAGTGCGAGCATCGGCGTCGCGATCTATCCCGACGATGCAGCGAGCCGCGACGAACTTATCGCTTGCGCAGATGCCGCGATGTATGCAGCCAAGGGCGACGGTGGATCGCGTATTCGATTCGGCGACGAGAAGGCCGCCGATCGCACGCGAGCGATCTCCAGCGCCAGTTTCGCGGGCGAGACGCGCGACGTCGGCTATCTCCTTTGCTATCAGCCGATTCTCGATATGGCTGCGGGGCGCGTCATCGCAGCAGAAGCGCTGATTCGGCGCATCCATCCCGTGCACGGCCTGCTCGCACCCGAACGGGGCTGGTCGATCGCCGAAGATGAAGCGGGACGCCGCGCGCTCGATCGCTGGGTCTTGCGTGAAGCGACGACGCAGGCGCGAGCCTGGCATCTCGCCGGGTCGCCGATCCGCATCGATGTGAACCTCGCGGCGTTCGACCAGCGCGATATCGACGCGTTGCTCGCCGATGAGACGATCGGGCACGACGTGCGGCGCCTCCGGATCGAGATCGTCCCGGAGCAGTTTGCCGATACCGAACGTCGCGATCAACTCGTGGCGTTCGTCGCTCAGTGTGCGCGCAATGGGATCGGGCTCGCCCTCGACGGATTCGACGGAAGTTTGGGAACGCTCGCCTCGCTTTCGCATTTGCCGATCGACGCAGTGAAGTTGGAGCGCCCTCTTGTCGAAAGTCTCGAAGGGGGCGGTACGGCGCGAGCCGTCATCGAGGGAACCGTCATCGTGGCGAAATCACTCGGATGGAACGTCATCGCCAAGGGGGTTGAAACGGCAGCACAGCAGGAAGCACTCGTCGCACTCGGATGCGATGGTATCCAGGGCTTTTTCGTCGCGCATCCCATGACGGCGATGGACTTCGGGACGTGGCTCCGCGAGCGACACGCGGTCGGTCGCCAGGCATGATCGCGCGCATGATCGCGGCGATCGTGGTGGTCGGTCTCGGCACGTTCGTTGCCGCAGCGACTGCGCGTGCGAGTGAGTGTCCGGCGCAATCGAGCAGTCGGGTCGTTCTGGCGTCCGACGCCGTCGACCCGGACGTTTTCCTTTGGGATTCGCGTACGCGTCTCGTCGATTACGCGGCCGGTCAATGGGGCAACACGCGCGCGATTTTCGCCCACACGATTCTCGCCGAGCCGGGCACGCAAGCGATGATCGTTTCGTGCGTGCCCGCCGTTGCCCATCCCAAATACGGCTCCAGTGAAGAAGATGCGATCGGCGTTAAAATCCTCAGTGGCCCACATCGCGGTCGCTATGGGTGGGTGCTTTCGAGCGACATCCATCTGCGAGCGAATATCGCCACGCCGGGTGGCGTGGGAACGCCGTCTGCCGAAGCGCGGCGCGACCCCGAGGTCAAGCACTAAACCAACGATCGCCCCGTTGTATACGACACTTGGCGCTTGCGAATATGGGCGTTGGCAAGTAATATTGCCGTTGGCCCATAGCGGGCCGCCCCGTAACGCTCGCATAATCGACCTGAATGAAAGGGATTTTCGCGAGTTACGGGTTGTTCGTGAAAAGGAGTTTCATTGTTCATCCGTAGTGCATTCGTCATTGCCTGCGCACTCGCGATCGCGTTCGGCGCGAACGTGACCGCTGCGTCCGCGCAACCGACGCCCGCCGCCTCGGCTTCGGCCACACCGGCCAAGTCCAAACCCGTCCCGACGGCAACGGCAACCGCCGCGCCGACCCCGACGGCGACCCCGTACAAGCTCATTACGTTTACCGGATCGTCACTCGACGCCGGAATAACGACCGTCCTCGGCAGCGACAAGGCGCGTTTCGTAAACGGCAATCCTGCGCGCGTTTTCGATGCGGGTAATGGCCCGTTCCAGGACTATAACAGCTCGCGCATTCTCGCACCCGCCAACGATTTCGTGAACGTGCCCACGCTGCAGCACGCCATCGTGAATATCAATATGAACGGCCCGTTCATCGGCGGACGCATCGAGTACGGCTTCGGTCCGGACTTCGACGCGGTCGCATCCAACGGCCAGACGCACTCGGGCAACGGCCCGATCCAAGCGTACATCCAAGCGGTGAAGGGCCCCATCACGTTTATCGCTGGTAAGTTTTCGACGCTCGCCGGGGCCGAAGTCATCGAATCAGCGAGCAACACGAATTACTCGCGTTCGTACCAGTTCGGTAACGCTATCCCGTTCACGCACACGGGCGTCCGTCTCACGTACGCGTACAATCCGAAGCTCTCGGTTATCGTCGGCGCCAATAATGGCTGGGACGATACGAAG
>JAYTXC010000245.1:0-11719 GCA_043743145.1 Rhodospirillales bacterium
CGGGAAATCGATATCGACGACGCGCTTGCCATCGCTGACCGAGCCTTTGGGGATCGTCAATTTCACGAGTTCGAGAGCGCCATCGCGCAACTTCGTGATGATCGAGTAATCGGCGGCGTTGACGTGTGCGTTGATCGCGTCGAGAATCACTTCGGTGGATGAGATCAGCGTGATCGGCCGATCCCCGCCGATCGATTCAAAGATCAAGCGATTGCGTGGATTGTTGACGCGCGCGATGCAACGCGCGAGCGAGTGGCGCTTGGCGATGAGACAGACGACGAGATTATCTTCATCGTCGCCCGTGTCGGCCACGACGACATCGGAGCGACTGAGCCCCGCCGCTTCCAGGACGAGCGGATCGCAACCGTCGCCGACCATCGTGACGTCGGTTTCGAGCAAGTTCGCCATGAGCTGCGCTTTTTTCGGATTCTTCTCGATGACCACGACCTCGTGACCCTCCGAGAGGAGCGCGCGTGCGAGATACGTCCCGACCTTGCCTCCGCCAACGACGATGACAAACATCGGTTACGCCGACATCACGACGGGCACGTCGTGCGACGTTGCGGCGAACTTCGCGACGAAGTCCGAGAGCGCTTCGGGCGCGACGATGGCGTTGATCTCGTCGCCCGCCGCGAGCACGTCGTCGGGCGACGAGACGAACACGTGCGCGCCCCGGCGGACGGCGGCGACGCGGATGAGCGCGGGCTTTTCGATGTCGACGACGCGCAGCCCGGCATCGCCGGTTTGCAGCGTGACGACGAGCGACGAGACCTTGCCGAAATCGAACGAAGGTACCGACTCATACGGCATGTGCATGAGTTTATCGCGTACGATCTTCGCCCCGATCGTCGTCGGGCAAACGGTCTCGATCCCGAGTTCGCGATAGAGCGATCCGCGCGGCGGGTCGTAGATGCGCGCGACGATTTTTTTGATACCGAACATCCGTTGCGCGATGAGCGCGGCCATGACGTTGCGGTTGTCGCCGTCGGTCACGGCGACGAAACCGTCGGCCGTTTCGGCGCCCGCGCGGCGCAGAACGTCGTTATCGATGCCAGTCCCGACCTCGACGCGACCCGCGAAGTGCGTGCCCAAGCGTTTGAATGCCGCGGGGTTTTCGTCCACGACGGTAACGTCGTGCGATTCGGCCGTGAGCAACTTTGCGAGCGTCGAGCCGACGCGTCCGCAACCGACGATGAGATATTTCATGTATCGCGCCGACATTTCGAATGCGTGTGCCAGCGAACCTGGGCGGCAATCGGGAGGAAGAAAGGGTTCGCAACGGAGCGCAAGAACGGTCGGGAGTCCTAGAGATCGGGATGTAGCTCAGCTTGGTAGAGCGCTGCGTTCGGGACGCAGAGGCCACAGGTTCAAATCCTGCCATCCCGACCATTCCATTACGGTCCCCGCGCCAATCGACGCGGGGTCTTTTGTAGAAGGCCCAGGCGTGTTCTCTCGCTTCAATCCGGCGGCCAAGCGTGTCTTGCGCGCGGCCGAGCAGGCGTGTCGTAACCACAATCATTATTATGTTGGGGTCGGGCATCTGCTACTCGCCTTGGTCGAAGAACACGATCCGGGTGTTGAGGCGCGGCTTGCGAAAGCGGGTACGCACCCGGCGGAAATCTTGCGCGACGTGCGACGGGCGCTCGGCACGGGCGACGATCGCATGTGGGATGGTATCCTCATTACCCCTCGTGTTCGGGATGTGCTGGCGCTCGCAGAAGCCGAGGTCTCCGCGCCACGCGAGATCGAGCCCGGCCACCTCATCGATGCGATCGTCGCCCAAGGCGGCGGGCTCGCAGCCGAAATCCTCGAGCGCTACAAAGGAAACATCGAGATGACGCCTCGGGTACGCGGGTAAATCGTGGAACATATCAGCCATTTCTTTCTCGATCTCATCGGTCGGCTCGGTTACGGGGGCGTCTTCGTGGTCATGACGCTTGGCAATATGGGCCTGCCCGTCGGGACCGAGATCGTCATGCCGGCAGCCGGTGCGCTCGCGGCGACCAAGGGCAACATGACGTGGTTCGGCGCGGGGCTCGCGGGGACGCTCGGCGAGATCGTGGGCGGTTCGATTCTCTACGCGATCGGCTACGCGGGCGGGCGGCCGTTCGTGGTCCGTTACGGTAAATACGTGAAGCTCAGTGAGCGAAAGCTCGACCAATTTCACAATTTCTACACGCGCAAGGGCAACATCGTCGTTTTCGTCTGTCGCTTCTTGCCGTTCGTCCGCGGCGTCTCGGCGCTCCCGGCGGGCGTCTCCAAGATGCAGAAGCGCTATTTCCTGACCTACACGGCGCTCGGATCCGCGATCTTCTGTTTCGGACTCGCCTACCTCGGCAGTATACTCGGACAACACTTCGATGAACTCACACCGCAAATCCACAAATTCTCTCTTGGGATCGTCGTCGGCCTCGTGGTCGTCGTCGTTGGTTTCGTCGTCTTCCGTCTCACGCGCAAGCCGAACGTCGCCTAACGCTGTGGGGGGCGGGTAACTGCAAACCCCCGCACCGCCGCAACAGCGACACCTCGACGACACGCTCGGGCAATTGCCCGACGCGCCGGGCGTGTATACGATGCTCGGTGAAAACGCGCGCATTCTCTACATCGGGAAAGCGGTCTCGCTGCGCAGTCGCGTACGGTCGTACTTTCAAGATTCGGCCGCGCATGCGTATCGCACGACGAAGATGGTCGAGCGCGTGGTGGACGTGCGCTGGATCGTAGTCAAGAACGAGATCGAAGCGCTGATTCTCGAAGCGAATCTCATCAAGCGGCACCAGCCACCGTTCAACGTCAGACTACGTGACGACAAGCGTTTTCCATATCTCAAAGTGACGAACGAAGCGTATCCGCGCGTCCAATTCACGCGCGCGGTGCGCGACGATGGCGCGCGCTACTTCGGGCCGTACACGAACGCGCACGGCTTGCGCGAACTCATCAATCTCGTGCGCGTCGCTTTTCCGCTGCGCACCTGTCGCGAGCCGATCGATGGCAAGCGCAAGCGCCCGTGCCTGCAATATCACATCAAGCGCTGCCTCGCACCGTGCGTCGGCTACCAGAGCGAACCCGAGTACGACGAACTCGTCGATGAAGTCGTACTTTTTCTCGAAGGCCAGCAAGAGCGGCTCCTCGAGCGGCTCTATGCCGAGATGGAGCAGTCTGCCGATCGCATGAATTACGAAGCGGCCGCGCGCGTGCGCGATCGCATCGTCACGCTGCGGCGCGTGACGGAGAAACAGAATGTTGTCTGGCGCACGCGAATCGATATGGACCTCATCGCGAGCGCGCGCGCGCAGGGTCACGCGTGCATGCAAGTCTTTTTGGTGCGTGGCGGCAAGCTCATCGGTCAGGAACATTTCATCCTCGACGGCGTTACGGATCAAAGCGACGAAGAACTCTACGCGAATTTTTTCGCACAGTTCTACACGGCGCGCGCGGGCCAAATCGGCGGTGCGATCGGCGACGGATTTTCGCCGCTCGCGCTACGCGAAGCGCGTGGCAACGAGGTACCCGTCGCCGTGAAAGCGCGCGCGCGACGCCCGCCCTCGCAGGCGACGATTCCCAAAGAAGTGCTCGTGGAAGCGCTTCCGGGCGATCTGCCGCTTTTGGAATCGTGGCTCTCAGAACTCAAGACCCAGCGCGTTCGCGTGTTGCGCGCGCAGCGTGGACCGCGTGCGGAGTACATGCGGCTCGTTCACGAAAACGCCGAGCAAAATCTTAAAGCGTTTCTCGCACATCAAGAAGTGCAAGAGACGGCCTCGGCGCGCTCGCTCATCGAACTCGCCGCGGCACTCGATTTGCCCGACATGCCGCATCGGATCGAGTGTTACGATATCTCCAATATTCAAGGGACGAATCCGACATCGTCGATGGTCGTTTTCCACGAAGGTCGCGCGAAAAAAAGTGAGTACCGGCGTTTCAAAATTCGTTACGATCAGGGTTCCAACGATTTCGCGATGATGCAGGAGACGCTGCGTCGGCGGTTGCGGTATCTTCGCCCCGATACGAATGCGCCCGGTGAAGATGACGCGGAGAGCATCGTCGAGACGGGCGACGAAAAATCGATCGACGCGCAATTGCGGAAAAAAGAGAAGTTCCATCATCGACCCGATCTCTTGCTCATCGATGGCGGTAAAGGGCAACTCAACGCCGTGGTCGAGATCTTGCAAGAACTCGATCTATGGGGTATTCCGATCGCGGGTCTCGCGAAAGAACACGAATGGCTCTTCGTTCCCGGCCAAGCGGAGCCGATCGTCTTGCCGCCCGGTTCGCCCGCGTTGCATCTCGTAATGCGCATTCGCGACGAAGCACATCGCTTCGCCGTGGAGTATCATCGCATACGGCGTGGAAAAGCCATGACGCAATCGGCACTCGACGCGCTCGCGGGCGTCGGACCGACGCGTCGCAAACGTTTGCTCGTGACGTTCGGGAGTGTGAGTGCGATCAAGCGCGCGAGCGTCGATGAAATCGCCGCCGTCAAAGGCATGACACCCGCACTCGCATCGTCGATTAAATCCGCACTCGGTGGAGGTGCCCCGTCGCAACCGTAACCGTTCCGAAAATTCTCGTCACGAACGACGACGGCGTCGCGAGCCCCGGCATCATCGCGCTTGCCGACGCGCTACGCGTCCTTGGCGATGTCACCGTCGTCGCGCCCGATCGCGACAATAGCGGCGTCGGCCACTCGATCTCGATCCACCACCCCGTACGTGTGAATCCGGTTCACGATCGTGCGATGCCGACATTCGCCTGTTCGGGGACGCCTGCGGATTGCGTCGTGGTCGGTGCGTTCGATCTATGCGGCGGAATGCCGTCGCTCGTCGTGAGCGGTATCAATCGCGGCGCGAATGCGGGCGACGATATCAATTACTCCGGGACCGTTGCCGCGGCGACCGAGGGTCTCATCATCGGCATTCCCGCAATCGCGATTTCGCTTGCGACGACGTGGCCCGAACCCGCGCGCGTGCAACATTGGTCGACGGCGGCGGCGATCGCCGTCGACCTCGCGCGCGACGTGCTCGGCAACGGGTTACCGCGCCTCACGTTGCTCAACGTCAACGTGCCCAACGTCGTCGAACACGAAATTCGCGGCGTGCGCTACGTACGCCAGGGGCGTAAAGCCTATCGCAATCGGCTCGATAAACGCAGCGATCCGCGCGGCTCGACGTATTTCTGGCTCTGGGGCACCTTCGACGATACCGATATCGTCGATGGGACCGATCTCGCGGCGATTCGCGACGGCTATGCGTGTATCACGCCGATCACGATCGATCGCACCGATCACGACGAACTCGGTCGACGATTCCGGAGCGACGCCACGGCGCTCCGCGCGAAGACGTCGTAGCGCGCGCCGCTTACGTCAGGCGCTCGGTTGCGAGATCGAGATCGTATTGCACGCGGCGATAGATTTCGTCGGGTATCTCGCCCACGTCGCGTAGGCGCGTGATCTCGCGACGTTCGGCATCGAGTGCCTCTCCCTGAATGCGATGATCGAACGCGACGGAATCGGGCTCGATCGTGCCGTCGAGATGGCCCGAGAGGTGCGCGATGCGATATTCGTACTCACCGAGCAGGCGACCCTCGACTTCCCATTCGCTCGTGGAATCGAAATCGGATTCGAGTTCGCGCATGCGCGTGATGCCCGCACGGAGCGCCAGCACGCGCACTTCGATTTCGCGGGCATCGAGATCGTCATCGCCCTCGATCTTTAACCACCGGAGGATCGGGATGAGCGAGAGACCCTGAAAGACGAGCGTCACGAAGATGACGCAGAACGTGATGAGCACGATCTCGTTGCGACCGGGAAATCGCGTGCCGGCGCTCGTGAGGGTCGGGATCGCGAGCGCGCCCGCAAGCGAAACGATGCCGCGCATGCCGCTCCAGCCGATCACGAAGATGAACTTCGCGCCGGGCGTTCCTTCACGCACCGCGATGCTGCGAAAGATCCAGCGCGGCACGTACGTTGCCGGAAAGACCCACGCGACGCGTACGACGATGACGAGCGCGCTGATCGCGAGGCCGACCCCGAGTTCGCGCGGGGTAAAGGTTGGGTCGTGCACGATCTCGCGCAGCTGCAAGCCGATGAGCAAGAAGACCAGACCGTTGAGTAAGAAGATCAGGAGATTCCAGACGCTTGCCGCGACGAGTCGGCCTTCGGGATCGTAGATGCGATGCGATTGGCGGCTCACGTAAATGCCGGCAGCGACCGTTGCGAGGACGCCCGACGCGTGCACACTTTCTGCCGCGAGATAGACCGCATATGGCGCGATGAGTTGAAGTGCGTTTTCGATGAGCGGATCGCTGATATCGTGCTTGCGTAATTTGACGGTGAGCTCGACCAAGAGCGCGGCGGTCGCGAGCCCGATCGCGATGCCGCCGAGCGAGACGGCGACGAAGGCGACGCTCGCGCTCGCAAGCGAGAACGTGCCCGTGAGTGCGGCGACGATGGCGAAGCGATAGATGACGAGCGCCGTCGCGTCGTTGACGAGGCCTTCGCCGTCGATGATCGCAGCGATGCGTCGCGGCACCGAGAAGCGCTCGAACACCGCGGAGGCAGCGACCGCGTCGGGCGGCGAGACGATCGCGCCGAGGACGAAGGCGCTCGTCCACGGGAAGTTCGGCAGCAGCGCGTGCGCGACGATGGCAACGGCGCCCGTTGTGGCGACGACGAGTCCGATCGCGAGCAACCCGATGGGTCGGGCATTCTCGCGAAACGTCTTCCAATCGGTCATCCAGCCGCCCGAGTACAAGAGCGGTGGTAAGAAAATCAGGAAGATGTAGTTGGGGTCGAGATGCAGCGGCGGCAGATTCGGAACGAAGGCGAGCAGCGAGCCGCCGACGACGAACGCAATCGGGTACGGCAGTGCGAACCGCTTCGCGATGACGGCGACGACGACGATCGTCGTGAGCAACACGAAGAGCAGCGTGGAAACGAGCACGGCGCTCCGGTTCGCTTGAGCGCGCGCACGCTCCGGCTCGCACGCGAACGATCGTGGTCGTGTATGGCAGGCCGATCGGAGGTGGCGTTCGTAGCTAGCGCGCCATGACGTTTCACCCATTCCGTCGTGTCGCCACGACGCTCGCGTTCGCCGCACTCGCGACCGCGGCACTCGCCCCGCGCGCAGCGCTCGCGACATCGCCGTTCTCGGTTGAATTCGGCGAACAGTTCTCGACGCAGCGCCCGCTCTCGACGACCGAACCGTATCTCGGCCTCAACTACGATATCGGGCCGAAGACGATCGTGCCGCTGCGTGCGTCGATCCAAGCCGACCTCTCAGCGGGCGGCCTCAACATCGGCGAAGCCGGATTCGGACTCGCGGTGCGGACGACAACGCCGCTTTACGTCGGCGCGGGTGCGTCGCTCTACAGCATCGGCAACGGCACGTTCGTCGGAACGAACTTTTTCGTCGGCAGCACCCTCTTTACGGTGCCGGGCGGCACGACCGTCGGCATCCAGGGCACGTATCGCGTGATCCCCGCGCAGTCGAGTTCGCTCGGCGTTGGTCTGCGCATTCAGATCTAGTCGGTCGGCTCGGTTTCGTCCGCGGCGCCTGCTTTACGCAACGTCGCGAGAGCGAAGAGCGCGAGCACGATCGCGACCGCTCCGATTGCGACGGAAAGAAGCCACGGGTAGCGCTGCGTGAGCGTGCGGGTATCGGCCGGGCCGACGTAGCCGATGAAGGCGAGGGTCGGTCCCGTGGCGGCTCTCGGTGCGTTCCACGCTTCGTGTGCGAGCCGCGCGGCGAGATCGTAGGTTGGAGCCGGTGCACCGGGATCGCTTGAGAGCAGGCGATATGCGTGCCCGTCATGCGCCTCGAAGACGACATCGTGCGGAACAGCGGCGAGATGCGGTGTCGCGTCCGCGAGCGGAAGGTCGTTGCCGTCGGCGACGGAGACGCGCACGAATTTCGACGTGCGCTCCGGAAAGGCGAAGCTCGTGCTGCCGCTTCCGCCCGCGAAGCGCTCGATGCGGCCGGCGCCGAGCGGCTCCCATGTGGTGTCATCGTCACTCGTCTCGATCGTCGCGTCGCGCGAGAACGTTCCGCGCGTGCCCGCGAACGCAACGCTCGTCGTCCGAATTGCGACCGGCGCCGCGAACGTCCAGCGCTCGATACGCGTGTCTCGATCGAGTGCGTAGGCGGGGGCGACGGGCAACATCGTGATTTCCGCGTTTGCGGGTTCGCGCGCGACGCTCGCGCCGACGACCGGAAACGCGCGGCGCGCGTCACGGATTCGGACGCGCAACCAGCGCGAACGCGTTGGCGGAATCGCGACGCGCTGCGAACCGCGACCGCCATCTTCGGCGACTCGATAGACGATCGCACGCTGGCGCGCGATGCGCCACGTCGCGCGGTCGTCACTCGCCTCCACGTCGACCGTTTCCACGTACGTCCCCAAAAGCGACGCATCGGCGCGAAGATCGATCGTGTCGATGAGGTCGCCCGCCGTGCCGAGATCCAGGACGGCTTGCGTGCCGCGTCCCGTAACGAATCCCGCATCGAGGAGCGGCACGTCGCGCGATGTCGATTCGCGACGTTGCGGATCGAGCGCGTAGGGAATTTCGCGATCCGCTTCGTCGATGATGCGCAGATCGGGAAAGGAACCGTCGGCTGCGGGTGCGATCGCGAGGGCCGGGACGCGTATGCGGACGAGCCCGTTCGCTCGCGCGGGAATGGCGATACGCGTCGCATGCGCCCAATGCATCCAGGGTGTCGCATCGGCGAGCATCATGCTGGCGGCGTTTCAGGTTTCGCTCGCCCCATCGCGCGCGTATACCACGTCGAGACGCCGAAGAGGACGGCGCCGAGGAGCACGAACGTGCCGACGCGATATTCGACGTCGACGCTCGCGAGATCGATGGTAAAGACCTTAATGATCGTGGCCGCAAAGAGCACGAGACCTTCCCAACGCAAGAGCGCGCGCTCGTGGCGGAGGCCGAGGCCGAAGAGTGTCGTCGCATAGAGGGTCCAGACGAGCGAGATCGCGACCTGCGCGGCCGAGGCACCGGTCCCCGCGACTCCACCGAAGAGATCGACGCATGCGCGTGAGAGACCCGTAAGTGCGACGATGTCGACGACGATACGTGCGCCCGCCGCAAACTCAACGGATGCGAAAGGTGCCAGACGCATGATCGTCACGGCCGCTCCGAGCCAAATCGCGAAAGTAACGGCGATCTCGATCGCGCGATCGTGCGGGAGGAGCGCACTCCCGGTGACGAGCAGCGAACCCGCGATCGCGAGCAGCGCAATCGCGGCGATCTTCACGAGCGGCTCGCCGTTCTTCCGGTTGACGAAGTTGAGAACCGTCGCCTCGACTGCGAACGCGTCGATAAGTGTGAGTTCGCGAAAGAACGCCGCGATGGCGAGTGTCACGCTTCCGAGCGCGAGCGCGCCGTAGGTCGCGAGGATGGCCTTTGGCCACGGGGCAACTTGCGCTGCGATGAGCAACACCGCTGCGAGCCCGAGGAGGTCGGCGCCGAGAATCGTCTGATCGGCCGCAAAGAGCGTTTCTTCGATGAGCGTGTAGGCCGCGGTGACGGAGACGAGCAAGGCGACACGACGTTGGATCGCCGTGCCGACGCCGGTTGAGAACGCGGTTGCGAAGATGAGGAAAAAGATCGTCGCGACGATCTGTGCGTCGAGCGACGTCCAGCCTTGCGTCGGATCGGGAATGAATACGGTTGCAAAGGCGACGGTGCAGACGAGCGTGAGGATTTCGATCGAAACGAACGCGTACCGCGCGCCAAGTGCGAGCATGCCACCGCTCAGAATTGCGATGTAGGTCGCGAGGACGATCCGATCGGGCGAACCGTTTCCGATCAGCAACGGCGTGAGATATCCGCCGAGCGCACCGAGAAACGCGAGGCGTTCGGAGCGCCGCGTCGCCGCGAGCGCGCCGAGCGTAGCGGTCACGCCGATCATCGCTGCGAAGGCCGCGATGCGCGAGCCCGGGATTGTGGCGAAGACCGTGACCGCCGACCACAACGCGAGGTACGCAATTCCCGCGCCGACACCGACGAGCGATTCGGCGACGAGCACATAGGCGGGCCCGATCCGCGTCGCTGCGAAGACGATGAGTCCCGCGCCAATCGCGAGCCCGATGAGCACGCGTTCGCCCGGACCGATCCAGCCACGCGTCACGGCGAGATCGAAGAAGTACGCCGCGCCGATGAGGATGAGCAACAGCCCCGCGAGCTGCAGTCCGCGTCCGGCGAGCAGCGTCTCGAGCGAGGGCCACTCGCGTTTCGAGTTTGCTATTTCGTCGGCGAGCGTCGCGAGCGGCACGCGCGCGATGGGAGTCGGCGCGATCGTTGGGCGTCGCACTTCGGGTTGCGGTCGCGCTTGCCACGGAATGCGCTCGGCGCGTAACGCGGCGACTTCCGCTTCCAGAGCGGAGAGTCGCGCATCGATCCGCGCGGCGGTCGTATCATCCATGTCGCGGGACCTCGAGTTGAAAGCCGTGCGCGTTTAGTTTGTTGGTACGGCCTTTAAGGGCTCGAAGCTTAGCGGTTGCGTGCACGCGAAGTTCGATGTGCTCGAATTCACCGCGGGCGTGCATCGGCCGTAGCCGATCGATGAGACCAGCGGCACGCTTGCGGGCGTCGTACCGCCGACACGAATTTGAATCGTGCCGATATCGCCGTAGTGCCCCGTGGTGACCAAGCGCATCCACAGCATCGGGGAGACGACGGCCCAGAGCGATTGCAGCGAGGATGGGTCGGCCTTTTGCAACGGTGCGAAGGCATTACGCATCCGGTCGAAATCGCCGGCCGATGCGAGCAAATCTTCGCGTTCGCTGCGCAAGTCGATGACGATCTGGCCCGCTCCACCGAGGTCGCGGAGGACCGAGTCGAGTGATGGTGCGCCGACCGTGCTCGAGAGTGTCGACCATTTCGACTGAATCTCGTCGAGCGTGTTTCCTTGGAGGAGCGGTTCGTAGTCGGCGATGAGTGCGTCGACAACGTGGCGCTCATCGGGGCGAAATTCGGAGAGCGCGATTCCCGATTGGATGTCCCACGACGTCTGCTGAATCCTGATGAACGTGTACGGTGTGGATGCCGCACGCGAATTCATCGCGATGATTGCGGGTGTGCGTTTGCCGCGCATCGGCCCGAGCAAAAACGCTAAGGGCGCCTTCGCGCCGCGGCTATGGCTCATGCAAAAGAGGCGCATCGAGAACGCGTAATCGCCCGGTGCCATCGTGACGACGCCCGTCGTCGATTTCTTGAGCTCGGCGATTGCGGCGATCGTCGCTTTCGCGTCGATTGCGGGGGTGGAGGCGAACGGAGTACCCGGGAGCGCATCGATGGTCGGATAGAGCTCGGAGGGATCGAGCTGGACCGGTGCGGCGTCTCGAATGAATGGAGCGAGCTGTTTGCTAGCCACCGACGTGACGGCGCGTTTTGGATCGAGGAGGCCGCCCGGCAGGCGGAATTGCGCGAAGGCGGTGCCCGATACCGCTGCCGCCGCGATGGCGACGACAAAACATGACGACACCTTGAGGCGCGTGGTTTTCATGGCTAGGCCTTCAGCTTTGAGCGCGGGGCCCCTTGCTCGCTTCGGCTTCCCTGCGTGACCTTCACGGTGCATCAGATGTGTGGTATGATGACATGCCGGATCGAATGAGCCGGTGCGAACGACACCATGGGGCTGAGCAGCTTCGACGGGTTAGTCCGCGGTCATCGTAAGCAGGCGGAGTTGCGAGCCCTCCTAAAACGATCGCA
>JAYTXC010000246.1:0-6125 GCA_043743145.1 Rhodospirillales bacterium
CGTCGCGCTCGATCGCCATCGGCTCGATGACGATCGGCCCTACGTGTACGCGACGCACGACGGTGGCCGAACGTGGCGCGAAGCGCACGACGGCATGCCGGAAAACGCCTACGTCAACGTCGTCCGCGAAGATCCAGTCCGCCGCGGCCTGCTCTACGCGGGCACGGAGCAGGGCGTGTACGTATCGTTCGATGACGGCCACGGATGGCAATCGCTACGAGGGAATATGCCCGTCGTATCGGTGCGCGATCTCATCGTCCACGACGGCGATCTCGCCATCGCGACGCACGGCCGTGCACTCTGGATTCTCGATGACATTGAACCGCTTCGCGATCTCGCGCGCAATGCTGGTCGCAGCGATGTGCACCGCAGCGACGCGCTCCAGCTCTTTACCCTGCGCGATGCAATTCGCGTGCGCGGCGGAAACGACGAAGCCGAGGCGACGCCACCGGAGATTCCGATCGGTGAGAATCCGCCGAGCGGTGCGTTCCTCGACTATGTCGTGCCGCAGAATTTTAACGGAACGTTGCAGCTCGATATTCGCGACCGTCGCGGCGCGATCGTGCGTTCGTGGACGAGTAGCGACGCGCAAGTCACGCCCGACGCCGATGCGATTCCCTACCCGTCCTCGTGGTTGCCCGTTGCGCACCCGCTCCTCACGACGCCCGGGATGCATCGTTTCGTTTGGGATTTCCACACGGGTCGCGCCGAAGGCCCGCTCGCGCCACCGGGTACCTACGAAGTTCGCTTACGGAGCCCCGGTCGCGACCGTTCGCTCGCGCGTTCGCTCGTGCTTCGGCGCGATCCACGCATCGCCGCAAGCGATGCGGATCTCATGGCGCAATACGAGCTCGCGCGCGCGGTCGATGCGGAAAACGTGCGCGCCGAGACGCGCGCGTCGGCGGCATCGCACGCGAGCCAGATCGAATCGCCATCGGCACGGGACAAAGCGCTTCGCGTTCGCGCACGCGCACTCGGCGAACTTTTGGCTTCGATCGAAAGCGCCGATGCGGCGCCGACGCCGGCCGAGCGCGCGGCGTGGGCACGACTGCGCGTGTCGCTCTAGGGTTTCTCTGCGTAACGGACAACCGGATGGCGCTTGCGCTTTTCAGAGGAGTTCGGTTTACCGTGAAATTGATGGAGTACCAGGGCAAGGAATTGTTCCGACGCGTCGGTATTCCGACTCCGCGCGGCGTTCACGCAACGAGCGCGGCGGAGACGGTCGCCTTCGTTGCGGCCAATCCCGGCTCGTGGGTTCTCAAGAGTCAGGTGATGATGGGCGGCCGCGGCAAGGCGGGTGGCATCAAGTTCGCCGACGATGCCGCAGCTGCAAAGCCCCTCGCGGACGAACTCTTCGGAAAAATCCTCAAGAACGAACAGAATCCCGACGGCGAGGAAGTTCGGTCGCTGCTCGTCGAGGAGAAAGTGCAGATCGCGAGCGAGGCCTACGCGTCGATTACGATCGATCGCGCCGCAAAGAAACCCGTGATCATCGTGAGTTCGCAGGGCGGTATGGACGTCGAAGAAGTCGCCGAGCACCATCCCGAAGCGATCAGCAAATTTTGGATCGATCCCGCGATCGGTTTTCAACCATTCGAGGCGCGGCAACTCGCGTTTGCGGCAAAACTCCCCGTGGGTTATCACAAAGCATTTCCGAAAATTCTTGCGGGTCTCTATAAAATGTTCATGGAGTACGGAGCGAATCTCGTCGAGATCAATCCGCTCGTGCTCACGGTTTCCGGCGACGTGATCGCGAGCGACGCGAAAGTCGAACTCGACGATAACGGCATCTACAAACACCCCGAACTGAGCGCGTGGCGCAACGACGGGCCCGCCGATGAAGATCAGGCAGCCGCCGTCGCGATCGGGCTCGGGATGTCGAATTACGCGAAGTTCGCCGATGAACCGGGCGAGGTGCCAAAGACGATCGGCACGATCGCCAACGGCGCGGGCCTCGGCATGGGAACCATGGATGCGATTAAGAGCGCGGGTGGTGGCGCCGCAAACTTCCTCGATATCGGAGGCGGCGCGCAAGCCGAGCTCGTAAAAAATAGCTATAATCTCGTGACGTCCGATTCGCGCGTCAAGGCGATGTTCATCAACATTTTCGGTGGCATTACGCGCGGCGACCAGGTCGCACTCGGCATCGTCGAGGCGCTCAAGGGTAACGACGTGCGTAAGGTTCCGCTCGTCATTCGGCTCACCGGGACCAATGCCGAAGAAGGCCGCAAGATTCTCGCGGATGCCGGCTTCTTTCCGGTCGAGACGATGAACGAGGGCGCGGCGAAAGCCGTCGCGCTCGCGAACGGAGCACAGTAACCGTGGCGATCTTCCTCGATAAGAATTCCAAAGTCATCGTGCAAGGCATCACGGGTCGCGAAGGCCTCTTCCACACACAACGCATGCTCGCGTACGGCACGAACATCGTGGGCGGCGTCACGCCGGGCAAAGGCGGGACGCACGTCGAGAGCGGAACCACCGCGGCCCCGAGCAAGACGTTGCCGGTCTTCAATACCGTGAAGGATGCCGTCGAAGCGACGGGCGCGACGCACACCATCATCTTCGTGCCGCCGCCGTTCGCCGCCGACGCTTTGTACGAAGCACACGATGCCGGCATCGGCCTTGCGGTCGCGATCACCGAGGGTATCCCGGCGCACGATATGCTCAAGGTCGTTGCCACGACGAAATCGATGCGCATCATCGGTCCAAACTGTCCCGGACTCGTCTCGCCGGGCAAAGCGCTCGTCGGGATCATGCCGGGCGGCGTGTTCACGGCGGGACGAATCGGCATGATCTCGCGGTCGGGAACGTTGACGTACGAGATCGTCGATATGCTTACGAAGGCGGGCCTCGGCCAATCGACGTGCGTCGGTATTGGCGGCGATCCGATCATCGGTACGACGTTCGTCGATTGCCTCGAAGCGTTCGCGAACGATCCCGAGACCGACGCCGTCGTCGTCTGTGGCGAGATCGGCGGATCCGATGAAGAAGATGCTGCAGCCTTTATCAAGGCGCATCTGCCGAACAAACCATGCGTGGCGTTCATCGGCGGCCGCTCCGCACCGAAGGGAAAGCGGCTCGGCCATGCGGGAGCGATCATTTCCGGAAACTTTGGTACGCCGGAGAGCAAGCTTGCGGGGTTTGCAACGGCTGGTGTGCCGGTTGCCGATCGGCCGTCGGATATTCCCGGCTTGCTTACGTCGCGAATCGCCATTCATCGGTAACCGAATCGCGCAACGCGGTTCGTCGACGATCAATGTTTGGAGAACGTAAAGCCACCGTACGAACCAACGGCACCATAGGATAAGGATACGTTCATTCGAAAGCCTCTATGATTCTCGCGGAGATGCTATTGGGGCATCCGTGGGTTGCCAGAAGTCCCTTTTTAAGGAGACCCAGTGCTGAAATCAACATTCAGCCGGTGGTTCGTAATCTTAATCGCCGTCTTTGCGCTTATCGCGCCGAGCTCGATTTCGTTTGCAGGCACCACCGGGATACTGTCCGGAACGGTCGTCGATTCGACGACGAAACTTCCGATTACCGGCGTGAAAGTGACGGCAGCAAGCCCGTCGCAAGTCTCGTCGCAAACGACCGATGGCGAAGGCCATTTCTCGTTCCTGAGCCTCGCGCCGGATACGTATACCGTGTCCGCCGAAGCCAAAGGCTTCGAGCCCGATAGCGAGACGGGCATTACCGTCGTCGCAGACAACACCCGCATCTTGCCGATCGCGCTCGGCAAAGCGCTCAAGACGATCGGCCGTTCGATCTCGCGCGCGAATTCCGGCAGCCTCGTACGTCCCGGTACGACCGCCGACGTGTACTCAGTCAACGCTGAGACCCAAGCGAAGGTCGCAGCCGCCGGCGGCGGCGGTAATCTCGACAGCGCCTTCTCGGCGCTATCAACGATTCCGGGCGTCGCCGTTGCCCCAGGTCAGAACGGCTATATCGGCGCCGCAGCATTGCTGTCGATTCGTGGCGGTGATTACGATCAGATCGGTTATCAGATCGACGGCATTCCCGTCAATCGCGCGTTCGACAATTATCCGTCGGGCTCGACGTCATCGCTCGGTCAGCAAGAGCTGCAAGTCTACACGGGCGCGCCACCGGCGAGCTCGGTTTCCGAAGGCATCTCGGGCTACATCAATCAGGTCATCAAGACCGGAACGATCCCGGGCTTCCAGAGCCTAACGTTCGGCGTCGGTGCGCCCGCGTATTACCATAAATTCGCAGCCGAATTCGGCGGCGAAACCGATAATCGTCGTTTCTCGTATTACGCGGGCATCGGTGGCTACAACCAGACGTACCACTACGCCGATAATTTCGACGGAGCGTCGATCAGTAATTCGTATGGCGTGCCGTATGGCGTCGCGTGCGATCCCACCGTTTCCGCCAAAGTGGCCCCTTCGTGTTATAACGGCAACGCCTTCAATAACGGCTTGCTGCTGGGCGCGAATAATCTCTTCTTGACGTCGCAAGTCGCCGATCGCGACACGGTGGTCAATCTCCACTATTACGTTCCGCACAAAGACGGATCGCGCGATGACCTCCAGGCGCTTTCGTCGATCAACTTCATCAACACGAAGCTGTACAGCTCGACGAAAGACCAAGGTGGAGCATCGTTCCTCAATGCGGTCGGCATCGGCGCGACGACCTATCTCGACGGCTACAAACTCAATCTGCAGCCGGGCATGCTCGCGTCTGCGGGGACGTTGAATTCGTCGGCCGGGTATTACTACTTTCCGAATACTCCCACGCACGCGTTTGGTGCTCCGATCCCGGAAAACGACCAGGATGGCTCCAACAATAATCAGGGAATCGTCAAACTTCAGTATACGAAATCGCTCGGAACGAACGCGTTCGCGCGTCTCTACGGGTATACGTACTACTCGAATTGGTTGATCTACGGCGCGCAGAGCGCCCAGTTCAATGGCAACGCCGGTAACCCGGGCGACTACGAGCTCAGCTCGCATTCACGCGGCCTGAACTTCTCGCTGACCGATCAGATCAACTCGAAGAATCTCTTGCAGTTCGGTGCCGATTACGTGACGTCGAATGTCCTGCGTTCGAACAACACGCAGTACATCAACGGCGCATTCGGTGCGTCGAGCCTGCGGGCACGTACCGCCGTCGGCGTGCTCGTTGATTCGAGCAATCCAACCAACGGCATTTGCTACACGCCAGCGGCAACCCCGACGCCGTGTTACAAGAGTGCATCGAAATACAATGGTGCCGCGCAGTTCGCCACGATCCGCTCGGCGTTCAACGGCACGGTCAAGGCCGTCCCGAATGCCACGTGTGGAAACGGACCCTGCCAATATCTCGTGCTCGAAAACGGCACGTATGCGACCTTCAATCAGGTCAACCCAAAATTCTACGGTCTTTCGTTGACCGACGAGTTCCGACCGACGTCGAAACTAACGATCAATGGCGGTCTCCGCGTCGACATCTATCAGTACGGCGGTGCGGATACCACAGGCACCGCGGCGCGTAAGTTCCTCTACAACGCCTACGATCGCGACAATTGCCTCAACAGCACGACGCAGGCAATCACCAATAAGGTCTACGGCCTCGGCCTCGCAAGCTCCGACGCAGCGTGCCCCACGGGCTATGTTGCGGCGCCGTTCACGAATCCGTCCGGCAAGACCACGCAGACCTACGACGTCTTCCAGCCGCGACTCGGCTTCACGTATGCGATCGATCCGTCGACCGTCATCCGTGGTTCGTACGGCCGTTATGGCCAGCCACCGAACAGTGCCTTCGAGCAATACAACGTCGCGCAACAAAATGCGCCGGCGCAACTCTACGGCGTCTATGGCTTCCAGCAGTACGGTTTCACCACGCCGAGTCACCCGATTCCGCCGGCGGCATCGAACAATTACGACTTCTCGATCGAGCATCAATTTCCGCAACAGATCTCGATCAAGCTGACGCCGTTCTTGCGCCAAACGCAGAATCAAACGCAGCAGTTCTTCCTCAACCGTGCGACCAATTTCGTCTCCGGCCTCAACGTCGGAAACCAGACTTCGCGTGGTGTCGAACTCGAACTCGACAAGGGCGACTTCGCTCGCGACGGACTTTCGGCACGTCTCGCGTTCGCGTACACGAACAGCTACATCAAATACAAT
>JAYTXC010000247.1:0-1983 GCA_043743145.1 Rhodospirillales bacterium
GTTTCGCGCTGGAGCACGGCCGTACCGCCCGTTCCCAGTGCCCGGTCGAGGGCGTACGAGCCGGGAGCGCCACGCGCGACAAAGGCCGCCGCGGCAACGAGCGCAACGTCGACCGCAACATGCCACCAAGAGGGCGGCGTTGCGATCGTCGAGCCAAAGCAGCCGCAGTCGGATGCGATATGGCGCACGACGAGCGAGGCGATCGCAAGGGAGAAAACGCCGAATTGCACGGCCGCCACGGTCGCTGCAATGCGTGTCAAGAAGCCGAGCACCAGATACCCGCCGAGAAGAATCTCGATGTACGGAAGCGCGACGCCGAGCGGCGCGACGACGGTTGGCGGGAGGATCCGATAGCCCGCAATCGACGTCGCGGTTGCCATCGGCCCGTCATGAGCTTTCAAGACGCCCGCAATCAGGAGCAAGAGCCCGAGGGCGAGGCGAACGAGAAAAACTACGGTGCCCATGCATCCACGGCGTCGACGATCGCGCGTTGCCGCATCGGGATCGACGTCGCATCGGCGAACTCCAATCCGTCGGCACGCGCATCGTGGACGCGCACGGTTTCTTCGACCGCGAGCGCGAGCGTGTTGATATCGTAGCCGCCTTCGAGCACGTAGGCGACGCGACCGCGTGCGTACTCGGCTGCGACGCTCCGAATCAACATCGCGAGCGATCGCGCCGCAATGCGCGCGTCGACGCCGAGATCGCCGACGGGATCGCCCGCGGCAAAATCGTAGCCTGCGCTAACGACGATAAAATCGGGGCGCACGCGTGCCGCAACTGCAGGCAGAAGCCGTTGCCACGTCGCGACAAATGCTTCCGTCCCATACGAATGCGGCGGCAGCGGCACGTTGACGATGGCGCCACCGGGATCGAAACGTTGCTCGTTCGCGCCACCCGTTCCGGGATAGGCCGGGAACGCGTGTGTCGAGACGAACGACACCCCGTCGTGGGCGGTCGCCTGCGTGCCGTTCCCGTGATGGTAATCGAAGTCGACGACGAGGGCGCGACCGCCATACGTATCGACGTACGCGCGCGCGGCAACGGCCGCGTTGCCGAAAACACAAAAGCCCATCCCGCGTGCGGGTTCGGCATGATGTCCCGGCGGCCGCACGAGCGCGAACGCGGCGGTTTCGCCCGCAACGGCGCTCTCCATCGCGGCGATCGCACCGCCCGCCGCCCGGCGCGCGACGTCGAGCGAGGACGAATCGATCACCGTATCGCCCGTCGAGAGATAGCCCGCTTGTGGACCGACGGTCGCAACATCGCGTTTCACGCGCTCGAGATACGCGTGCGGATGGACGCGCTCGAGTTCCGCATCGGTCGCATCACGGGCGGAGGTGCGTTGGCCGAAGAGATGCACGCGCGTGAGATGTGCCGCGACGTGCGCGACGCGATCGGGCGATTCGGGATGATCGAGCCCGCGCAGATGCTCCGTGTAGAGGTCGTCGTAGACCACGATCATCTCGCGCGCGCTTACTTTTTCGGAGCGGCCGATTTTTGCGGCGTCGGCTTTTTGGCGGGCGACGGCCCGCCCAAGCTCGCGATCGCACGATCGAGTTCGCTCGCCAGCGGCGAACCGGGCTTTACGAACGTTTTGAAGCGCGTATATGCCGTACGTGCCGAATCGCGATCGCCGTTGCTCGCCGAGCACTTGCCGTACACGTATAGCAATTGCGGATTCGATTTCATGAAATCCGGCGCGTTTTTGTCGAGCGCGGTAAAGACTTGGCTGCACTCTTTGTAATTGCGCAGTTGCAAGTCGGCCGTACCGAGGCCCGCGAGCGCCTGGGGCGTGCGGGCGAGTTCGAAGCTGTGCCGGAACGAATCGCGCGCCTTCGTATAATCGGCGTTTTGCGCGTAGACTTGGCCGAGCGTCGCCCAAATGCTCGGGTCGTTTCCTTGCACTTCTGAGAGGCGCTTGAAATACCCGAGACCGTCGTTCTTTTTATTCTGTGAGAGCGCGAGTTCGCCAAGGCGTTG
>JAYTXC010000248.1:0-2483 GCA_043743145.1 Rhodospirillales bacterium
CCCGACGGAAAGTAGCGTTCGTCACCGACGGTTATGACGACCACGGAGTCCACAGCGCCCGGTGCACCTTCGCTCGCCAACCGGAAGCCGGCGGAAACGACGGCGTTGCCATATCTGGCCGGTAATGCCTCGGAAACCGCCGTTGACGCTCTGATTGACGAACCGTCAGCATGGCGTCGAACGGAAGACGGCTCGTTTTATTACGGCGATACGTACCGCACGTACGTACCGATCGGAGATCCGCGCGTTCCCGCCGCCGTAAATGCAGAAGAAGTTGGGAATCTCGTGATTCAAGTCGGCGGCGACGAAGCCGCTCAGACGTTGCTCTACGTCATGGCGCGATGTCTCATAAACGAAAGTCCGCTCGAAAAAGTACGTATCCACGTTAACGATTCGCTGAGTTTCCGAGGCCTTAGACGCCATCGTAAGAGTGATTTACGACCAGGAAAAAAGCGCGCAGAAGCGCGACGGATCCGGCTCCTTTCCGATATTTGGGTAACGGCGCGCGACACCGTTGAAGTCAAAAGCGGCCGCGGCACGCGGAAAAAGGCGATCAACGTGACCTCACGGGCAATCGAGGTCTCCGTCGAAAACGAAGACAAGATTCGAACGCAAAAGCCCGGCGGTCCGATTCGTCTGCCGGCGATCATAAGTGCCGAGAGCACCGACGTCCCATACGTTGTGCGGGCCGGCAATTGTGACAGGGTAAGACCGTACATCGAGACGCCGGAATCGGTGAAGACGATGCTGCACAAGATCGTCCAGTATGACGTGAAAAGCGATGCAGAGCGATTCGCAATGCGTTTCTCGCTTGCGTCGAATTGCGACAGCGGCGAAGGTATCACCGAAAGAGCCAGATCTGTCGAAGACCGTTGTTCGGCCGCAGGACATCCTCATCGTGTTGCATCAGAACTTCGCGGCGAATTGCTCCTTCGGTAATGGCATCGCGCACTACGCGAAAGGTTAGGCCCATGCGTCTCGATTCACCCATCGCTCCGCTCCCACTGGGCGGCACGATCACGATCGGCGGGGATCTCACGGTCCGCCGCTTCGGCTTTGGCGCGATGCGCATCACCGGCAAAGGCATCTGGGGGCCACCACCCGACCGCGCCGCGGCAATCGCACTCCTACGACATGTCGTCGCGAGCGGCGTCGACTTCATCGATACGGCAGATTCGTATGGTCCCGATGTGAGTGAAGAGCTCATTGCCGAAGCGCTGCATCCGTATCCCGCCGGTCTCGTTATCGCGACAAAAGGTGCGCTCGTGCGGACCGGACCCGGCGAATGGCCGATCGACGCGCGGCCCGAGCGTTTGCGTGCGTGCTGCGAAGCGAGCCTCAAGCGCTTGAAGCTTGAATGTATCGACCTGTACCAACTCCATCGGATCGACCCGAAGGTGCCCGTCGAAGAATCGCTCGGCGTTCTCGTCGATCTCCAACGCGAAGGCAAGATCAAGCACATCGGGATCTCGCAGACCAGCGTCGCGGAATACGAACGATGCAAGAAAACGGCGACGATCGCTTCTGTGCAAAATCTCTACAACATCGTCGACCGAAGCTCGGAAGATCTCTTAATCGCATGCGAGCGTGATTACGTCGCGTTCTTGCCGTGGTTTCCACTCGGCGGTGGCAGCGCACTCAAACACGATGCGATCGAGCGCGTGGCAAACGCGCACGGCGTCACCGACATGCAAGTCGCAATTGCATGGCTTCTCGCGCGGTCGCCGATGATGCTCCCGATTGCGGGAACCTCGTCGCTCGCACACTTCGATGCAAATCTGGAATCGACGAAAATTGCTTTCACCGATGCCGAGTTCGCGGCATTATCGTGATCGTCGACTAGAGCGCGGTATTTTTCGGGACGAGATGCAGATCGGTCTTCGCGAGTTCGTGCAGCAGCGTCTCGACACACGTGTTGCTGAGCGCGTACTCGCCTGGCGCGAGGGCATCGAAGTCCGGTGCTTCACCTTCGAGTGATACCGAGCACGCAACGTAGCTACCGTCGCGTCGGACAGCGACGCTTCCGTGTAACGGAACGCCGTACGAGCGTTGGCCATGCGAACCGCGGCGATTCGATTCGAAGGCTGCGAACGACGCCTCGCGATGTTCCTCGATGTTGATGCTCTCGATGGAACGTTTGATATCGTGGAGGAGCGTTTCGATTGAAATACGCGCGATGATCCGGCCGACGATGCGGTCGAAAAAGCGTCCGGCGACGCCAAACGGTGGTGCGTACGATCCGGAGAAATGCAATGTCGCGTGGGTCGAACGCGCGCGCGCGGTAAGCACGCCGCGAAGGGTGGGAAACGCGTTCCCCTTCGATGCATGCCACGTGATATTGAGGGCGTGCTCGAATCGCGGCGTGAATGCCGTTTTTACCGAGACCGCATCGATCTCGACGGTCACGTGGCGGAAGATACGTGCGAACGTGGGTATGCCGAAGATGCGAAGCGGGACGCCGATCGAAACGACGCGTTTGCGTT
>JAYTXC010000249.1:0-4290 GCA_043743145.1 Rhodospirillales bacterium
TACCTCGGCGGAGGCGCAGGCGTTCACGCCTAGCGCGCCCGAACGTGTCGAATCGATGAACGCGGAAACGATGCTCGAGACGCGCGGCCTCAACGCCTACTACGATGAGAGTCACGTCTTGCGCGGCGTCGATCTCGACGTCCGGCGCGGCGAAGTCGTCACACTCGTCGGTCGCAACGGCGCGGGCAAGACGACGACGCTCAAATCGATCATGGGTATCGTGCGCAAGCGCTCCGGCTCGATCACCTTTGAGGGCACGCCGATCATCGGCCTGACCTCCGACAAGATCGCGCGCAAGGGCATCGGCTTCGTGCCGGAAGAGCGCGGGATCTACGCCACGCTCACGGTCGCTGAGAACCTCGCGCTTCCGCCTGTCGTCAGCGACGCGGCGTGGTCGCTCGAGCGTATCCATGCGCTCTTCCCAATCCTGAAAGAACGCGGCGCCGCAATGGGTACGACGCTCTCGGGCGGCGAGCAACAGATGCTCGCTATCGCCCGCGTTTTACGCAGTGGCGCGAAATTGATTCTGCTCGACGAACCGACCGAGGGGCTCGCGCCCGTCATCGTCAACGCGATCGGCGATCTCATCCTCGAGATCAAGAAGACGGGCGTCACGATCTTACTCGTCGAGCAGAATATGCGCTTCGCGACGCGCGTCGCCGACCGCCATAATCTGATGGTTCATGGCCGTATCATCGAGACGATGACCAACGCCGAAGCGATCGCGCGCGAGAGCGATCTCCTCGCGCACCTCGGCGTTTAGCTCGCGCTTGCGAGCTTGACGTCGGCGGGTTCTTCATCCTCGACGATCGGCGCCCGCGCGAAGAGGCGGTGCAAGATTTCACCGACGATGCCACGTCGCGCGACGAGAATGACGATCGCGAAGACGAGACCCATCACGATATTCGTCTTATCACCAATCGGCGTTTTCGAGACGAAAAAGTCGAGCGATTCATATACCGCGGCCCCGACGATCGGGCCATAGATCGTGCCGATACCACCGAGAATCGTCATGATCACGATCGCCCCCGACGTATGCCAGTCGACGCCGTCGAGCCCCGAGAGCCGATTTCCGATGGAGTAGAGCGCGCCCGCCAGACCCGCCATCGTTCCCGACATCACGAACGCCGCAAGCTTGAACCGGTCGGTATCGTACCCGACACTCTTCGCGCGATTCTCGTTCTCACGCATCGCTGCGAGCACGGCGCCGAAGGGCGACGTGACGATGCGCACGGCGAGCGCCGTCGTGGCAGCCACGATTGCAAGCACGAGAAAATAATAGACGTGATCGTTATTGAGCGGAAGGCCGAAGATCGTGCCGCGCGTGCCGACTTGGAGGCCGTTCTCGCCCCCCGTGAGATCGACGAGTTGGAACGCGAGAAAATACTGGATCTGCCCGATCGCAAGCGTGATCATCGCGAAGTAAATCCCGCTGCGCCGCACGGCGAGCGCCCCAACGGCGAGCGAGAGCACGGCCGCGTACGTTACACCACAGAGCACCGCGAGCGGAAACGACGTGACCCCGTGCGCGATCGCGATCGTCGCGAGATAACCCGAGCCGCCCCAGAAGAGCGCGTGCCCGAACGAAAGCAGCCCCGTAAAGCCGAGCAGCATATCAAAGGCGACCGCAACGAGCGCAAAACACAGCAGATCGATGGCGAAGACGACATAGACGCCAGGTAAAAACGGCAACACGAGCCCGAGCGCCAGCAGTGCCGCGCCGACCGCGAGCCCGCGGCGACCCTCGATGAGTGCGAGCGCCATCTACGCGGTCCGCTCGGTCGTGCCGAAAAGCCCGGTCGGCTTGAAGAGAATCACGAGCACCATCACGACGAAGATCAGCGTGTTTGCGATCGGCGGATAGAGCACCGCACCAACGGCCGCGATCACGCCGAGCGCGAAGCCCGCGACGACGCTGCCGAGAATCGAGCCGAGCCCACCGATCACCACGATCGCAAACGTGTTGATGATGATCGCATCGCCCATCGTCGGGGTCACGTTCGTATTGGGCGCGGCGAGAACGCCCGCGAAGCCCGCGAGCGCGACGCCGCACGCGAAAACGCCGCTCACGAGTCGGCTCGTATTAATTCCAAACGCGCGCGTGAGTTCGGGCTTCTCCGTCGCCGCGCGAATGCGCGCACCAAGCGGCGAACGTTCGACGATAAAATAGACGGCCACGCAAACGACGATGCAGACGACGATCACGAAGAGCCGGTACGTCGGGTATTGCGCGAAACCGAGGTTCGTTGCGCCTGCGAGCAAGGCGGGCGTTTCGTAGGGCGATCCGAGCGCGCCCGCCGCGAGACGCATGGCATCCTCGATGATGAGCACGGCGGCAAACGTAAAGAGCAAGTTGTAGAGCGGATCCAGTTCGTAAAGCCGCCGCAACAGCGTCGTCTCCAACACCAACCCAAAGCATCCGATGACGATCGGCGCGACGATGAGCGCCACGAAGAACGGCATATGCAAGGTCTGCGCACCGTAATACGCCACGAACGCGCCGAGCATATACATCGCGCCGTGCGCGAAATTGACGATCCGCAACATTCCAAAAATAATCGAAAGTCCGAGCGCGAGCAACGCGTAGAAGCCGCCGTTCACGAGACCGTTGAAAATTTGGGTGATGAGGTATTCGGGACTCACGAACGCGGGCTCCGATCGCTAAGGAAGGGGCGGGAGTGCGAAGAGCGAGCCGACGATTTCGCCTCGGCTCGCTCGTGTTTCGGTACTACCAGTCTTTCTTGCAGAGCGATTGCGATTCCGGACGGAACGCGCGGCTCGGCGGAATCGTCTGGACGACTTTGAACCATGCGTGCGGTTCTTTGATCTTGCTCTTGTCGAGCACATCGACGACGTACATTTCGTGCGTCACACGATGATCGCGTGCGCGCCATTCGCCGGCCTTCGCGTAGAAGTCGTTAAACGAACGCCCGTCGAGATAGGCTTGCACTTTATCGGCTTCAACGGAGCCCACGGCCTTGACCGCATTGAGCCATTGGGTCGTCGCCGAATAGTCGGCTGCCTGAATATCGGTTGGACGGAGTCCACCGCCAACGCGCTTCGTGTAGCGATCCGCCCACGACCGCGCGGCTTTATCTTGGTTCCAGTACCACGACGTGGTAATGCGCGATCCCGAGAAGACGTCGGGCAGCGCGTCGACATCGGAAAGGAAGAGCAGGCCGATGGCGATCTTCATGACTTTGTCGAGCCCGAACTGTTTGACGCCCTTCATCGTGTTGACCGTATCGGCACCGGCGTTGAGCACGCCGAGCACGTCGGGCTTCGCATTCTTTGCGGCGAGCAGATACGACGAAAAGTCCGTGTTGCCGAGCGGGATGAGGTCGGAATGGATGAAGCTGCCACCCTCCGGTTTGATGTTGGCCGTAAAATCGGTGAGCATCTGCGCGCCAAACGCATAGTTCGGGACGATGCCATACCACGTTTTACCACCGGCACGCGCGACGTTGCGCCCCGTTGAAGACGCGAGCGCGTACGTGTCGTATGCGTAGTGATACGTGTACCGGTTGCACGCGGTTCCGGTGACGGCCGACGATCCCGCACCCGTAACGATCGCGAGCTTGTGCTTCTCTTTTGCGACCGCGGCGACGGCAAGCGCGGTTGCCGAGTTCGTCATGTCGAGCGCGAGTTCGGCGCCGCCATCGTATTCTTCGCGCGCTTTGGTTGCGGCTTCGGGACCGTTGTTGCGGTGATCGACAGTGTCGACTTCGATTTTGCGCCCCAGAACCGAGCCGCCGAAATCCTCGACGGCCATCTTCGTCGCTTCGACCGCACCACGGCCGGCGAGCGCCGCATACACGCCCGACATGTCGGTAATGACGGCGATTTTGATCGGGCCATCGGCAGCGGCGCTCGCTTGCGGAATGGCGGATGGCAAGGTAACGGCGAGCGCGGCAACGAGCGCGGTCGATACGCGTAATGATCTCAAATGATGACGTCCTTTTGCATTTGGGAAAGCTCCACGTGCGACTTCACACACGTGCTCGCAATTCCCGTGTTGGTAACGAATCTTTGCTCGTGGAGTGTTACGATAGGGCCAAGGCTTTACATCGACGATGAGGGAGCTTTGCATCTATGTTCATTGAGTATCGAGGCAAGACGCCGCGCGTTTCGGCCTCCGCGTTCGTCGCGCCGACGGCCGTTTTAGTAGGCGATGTCGTCGTCGGTGAGGATGCGTCGATCTGGTTCGGCGTCGTCGTTCGGGCGGATTACGGCGCCGTGCGCATCGGCGCGCGGACGGCGATCGAGGATAACGTCGTCATCCATGCCACG